>DASUQS010000054.1:0-6604 GCA_036280455.1 Acidimicrobiales bacterium
GGTCCGGCAGCCGGTCGCCCGCCGCCGACTGGCTCTTGGCGAAGGCCAGGCCGAACGTGGCGTCGATCCCCATGACCTCGCCCGTGGACCGCATCTCCGGCCCCAGCAGGGTGTCGACGTCGGGGAAGCGGTTGAAGGGCAGCACCGCCTCCTTGATGGCCACGTAGCCGCCGGGCGACGGCGGGCACAGGAGGCCCTCCACCCGCAGCTCGGCGAGGGTGGCGCCCAACATCGTGCGGGCGGCGATCTTCACGAGCGGCACGCCGGTGGCCTTGGCGACGAACGGCACGGTGCGGCTGGCCCGGGGGTTCGCCTCGATCACGAAGACCTGGTTGCCCTTCACCGCGTACTGCACGTTGATCAGCCCGCGGACGTCGAGCGCCTCGGCGATGGCCGCGGTGTGGCGCTCGATCGTGGCGATCGTCGACGGCTCGAGCGAGTAGGGCGGGATCGAGCACGCGGAGTCACCGGAGTGCACGCCGGCCTCCTCGACGTGCTCCATGACGCCGCCGATGACGACCTCGCCGGTGTGGTCGCGGATGGCGTCCACGTCGACCTCGGTGGCGTCCTCCAGGAACCGGTCGACGAGCACGGGGCGGGAGGCCGACAGGCCGCCCTCCTTGCCCAGGCTGCCGAAGCTGGCGAGCTCGGCCATCGCCCGGCGCAGGCCCTCGTCGTCGTAGACGATCTCCATCGCCCGCCCGCCGAGCACGTAGCTCGGCCGCAGCAGCGCCGGGTAGTCGATGCGCTCGATGATGGCGAGGGCCTCGTCGATGCTGGTGGCGGTGCCGCCGGCGGGCTGCGGGATCTCGAGCCGGGCGCACAGGGCGTTCCACAACTCGCGGTCCTCGGCCAGGTCGATGGACGACGGCGACGTGCCCAGCACCAGCCCCTCGGGCAGCGACGCGGCCAGCTTGAGCGGCGTCTGCCCGCCGAGCGCGACGACGACGCCCACCAGGTCGCCGGCCGCCTGCTCGGCCTCGATGACGTTGAGCGCGTCCTCGAGCGTGAGCGGCTCGAAGTACAGCCGGTCGGACGTGTCGTAGTCGGTCGACACGGTCTCCGGGTTGCAGTTGAGCATGACGGTCTCGTAGCCGGCGTCGGCCAGGGCGAAGCTGGCGTGCACGCAGCAGTAGTCGAACTCGATGCCCTGCCCGATGCGGTTGGGCCCCGAGCCGAGGATCAGCACCTTGCGCCGCCCGCTGGCGGTGACCTCGTCCTCGTCCTCGTAGGTCGAGTAGTGGTACGGCGTCGCAGCCTCGAACTCGGCTCCGCAGGTGTCGACGGTCTTGAACGTGGGCCGCACGCCGGCGACGAGGCGGGCGGCGCGCACCGAGGCCGGGTCTGTGCCCCACAGCCAGGCGAGCTGGGCGTCGCTGAAGCCCAGCTGCTTGGCCCGCTTCCAGTCGCGACGGCCCATCCCGGCGAGGCCGGTGCCGGCCAGGTGGTCGCGCTCCTCGACGATGCGCAGCATCTGGTCGAGGAACCACGGGTCGACCTTGGTCCGTTCGGCGAGGGCGTCGACGGTGATGCCCCGGCGGAGCGCCGCCTCCAGCTGGAACGGCCGGTCCGGCGTGCCGGTGGCGGCGCGGCTGATCAGCGTCTCGTCGTCGAGCGCGTCGAGCTCGGCCTCGGCGGCGTCGCAGTTCAGCCCGGCGCGCCCGTGCTCGAGGCTGCGCAGCGCCTTCTGCAGCGACTCGGGGAACGTGCGGCCGATGGCCATCGCCTCGCCCACCGACTGCATCGACGTGCCGAGCACCCCGGGGCTGCCGGGGAACTTCTCGAACGCCCAGCGCGGCACCTTGGTGACCACGTAGTCGATCGTCGGCTCGAAGCTGGCCGGCGTCTTGCGGGTGATGTCGTTGGGGATCTCGTCGAGCGTGTATCCGACGGCCAGCTTGGCGGCGATCTTCGCGATCGGGAACCCGGTGGCCTTCGAGGCCAGCGCGGAGGACCGGCTCACGCGGGGGTTCATCTCGATGATGACCATGTCGCCGTTGGTCGGATCGAGAGCGAACTGCACGTTCGACCCGCCGGTCTCGACGCCGACGCGGCGGATGCAGGCGAACGCTGCGTCGCGCATGGCCTGGTACTCGACGTCGGTGAGGGTCTGGGCGGGGGCGACGGTGATCGAGTCGCCGGTGTGGACGCCCATCGGGTCGAGGTTCTCGATCGAGCAGATGACCACGCAGTTGTCGGCGCGGTCGCGCATGACCTCGAGCTCGTACTCCTTCCACCCGGCGATCGACCGCTCGATGAGGATCTCGCTGATCGGGCTGGCGTCGAGCCCGCTCTGCGCCAGGTGCTCGAAGTCGGGGCGCGTGGTGGCGATGCCGGTGCCCTTGCCGCCGAGGATGAAGGCGGGGCGGATCACGACCGGCAGGCCGATCCGCTCGATGATCTCCATCGCCTCGTCCATCGTGTGGGCCGTGGCCGACGGCGGCACGTTGAGGCCGATGCCCTGCATCGCCACCTTGAAGCTCTCGCGGTTCTCCGCGGTGGTGATCGCCTCCGCGTTGGCGCCGATCAGCTCGGGCGTGCCGGGGACCCCCACGGCCTTGCGCTCGACGAGCTCCATGGCCAGGTTGAGCGCCGTCTGCCCGCCGAGGGTGGGCAGCACGGCGTCGGGCCGCTCGCGCTCGATGATCTTCGCCAGGTGGTCGGCGTCGAGGGGCTCGACGTAGGTGGCATCGGCGAAGTCGGGGTCGGTCATGATCGTGGCCGGGTTGGAGTTGGCCAGGATCACCCGGTAGCCCTCGGCCTTCAGCACCTTGCAGGCCTGCGTGCCCGAGTAGTCGAACTCGCAGGCCTGGCCGATGACGATGGGCCCGGCGCCGATGAGGAGGATGGATTCGATGTCGTCGCGGCGAGGCACGTCAGCGGCTCCGGGTGGCGTCGATGAGCGTGGCGAACTCGTCGAACAGGTAGGCGGCGTCGTGCGGGCCGGGGCCCGCCTCGGGGTGGTACTGCACGCTGAAGGCCCGCAGGCCGTCGGCCCGGATGCCCTCGATGACGCCGTCGTTGAGGTTCACGTGGCTGACCGTGATGTCGCCGTCGCTGCGTAGCGAGCCCTCCGCGACCGCGTAGTTGTGGTTCTGGCTGGTGATCTCGATCTGCCCGGTCGCCAGGCGCCGCACCGGGTGGTTGCCGCCGTGGTGGCCGAAGGGGAGCTTGTGCGTGCTGGCGCCGAGGGCCGTGGACAGGAGCTGATGGCCGAGGCAGATGCCGAAGACGGGCACCCGGTCGAGGAGCCCGCGGATCGCCTCGGTGGCGTAGGTGACGGCGGCCGGGTCGCCCGGCCCGTTGGAGAGGAACACGCCGTCGGGGTCGCGGGCGAGCACGTCGTCGGCCGTGGTGGCCGCGGGGACGACCGTGACCTCGCCCAGGCCCGAGAGGTGGCGCAGGATCGTGCGCTTGATGCCGAAGTCGTAGGCGACGATGCGGCGGTCGCCGCCACCGGGCCGGGCGGCGACGGAGTACGGCTCGGCGCAGGTGACCGTGGCCGCCAGGTCCTGGCCGTCGGTGCCCGGCTCGGCCGCCGCGGCGCGTTTGAGCGCCACCTCGTCCGCGGCGCCGAACGCGCCGGGCATCGCGCCCGCGTCGCGGATGTGGCGGGTCAGGCGGCGGGTGTCCACGCCCGCGATGCCGGGCACGCCGTGGCGGCGCAGGTAGCCGTCGAGGTCGTCGGTGGCCCGCCAGTTCGACCGGCGGCGGGCCAGGTCGCGCACGACGACGCCGCGGGCGAACGGCCGGGCACTCTCGTCGTCCTGGTCGTTCGTGCCGTAGTTGCCGATGTGGGGGTAGGTGAAGGTGATGATCTGCCCTGCGTAGCTGGGGTCGGACAGCACCTCCTGGTAACCGGACAGCACCGTGTTGAACACGACCTCTCCCCCGGCGATGCCGCCGGCGGGCTCGGCGCCGATGAGCTCGCCCTCGAACGTCGTGCCGTCGGCCAGGACCAGAAGTCCCTCGCGCACGGTCATGCGGGCTCCTCGCTGTGCATGAACATGCAGTGTAGTGAATACGGCCTGCCGGCCCGCATCCCGCCCCTGCCGGCTCGGCGGCACATCCCCCACCGGCTCATCGTCGGGCCGCTCATCGTTGGGCCTCGGCGTCGATCACGACCGGCTCGCCCGCCAGGACGGTGTGGCGCACGCGTCCGGTCAGCTCCATGCCCGCGTACGGCGTGTTGCGGCTGCGGCTCGCCAGCTTGTCGGCCTCGACCGTCCACGTGGCCGCCGGGTCGATGACGCAGAGGTTGGCGGGCCGGCCCTCCGCGATCGCCCCGTGGGCGTCGTCGGCACCGATGATCGCCGCCGGTCGCCACGACAGCAGCGCCAGCACCTCGGCGATCGGCAGGTCGAGGTGCGTGAGCGCGAGCGCCAGCGCCGTCTCCAGCCCGAGCATGCCCGGCGGCGCCTGGTCGAAGGGCTGCTCCTTCGTCTCCGGTGCGTGCGGGGCGTGGTCGGTCGCGATGCAGTCGATCACCCCTGCCGCCAGGCCCGCCCGCACCGCGGCGACGTCGTCGTCGGTGCGCAGGGGCGGGTTCACCTTGAACACCGGGTCGTAGCCCTGGCAGGAGGCATCGGTGAGCGTGAAGTGGTGCGTCGTCGCCTCGCAGGTCACGGGCAGGCCCTCGGCCTTGGCGGCCGCCACCAGGTCGATCGACCGGCGGGTCGACAGGTGCTGGAAGTGCACCGTCGCCCCCGTCATGCGGGCGAGCGCGATGTCGCGCATCACCATGACCTCCTCGGCCTCGGGCGGCTGGCCCGGGATGCCGAGGCGCGACGACCACGCACCCTCGTTCATGGCTCCGCCGGCGGCGAGCACCTCGTCCTCGCAGTGCTGGGCGAGCGTGACGCCGAGGCCCCGGGCGTACTCGAGCGCCCGGCGCATGAGCCTGGCGTCCTGGACCCCGTTGCCGTCGTCGGTGAAGAACCGCACGCCGAGGTCGGCCAGCTCGGCCATGGGGGTGAGCTGGGTGCCGCCCCGGCCCACTGTGATCGACGCGGAGGTGCGCACGTCGCACGTCGTGCCTCGCCCGAGCTCCAGCACCTCGCGCGCGATGCCCGCCGAGTCGATCGCGGGTGTCGTGTTGGGCATGGCCAGGATGCAGGTGAAGCCGCCGAGCGCCGCGGCCCGGGCCCCCGTCTCGATCGTCTCGGCCTCCTCCTTGCCCGGCTGGCGCAGGTGGCTGTGCAGGTCGACGAGGCCGGGGGCGACGACGCAGCCGCCGGCATCGAGCACGACATCGGCGCTCGCCGCCGCGCCGTCGGTGACGACGGCCAGGATGCGGCCGTCCTCGACGTACACGTCGGCCCGGCGGGTCCCGGTGGCGTCGACCACCTCTCCCCCGCGGATGGCGATCGACGTCATCTGGTTCCTTCCGTGGATACGTCTGTGGACACATCAGGTCCGTGCGGCGTTCCGTCGTCGTGCTGTCCGCTCTCGGCGCTCCGCGCCGGGCCGCTCGGGCCACGGCCTCGCCTGTCGGCTCGGTCTCCGTCGAGGTCACGGCCGAGATCTCGTCCCGAACCGAGCAGGTCGAAGAGCACGGCCATGCGGACCGCCACCCCGTTGCGCACCTGGTCGACGACGACCGACCGGGGCAGGTCGGCGACGTCGGCCGCGATCTCGACCCCACGGTTCATGGGGCCGGGGTGCATCACGATCGCCTTGTCGCCGAGCAGGTCGACCCGCCGGCCGGTGAGGCCGAAGCGGGCGGTGTACTCGCGCAGGGACGGGAGCAGCGCCTCGACCATGCGCTCGCGCTGCATGCGCAGCAGGTACACCGCGTCCACGGTGGGCAGCACCGCATCGAGGTCGTGACTGATGCGCACCGGCCAGTCGGCCGTGTGCGCGGGCAGCAGCGTGGGCGGGGCCACCAGCGTGACCTCGGCCCCCATCGTGGTGAAGGCCGACACGTCGCTGCGGGCCACCCGGCTGTGGTTGATGTCGCCCACGATGGCGATGTGCCGGCCCTCGAGTCCCCCGAGGTGCTCGCGGATCGTGTAGCAGTCGAGCAGCGCCTGGGTCGGATGCTCGTGCCAGCCGTCGCCGGCGTTGACGACGCTGCCGGACACCCACTGGGCGATCTGGTGCGGCACGCCGGAGGAGCGGTGGCGCACGACGATGCAGTCGACGCCCATGGCCTCGATGGTCTCGACCGTGTCGCGCAGCGACTCACCCTTGTTCACCGACGAGGTCGACACCGAGAAGCTGAGCGTGTCGGCCGAGAGCCGTTTGGCCGCCTGCTCGAAGCTGAGCCGGGTGCGGGTCGAGTCCTCGTAGAACAGCCACGACACCGTGCGGCCCTGCAGCGCCGGCACCTTGGGCATCCGGCGCCGGCTGACCTCGACGAAGCTGTCGGTGAGGGTGAGCAGTCGCTCGATGTCGTCGCTGGTGAGGTCGGCGATGCTGAGCAGGTGCCGGTGGTCGCCGTCGGTCGTTCGCTCGCTTCGCTCGGCTCGCTCGCTCACCGGCGCACCCTTCGGGCAGCGCTCGGTGAGCGATCGGCCCTGCGGGCCGGGCAACGCACTGTGCTCATGGTTCGCTCGCTTCGCTCACTCACCGGTGGCTCTCCTTCAGCACCTCGCCCAGGTCG
>DASUQS010000055.1:0-4558 GCA_036280455.1 Acidimicrobiales bacterium
TGGACGCTGCGCAACGACGTGCTGAACGCCTGGGCACTGTCGGTGCTGCTCTTCGGCGGGGTCGTCGCGTGGCTCGGGGTCGCGGTGATCCCGTTCCTCGTCGTGCAGGCCGTCTTCGGGTTCGCGCTGCTGGAGGTCGTCAACTACATCGAGCACTACGGCCTGCTGCGCCAGCGGGTGGCGAACGGGCGCTACGAGCGCTGCCGGCCCACCCACAGCTGGAACAGCAACAACCTGGCCTCCAACCTGGTGCTGTACCACCTCGAGCGCCACTCCGATCATCATGCCAACCCCACGCGCCGCTACCAGTCGCTGCGGAACTTCGACGACGCGCCGCAGCTCCCCTCGGGCTACGCGCTGATGATCTGCCTGGCGGTCGTGCCCCCGCTGTGGCGCCGGGTGATGGACCCACGCGTCCTCGCCCACTACGACGGCGACGTCAGCCTGGCCAACATCGAGCCTCGGCGGCGCGAGCGCGTGTTGGCCCGGTACGCGGCGGCCTGAGCGGCGACGGGCGGCTCGGCCCGAGGACCTGCTCTGGGGCCCGGTCGTCGGCCGCTCGTAAGCTGCTGCACACCCCCGCGACCCCCAGGAGACCCGGTGGATCCTCGCAACCGCTACCTGCTGTCCCGCGCCGTCGCCGCGGCGGCGACCGCGACCGCGCTGCGGCCCCCGGCGCGGTTCGCCCGGTCGGTGACGCCCGCCGAGTTCGTGGTCGGCCTGCCGGTGTCGGAGATGCCGCTGCAGACGGCGGCGGTGACCGGTGCGCTCGCCGCTCTCGGCGCCGCTCGGGGCCGCGCCTCGGGCTGGCGGGGCGCCGTCGGCCTCGGCCTGATGGCGGCGACGGGCGCCGGCCTGTGGCGGCTGCACCGCGACGCGCAGGACTCGCGGGACGTGCTGGAGGACGCCCTGGTCGCCGGGCTGGGGGCGCGCTACCGCGATGCGATCACCGACCCGTTCGCGCCGCCGGCGGACATGCCGCTCACCCGGCGCTCGATGCTCGCCCCGGCGCTGCCCCGAAAGGCGCGCTACACGGCCGGCACCTCCGACCTGTCGTACGGGGACGCGGGGCGGCGCAACCGCCTCGACATCTGGAAGCGCGCCGACCTGCCTGACGACGCGCGGGCGCCCGTGCTGCTCCAGGTGCACGGCGGCGCCTGGATGGTGGGGGAGAAGGAGGGTCAGGCGTACCCCCTCATGACGCACCTGGCCGAGCGGGGCTGGGTGTGCGTCTCGATCACCTACCGGCTCAGCCCGCGGGCGACGTGGCCCGACCACATCGTGGATGTGAAGCGGGCCATCGACTGGACCCGCCGGACGATCGCCGACCACGGCGGCGACCCCGACTTCCTCGTCATCACCGGCGGATCGGCGGGGGGCCACCTGTCCACCCTCGCCGCACTCACGCCGGGGGAGCCCGCGTATCAGCCCGGGTTCGAGGACGCCGACACCCGCGTGGCGGCCGCGGTCCCGTTCTACGGCGTGTACGACTTCACCGACAGGCACGGCGGCGCCAATCCGGGGCTCGAGCCGCTGCTCGCCCGGCACGTCTTCAAGACGCCACTGGCCGACGACCGCGCCACCTGGGACGCCGCCTCGCCGATGACGCACGTCGGGCCCGACGCCCCGCCGTTCTTCGTGCTGCACGGCACGAACGACACGATCGTGCCCGTCGAGCAGGCTCGCTCGTTCACCTCGATGCTGAGCGCCGTGTCGCAGCAGCCGGTCGTCTACGCCGAGCTCCCCCGCGCCCAGCACGCGTTCGACGTCTTCCCGTCGGTGCGCACGCACCACACGGTCCACGCCGTCGAGCGGTTCCTGGCCGTGGTGCGCAGCCGCCACGGCGGCGAGACACCGGCCGAAGCCGTGGATGCCGAGACGGTCTGAGGTCGGGCTCGCGCCGCGGGAGCCGTCGACCCGCTCAGCCGGCGACACCGCCCGAGTCGGGCAGCAGATCACCCACGAGACGGGACGGGGTGCAGCCCGCCAGCGCCCGGAACTCGCGCACCAGATGGCTGTGGTCGGCGTAGCCGCACGCCGCGGCCACGTCGCCGATCGAGCGGACCGGGCCGGCACGCAGCACCTCGACCGCCCGGCGGAACCGCAGGACCCGTGACGTCGGCTTCGGGGCCAGGCCGACCTGGGTGCGGAAGCGGGTGCCGAAGTGGCGGCGGCTCCACCCGATCTCCTCGGCGAGGACGTTGACGGGCACCTGGCCGTTCGACCGCTCGAGCTGATGCCAGGCCCAGACGACGGCGGGGTCGGGGTCCGGTCCGGCCGCCACCCGTGCGAGCAGCACCCGGTCGAGCAGGGCGAAGCGCGCCGCCCAGTCCGGCGCCGAGGCGAGCCGGTCGGTCAGTTCCCCGGCGAACGGGCCCAGCAGGTCGTCGAGGGCGACGCACTCGTTGGCCACCTCGTGGGGTGCGCCCAGCACCCGGGCGGCGCCGAGGGGGGTCAGGTCGAGCTGCACCCCGTGCTGGGCGCCGTGGTGTTCGGTGACGGCGTACCCGTGGTGAAGCCCGGCCACGAACGATGTGAGCCGGCGTCCGGCGGACGTCGACTCCGACATCTCCACGACGTCGATCGGCTCGCCGAAGCTGATGATGACCGCCACCTGCCCGCTGGCGACCTCGCGGCGCCGGAACGCGCCGTCGGTCCGCTCGACGTAGCCGCAGTAGGGGCCGTCCACGACACCGGTCAGAGCCGGGTGGGCCCGGGCGTGCGCCATGGTCCACGAGGACCCGTCGCCATGGTGGCGCACGATCGTCACGCCGTCCGGGGCAGCCACCCCACCATTGTGCCCGACGACCGCGGTGGATCCGGCGGGCCGGCCGGGTCAGGGGTTGGTGGCCACGGACAGCCGGGCGGTGAGGGCGGGGACCAGCGGGTGGTCCGGCGGGGTGAGCAACTTGCCCCGCTCCAGCACCTCGATGTCGTAGGGGTGCACCGCGTTGTACCGCAGCACCGCGGCGGCGTCGCCCGCCCGGAGGAGTGCCGTGCGCAGGGCGACGTCGACGTGGTGGCGGTGGTCCTCGATGAACGGTGATTCGCTGGCGGGCATCACCTGCCCGGCGTAGCGGCGGGCGGCGCCCTCGACGTCGCCCCGGTCGAGGCGTGCCAGCAGGTCGACGGCGTCGACCTGGAACGGCACCGTGAGTCGGTACGGGCGCGAGGTGAGCTGGCCGTGCAGGGCCTGCCGCAGCCGCGACATCTCGCCCTTGAGGGTGGCCATCGCCACCGGGCGGTCGCCGTAGAGGTGCGCGTGCAGCTCACCGAGCGTGAGCGGGCCGAGAACGGTGAGGATGGTGAGTATCTCGAGTTGGCGTTGGGTCAGCCGCAGTGGTCGGCCGCCGAAGCTGGCCCGCGGTTCGCCCAGGATGTGCAGCTCCAGAGCCGGCGGGGACGCCCCGTCGTTCGAGTGCGCGCTGCGCAGCTCGTGCTCGACGAGGCGGGCGAGCGACGCGACGGTGGTCAGGCCGAGGGGATTGGCGTGCTTCCAGGTGGTCGACAGGTCGATGGCGCCGATCGTGGTGCCGTCGGGGCCGTGGATCGGTGCCGCGTAGCAGACCCATTCCCGCACGGGGTCCATCCAGTGCTCGCTGGAGAACACGACGGTGGGACGGTCGGCGGCGAGGGCGAGCCCGATGCCGTTGGTGCCCGCGGCCGCCTCGTGCCACATGCCGCCGGGGACGAGCCCGATGCTTTCGGACCGCCCGCGCAGCCACTGGGGCGTGGACTGCCACAGGACCCGCCCGTCGGGATCTGTCACGCACGCGATGAGGTCGCTCGACCTGGCGATGTGGTCGAGCTCCTCGACCAGTCCGAGGACGGGCCGGCTCAGCGTGGAGTCGTCCCAGCGGTCGCGGACATCGGCGAGCGCGTCGACGGGCGCAGCCGTGCGGTCGTCCGGGACGCGGGTGGCGGAGCGCCGCCACGAGGCCACCACCAGCGGATCCACGCGGAGATCGGGAGTCTCGAGGCCGGCACGGGCCGCCTCGATGGCCCGTCGGCGCAGTTCGAGATCCGTCGTTGCATCCATGCCGGTCTCCGATGGTGAACTCGATCGCGGTCACCCTAGGGCTAAACCGCATTCCGTAGACGGATTCGCGCGCTTTGCGAGATGTCCAACCTTTTTCCAACCTCGCTCCGTCATGATGAGGTTCGACAGCGCACGACGGTGCGCAGTCGCTCCCCCCGGAGCCCCACGCCACAGGGGTCGGAGGCAGGTTCGCCCGCCCGCCTACCGTCTCCGACACCCTGTGGCACTTCCCCAGCAGGGGGCCCGGGCGCAGGGACCACCGAGTGCCGATGGGGCCCTCCTCCCCAGCAACGCCCCATCGGCACCGGTTCCGGCCTGGCCGAACCTCGAATCAACTTGACCCCGCGGTCAAGTTGCCCGCTACCCTGGCCAGATGACCGATCCGGCGCAGCGCGACACCCACCGCTTCGAGTCCGTCCCGGCCGTGCGCGAGTCGCTCGCCAAGGTCGACTACCTCGCCGACGACGGCATCGCCGGGGTGGTGTACCTGGCAGACCGTCTGGGCAAGCCGGTCCTCGT
>DASUQS010000056.1:0-10643 GCA_036280455.1 Acidimicrobiales bacterium
CGGGCGGCGCAGGCCGCGCGGGCTGTGCTGCAGCTGCGTCCGGCTGCCCCGGTGCTGGAATGGCCGGGCCCCCGGCATCGAGATCGACGACGAGGACGCGAGGTACGCCGTCCGTGGTCCACGGTTGGTGCCCGCTGGTACCGGCCACGGCACCGATCAGGGCAGCGAGGGAGACTTCGTCGACCGGCATCTCAGCGGCGATCATGGTCGCGGTGACCGCCCCGTGCGAGCCGACGCCCCCCGGGCCAGCACCCGATCCCGCCGCCGAGGTGGCGGCGTGGGCCGCCAGCGGCGCCATGTGGCTCACCGGCGCAGCGGACGCGGCACCGCTCGGGCCGCCGTCCGGCCTGGTGCCGAAGCTCCGGGCGGTCGCCGCGATCCTGTCCGATCGGGCCGCGGCGTTCGGTGGACGGCTCGACGTCGACCCGCTGGCCGTCCTCGGTCACCGAGCCGCCATCGCCGGCCTGCGCCGCCAGGGCACGACGAGCTGCGGAGGCGGCACCCGGCTGCTGCCCGCCCGCGACGGATGGCTGGCGGTGTCGCTGGCCCGGCCGTCCGATGTCGACCTCGTCCCCGCCTGGTTGGAGGTCGACGGGCCCCCGGCGGCGGTCGCCGCGCCCGCCGGCGACGACCTGTGGGCCGCGGTGGCCGCCCGCGTCGCCGCATCGCCCGTCGGGCCGACCCTGGAGCGGGCCCACCTGCTCGGCCTGCCCGCGGCCGCGCTGGCCGACCGGTTGCCCGCGCCGGTCGTCGCCCCTCCACCGCTGGCGCCGCTCCCCGTCCACGCCATCGCGGTCCCCTCCGCCACGGCGGGCGCTCCTCCGCCGGGATCGCTCGAGGGGATCGTCGTCGTCGACCTCAGCTCCCTGTGGGCGGGGCCGCTGGCCGGGGCGCTGGTCGCGACCGCCGGCGCGACCGTCGTCAAGGTCGAGTCGACCGGACGGCCCGACGGCGCCCGCCGCGGCCCGCCCGCGTTCTTCGACCTGCTCAACGGCGGCAAGCGCAGCGTTGCCCTCGACCTCGGCACCCCGGACGGCCTTCGTCTGCTCGGTGCGCTGCTGACCCGCGCCGACGTCGTCATCGAGGCATCCCGGCCCCGCGCCCTCGAACAGCTCGGCGTCGACGCCCTCGGTCTGCTGTCTGCCGGCGGCCCGCGGGTGTGGGTGTCGATCACCGGTCACGGCCGCACGGGGCCAGGACGGGACCGGGTCGGGTTCGGCGACGACGCCGCGGTGGCGGGGGGCCTCGTGTGTCGGCACGGCCACCGGCCGGTGTTCTGCGCCGACGCCATCGCCGACCCCACCAGCGGGATGGTGGCCGCTGCGGCCACCCTCGACGCCCTGTCCGTTGGGGGCCGGTGGCTGCTCGACGTGGCGATGTCGAATGTCGCCGCCCACCTGGCGGGGCTCACGCTGCCGGCCGGTGATCCGACCCCGCCGGCGGAACCGCCCCACCCTCCGCATGCCGCAGCATCCGGTCCCCGGCTCGGCGAACACACCCGGTCGGTGCTGGCCGAGCTGGGCCTCAGCCCCTGACCCGGCCGACACGGGGACGGCGAGCGCGACAGCCACCCCGTCGCGGCCAACCGGCGCACGGCCAGCGCGCGGCCGGCGACGGCTCAGGCGCCGTTCGGCGCGGTGGTGTCGGCGGCGTCTGCCGGGTCGGACGATGCCGGCGACCTCGGGGTCGACGGCTCGCCGAGCGCGGCGTGCATCCGGTCGAGCCAGTGGGCGTCGAGGTTGGCGTACACCAGCCGGGCGCCGGTGAAGCGTTCGAGCTCCGCGATCAGCGCGTCGCGGTCGAGGTCCTCGACCAGCAGCGCGAGGGTGGTGGTGCCCTCGGCGACGGCCTGGCGGAACCACTCGACCCACTCGTCCGACACGCCGTGGTCGATGAGCTTGGCGGCGACCGCACCCGTCCCTGCGCCCACGCCGGCACCGACCACCCAACCGACGGGGCCGCCCAGGATGAGGCCGAACAGGCCGGTCCACAGCCCGGCGGACAGTGCGCTGCGAGCCGGCTCGGGGTCGACGGTCTCACGAACGACCGTCTTGCCCTCGTCGTCCTTGGTGACGAACACGGCGTCGACGAGCTTGAGACGCTCGTTGGCGGCCAGCCGGGTGACCGCGGTCAGGAACTCCTGGGCGCGGAAGTGATCGGCGAACGAGATGCCGACCAGGGTCTGGGGGATCGCGTCGTCCGAGTCCTCGGTCATACCGTGAGCCTGCCACACGGTCGGGCCGTCTCCACCCGGGCCGAACGTCCCGCACCACCCGTCCATCGCACGCCGAGGTGCCCGCTCGTCGCCGTCGCCCGTCGAACGGCGCTGACCTGCGGAACGGCCGCCGTCGTGTTGCGCTTTCGTGACAGGCCTGCGCCAGTTCGTTACATTCGTCGGAACGCGCTCTCGCCCGACCGGGCGGGACACGGCATCCGGTCTGGGCGCCGTCCGACATTGCGAGCTGGGGAGCTTCGTTGGGAACGTTCCACCGTCGAACCGCGCTGGTGAGGGCCACGATCGTCGCCGCCGTCGCCGCCGCCACCCTGTCCCCGGCACCGGGATGGGCGCAGGAGCCGTCGGCCGAGGAGCAGCTCGACGACGTGCGATCGCAGGCTGCGGCGGTCGCCGCCGAGCTCGACGTGATCGAGGCCGAGGACGCCGAGATCCAGGCCGCGCTGGCCACGATCCAGACCAACGTCGCCGGCCAGCAGGTCGTCGTGAACGCAGCGAACGACGCCGCCGCCGTGGCGGAGGCCGACCTGGCCGCCTCCCAGGCCGCCATCGACGAGCTCGAGGCCGAGATCGTCGAGCTCGACGCCGCCGCCGACCAGGTCCTCATCGACGCCTACATCGACCCCCCGCTCGACCACGCGCTCGACGTCTTCAAGTCGGAGACCCTGGCCGACGCGACGGTCAAGACCGCCATCGTCGAGCTCCAGACGCAAGCGGACACCGACGCCATCGAGGAGCTCGACACGGCGCAGAGCGCACTCGAGGTCGAGAAGGCAGCCAAGGAGGAGCTGGCCGCCACCGCCAACGCCAAGAAGGCCGAGGCCGACGCGGCGATGGCCGAGCTCGAGACCGCGCTGGCCCAGCAGACGACCTTCGCCACGGAGGTCGAGGAACGCCTCAACACCAAGCTGTCCGAGGCCCAGGCCCTGGCCGCGTCGGACGCTGCGCTGTCCCAGCAGATCCTGGCCGAGCAGGCGGCGGTGGCCGCGGCGCTCCAGGCCGCCGAGGCGCAGCCGTCGGGGTCGTCATCCACCATCTCGCCCGCTCCGGGCGGCCTGGCCACGGTGACCTGCCCGTCCGGCGGCTCGATCACGGTCGCCGGCTCCATCTCCTCGAACGTGCAGTCGCTCCTCGACGCCTCGTTCGCTGACGGCGTGTCGCTGTGCGGCGGTGGCTACCGCGACCCGCAGCAGCAGATCGAGCTGCGCAAGGCGCACTGCGGCACGTCCTACTACGCGATCTACGAGATGCCGTCGTCGCAGTGCAACCCGCCCACCGCCCGGCCCGGCAGCTCGATGCACGAGCAGGGCCTCGCCATCGACTTCACGTGCAACGGCGGCGGCACCGTCAGCACCGGCAGCTCGTGCTGGGACTGGTTGTCGGCCAACGCCAACAGCTACGGCCTGTTCAACCTGCCGAGCGAATCCTGGCACTGGTCGACGAACGGCAACTGACCCGCGGCGGCGCGGGCCCCGCCGTCAGTCGTGGGTGGCGTCCGACGGGCTGATGAACCCGAAGGCCAGCCCGACCAGCGACACCAGAACGGTCACACCTTTGACCAGGCGCGACTGTGCCCCCTGCGTCTCGGTCATCGATCTTTCCCCCTTGTCCCCACCCCGCGTGTGCGGTCACTCTCCTCGACCCCAGTGACCGTGAACAGTTGTCGCGCAACCGCAATGCGTGGCGCAAGGGGTATCTGGTGCGCGGCGGTCCGCGCGCTGCGGGTGGCACACGTCACTGTCTCGACCCTTGAGCCCAGCCGGGAGTTGAGCGTACGCTCAAAGCGTTCGCTCACGAGCAGGTGCTCGCCCCCGGAGCCCTCGAGGAGAGACCGATGGACCCCGCACCGTCCGATCGCGTGACCACCCTGCCCCGCCGGGCACCGGTCGACACCCCCGACCTGTCGCCCGCCGGACTCGCGTCCCTGTTCGGCATCGCCGAGCTTCCGGACCGCCTGGCCGCGGTCGACGAGCGCATCGCCGCGGTCCTCGGGCAGAACGGCGCCCTGCTCGGCCCCGCGTCGGCCCGCGTGGCGGCCTCGGGCGGCAAGCGGCTGCGGCCCGTCCTGACGATCGTGGCTGCGGCCACCGGCGACGTCTTCGACGACCGGGTCGTCGACGCGGCCGCCGCCGTCGAGCTGGTGCAGGTGGGATCGTTGGTCCACGACGACATCCTCGACGAGGCCGACACCCGCCGCGGACGCCCCACCATCAACGCGGTCGAGGGCGTCAACCACGCCGTGCTCGCCGGCGACTACATCCTCGCCCGGGCCGCCGAGCTCGCCGCCGGGGTCAGCCAGGAGGCCGCCAGGCTCATCGCCGTCGCCCTCGGCGACCTGTGCGAAGGGCAGGTGCTCGAGATGCGCGACGTGTTCGACCCCTCGCGCACCATCGACGCCCACCTCGCCTCCGTACGGGGCAAGACCGCGGCGCTGTTCGAGTGCGCCTGCCTGCTCGGCGCCCACTGCGCCGGCCTCACCGGCGAGAGCGCGCAGGCCCTCGGCCGCTTCGGCGAGGCCTTCGGCATGAGCTTCCAGGTGCTCGACGACGTGCTCGACCTGATCGGCGACGAGGACCGGTTGGGCAAGCCCACGGGCAACGACATCGCCAGCGGCGTCTACACCCTGCCGGTGCTCGCCGCCCTGGCGGGGCCCCACGGCGGCGACCTGCACCGCAGCATCATCGACGGTGCCGGGGGTGCGCCCGACGTCGACCGCGCCATCGACCTGGTGCGCCGGTCCGGCACCATCGCGGAGGCGCTCAGCGCCGCCGACCGGTACGCGGACGAGGCCCGCCGGTCGGTCGGGCACCTCAACCAGACCACCGTCGGCGAGGGGCTCGGCCGGTTCCCGCGGGCGTACGCCACCTGGGCTCTCGACAACCTGATGGACCCCCGCTACCTGCGGACACCGCTCACGGCGCTGGGCTGACGGATGGGCGTGCACCCGACACCGGCCGACACCCACGCCGCAGCAGCGACCGACGACGAGCGCGACCCCACTCCGCCGCGCGCCACCCGCGGTCGGCACGGCGCCGAGCACACCCGCACCCGCATCGTCGAGGCTGCGCTCCAGGCGCTGCGCGACGAGGGCATCGCCGGCATCAGCGCCCGGGCCATCGCCCGCCACGGGGGGTTCAACCAGGCGCTGATCTTCTACCACTTCGGTTCTGTCGAGGGCCTGCTCGTCGCGGTCGCCCGCAGCGAGAGCGAGCGCCGGTCGGCCCTCTACGCCCCTGCCCTGGCCTCGGTGTCGTCGCTCACCGACCTGGTGGCGGTCGCCCGGCGGCTGCACGACGAGGAGTTCCAGGAGGGCACGGTCGCCGCCCTCACCCAGGTGCTCGCCGGTGCGGTCGGCTCCGAGGACCTGTCCCGCGGCATCGCCGAGTCGCTCCGCCCGTGGACCGCGCTCGTCGGCGAGACCATCGACCGCCTGCTCGCCGACACCCCCTTCGGCGACGTGCTCCCCCGCGACGACCTGACGTCCGGGGTCGCCGCGCTGTTCCTCGGCATCGAGCTGCTGTCCGGCCTCGACCCGAACCTGGCGGGCGGCTCGCTGTTCACCACGATGGAGTCGGTCGCCGCGCTGATCGACGGGCTGATGCAGGCCGCGGGCCCACCCGCCACCTGAACGCAGACGCCCGCGGGTGCGGCAGACTGCGGCATGGCCAAGATCACCCGAGGGTTCACGGGGCGGGCACGGGCGGAGCGCGATCCCCGGTTGCCACCCGGCCAGTACGACGCCCGGGACGACTGGCCCGTCCTCAACGCCGAGGTCACCCCCGACATCCCCACCGACACGTGGACCTTCACGGTCGAGGGCGAGGTCGAGCGCCCGACCACCTGGACCTGGGACGAGATCCACGCCCTGCCGCCCTCGTCCTACGACGGCGACATCCACTGCGTGACCACGTGGTCGAAGCTGGGCATGAGCTTCACGGGCGTCTCGGTCGACACGCTGCTCGCCGCCGCCGGTCCGCTCCCCACCGCCACCCACGTGATGGCCCTGGCCCACACCGGCTACACGACCAACCTGCCGCTGGCGGACGTGACCGGCGGCAAGGCCTGGGTGGTGTGGGAGGTCGACGGCGGCCCGCTGCCCCGCGACCACGGCGGGCCGGCGCGGCTGCTCGTCCCCCACCTGTACTTCTGGAAGAGCGCGAAGTGGGCGTCCGGGCTGCGCCTGATGGACCACGACGAGCCCGGCTTCTGGGAGCGCAACGGCTACCACGACCGCGGCGACCCCTGGGTCGAGCAGCGCTACCGGGGCGACTGAGGGCCGATCGGGTGGGCACCTGGCAGACCGCGTCCGTCGTCGCCCTCTGGGACGAGACGCCGCGGGCGCGGACGCTGCGTCTGGCCCTCTCGCGGCCCGAGCCGCACGTCGCGGGCCAGCACTACGTGGTGCGCCTCACCGCGCCGGACGGCTACACGGCCCAACGCTCGTACTCGGTGGCCTCCGCGCCGGACGAGTCCGGCACTGTCGACCTGACCGTCGAGCGGCTGGAGGGCGGCGAGGTGTCCGGCTACCTCCACGACGTGGTCGCGGTGGGCGACGAGCTGGAGGTGCGGGGACCCATCGGCGGCTGGTTCGCGTGGTCGGGCGACACCTCGGCGCTGCTGGTCGGCGGGGGCTCCGGCGTGGTGCCGCTGATGTCGATGCTGCGGCTGGCCCGGCGCACCGGGCGGTCCGACCTCGTACGCCTGGTGGTGTCGGTGCGCTCCGCGGACGACCTCTACTACGCCGACGAGCTGCCCGGGCCCGAGGTCACCGTCGTCTACAGCCGTCGCACACCACCGAACGCCGTCCGGCCCGCGGCCCGGCTGGCGCTCGCCGACCTGTCGCCTCTCGTGGTCCCCGACGTGACGGCGTACGTGTGCGGCTCGGCGCGGTTCGCCGACGCCGCCAGCCGCCTGGTCGTCGACGCCGGCGTGCCCGTCGCCGCGGTGCGGGTCGAGCGGTTCGGACCCACAGGCTGATCCTCGTCGGCCCGCCTTGCTGGCCCGCCCCCCGGCCCGCCAGGGCCTCCTGTCGTCACGCGCCGGTGGCCGGTGCGGGCTCGGCGGCCAGCGTGCGCTGCATGGCCGCCGCGCATCTGTCCATCAGGTCGGCCACGGCGGGGGCCAGCTCGTCCGGAACCAGGTCGGTGGTCCACAGCAGTCGGCTCCGCGCCCCGTCCCCGAAGGCCACCACCCGCATCTCGGCGTGGTGGTACGTGAAGCCCAGCTGCGACTCGACGACCGCATAGGCGAGCCGCCGCGCGCCGTGGTCGACGTCGAGGATGCGCTCGCGCACCACGGCGCCGCCGGCGAAGGTCACGACCCGGTGCTCGCCCTCACGTCGCCCGTCGACGACCACGCCCGGCGCCAGGCGCTCGTGCGGTGCTCCCACGTCCTGCACGGCGGACCACAGCCGCCCGGGGCTCGTCTCGACGGTGATGTCCCGGTGGATCGTTGCCATGGGTCCACCCTCGACCCTCCCCCGGCGGGAGGGTCAAGCGGCCGACCGCACGCGCGCCACCGCCCCTAGGCTGACGGCTCCGGATCAGCCACGGAGGAGCACCATGGCCCCCAGCACCCCGAGCGGCATCCACGTCGACGAGCTGTCGGACGACGTGCGGCCCCAGGACGACCTGTTCCGCCACGTGAACAGCCGCTGGCTGGCGACGGCCGAGATCCCGCCCGACCGGGCCGCCCACGGCGCCTTCCACATGCTGCACGACCAGTCGGAGCTCGACGTGCGGGCCATCGCGGAGGAGGCCGCCGCCTCCGACGCCCCGGCGGGCTCCGACGCCCGCAAGGTCGGCGACCTGTGGGCGGCGTTCATGGACGTCGACGGGGTGGAGAAGCGCGACGCCGATCCCCTGGCGGACGACCTCGCGGCCATCCGCAGGGTCGGGAGCGTCGGCGAGCTGGTCGCAGTCCTCGGCCGACTGCAGCGCTACGGCACGCCCGGCCTGTTCGAGTGGTTCGTCGACAACGACGGCGAGGACGCCTCCCGCTACATCGTCAACCTCGTGCAGGGAGGCCTCGGCCTGCCCGACGAGGCGTACTACCGCGAGGACGCCTACGCCGAGGTGCGGGCCTCCTACGTCGAGCACGTCGCCACGCTGCTGCGCCTCGTCGACGAGCCCGACCCCGACGGCGCCGCGACCCGCATCATGGCGCTGGAGACGGCGCTCGCCGCAGGTCATTGGAACACCGTCGACAGCCGCGACGCCCTCAAGACCTACAACAAGCACGCGCTCGCCGCGCTCGGGGCGCTCACCCCCGGGTTCGACTGGGCGGTGTGGCTCGACTCGCTGGGTGCCCCCGCCGGTGCGTTCGACGAGGTCGTGGTCCGCCAGCCGGGCGCCATCGAGACGGCCGCCCGCCTGCTCCGCGAGATCCCACTCGAGGACTGGACGGCGTGGCTCACCTTCCACCAGGTCCGTTCGTCGGCGTCGTTCCTGTCCGGCCGGTTCGTCGACGCCAACTTCGCGTTCTACGGCACGCTGCTGTCCGGCATCCCCGAGCTGCGCGAGGGGTGGAAGCGCGGGGTCGGGGTGGTCGAGGGCGCCCTCGGCGAGGCGCTCGGCAAGCTGTACGTCGAGCGCCACTTCCCGCCGGAGCACAAGGCCCACATGGACCGCCTGGTCGGGTGGCTGGTCGAGGCCTACCGGGTCGACATCGAGACGCTCGAGTGGATGTCGCCCGAGACCCGGAAGCGGGCCCTCGACAAGCTCGACAGGTTCACGCCCAAGGTCGGCTACCCGGACCGCTGGCGCGACTACTCGACCCTCGAGATCGACCGGGACGACCTGCTCGGCAACGTGCGCCGGGCCGAGGCGTTCGAGGTCGACCGCAACCTGGCCAAGATCGGCAAGCCGATCGACCGGGACGAGTGGCACATGACGCCGCAGACGGTGAACGCCTACTACAACCCGGGGATGAACGAGATCGTCTTCCCCGCGGCGATCCTGCGCTGGCCGTTCTTCGACCCGGACGCCGACGACGCCGTGAACTTCGGCGGCATCGGCGCGGTGATCGGCCACGAGATCGGCCACGGGTTCGACGACCAGGGCAGCCGCTACGACGGCGACGGCAACCTCACCGACTGGTGGACCGAGGCCGACCGGGCCAACTTCGACGTGCTCACCCAGGCGCTCGTCGCCCAGTACGACGGGTTCACGCCCGAGGGCCTCGACGGGCACCACGTGAACGGTGCGCTCACCGTGGGCGAGAACATCGGCGACCTCGGCGGCATCACGATCGCCCACAAGGCGTACCTGCTCAGCCTGCAGGGCGAGGAGGCTCCGGTGATCGACGGGCTGACCGGCAGCCAGCGGGTGTTCCTCGGCTGGGGGCAGGTGTGGCGGATGGCCACGAGGGAGGCCGAGCAGATCCGCCGCCTCGCCATCGACCCGCACTCGCCGCCCGAGTTCCGGGCCAACGTGGTGCGCAACCTCACCGAGTTCCACGAGGCGTTCGACGTCACCGACGGCGACGGCATGTGGCTGCCCGAGGACGAGCGGGTCCGCATCTGGTAGCGGGCGGGGGTGGGGGGCGGGCCGTGTCGCCGATCCCACCAGATCCCCGGCGATCTCGTCGTCCCTGACCCTCGCTCTCAGCGCACGCACCAGAACGAGGCGGCAGACGTGGGCGCGGAGAGTTCGCACCTGACCGAACGCCCGTCCGTAACTGTCATACCCCATCAGTAGGGTTGGAGACATGTCCGTGGTGCTCGATCCGCCGCCCGCTCCTCCGGGGCCGTCGCCGCAGGAGCTCGCGTGGCGGGCGGCCGAGGGCGAGGCCGCGGTCGTGATGGGCACGGTGAACGTGGCGGTTGCCCGCCTCGTCGCCGCAGTGCGCGACCTCATCGCCGCGGACGGTTGGGTGGGGCATGGCATCCGGTCGCCCGAGCACTGGGTGTGCTGGAAGGCGGGGGTGTCCCACGGCCGGGCCGCGGGCCTTGTGGCCATCGCCCGCCGGGTCTCAGAGCTGCCGGCCTGCTTCGCGCTCTTCAGGGAGGGCCGCCTGGGCGAGGACGCCATGGTCCGCATCGCCCGCCGCGTCCCCGCGGCCAGGGACGCCGAGATCGCCGCGCTGGCCCCCCGGCTGCTGATCGCGCAGCTCGACCGGGTCCTGCGGGCCCTGCCCGAACAGGCCGACGGGTCCACCGACCGGCCCGAGCCCGAACGGGTCATGCGTGTCCGGGAGAGCCGCGACGGCTGGACCCGCGGCGAGTTCTGCCTGCCCGCCGACGAAGGCGCGCTGGTCCGGCTCGGGCTCACCACCGCCCGCGACGCCGAGTTCCGCGACCGCAACGACCTCCACCCCGACACGGACGTCGATACCGACGCCGACGGCCTGGCCGACGGTGTGCGGACGGTGTCGTGGGCCGACGGGCTCGTGCGCATGGCGTCCGAGGCCG
>DASUQS010000057.1:0-2234 GCA_036280455.1 Acidimicrobiales bacterium
GGCGGCATCCGCACGCTGGAGGACCAGGTCATCGGCTACGCGGAGAAGGGCCCCGGCCGCGTCGGCCCCTTCCTCGTCCCGATGATGATGGCCAACGCCACCGCCGCGCTGGTCGGCATCCACAACGGGTTCACCGGGCCCAACACGGCCGTGGCCACCGCGTGCGCCACGGGCGCCCACGCCATCGGCGACGGCGCCCGCCTCATCCGCGATGGCATGGCCGACGTGGTGGTGTGCGGCGGCACCGAGTCGTGCATCACGCCGGTGACCATGGCGGCGTTCGCCCGCATGGGCGCGCTCAGCAAGAACCCCGACCACGCGGCCGCGTCGCGCCCCTTCGACGACGGCCGCGACGGCTTCGTCATGGGCGAGGGCGCCGCGTTCCTGGTGCTCGAGCCCTACGAGCAGGCCGTCGCCCGCGGGGCCGAGATCCTCGGCGAGGTCGCCGGCTACGGCATGACCTGCGACGCCCACCACATCACCGCCCCCGTCGAGGACGGCTCAGGTGCGGTGGCTGCGATCGAGATCGCCCTGGCCGACGCCGGCCTGGCGCCGTCCGCCATCGGCCACGTCAACGCGCACGGCACCTCGACGCCCCACAACGACAGCGCGGAGGCCGCGGCCATCGCCAAGGTGTTCGGCGCCGGTTCGTTGCCGGTCACCTCGGTCAAGGGCGTCACCGGGCACCTCATCGGCGCGGCCGGTGCGGTCGAGGCCGTGGCCACCCTGCTGTCGGTCGACCGGGGCATCGTCCCGCCGACCGCCAACCACCACCACACCGACCTGCCGGTCGACGTGGTGGCGGGCGAGCCGCGCACCATCGAACGGACGCCGGCCGTGTCCACGTCGTTCGCCTTCGGTGGCCACAACGTGGCCCTGGTGCTCGCGCCGGTCTGATGGCAGCGGTCGTTTCCAGCGCCGCCGTCCCCCGCCTGCCGATCGGGCGGGGGCGGCCCGGGGCCATCGAAGCCGGGGTCGGCATCCCGCCGTGGATGCCGGGCGACACGTCCACGGCCTGGTTCCGGGGCAACCCGTCGGTGCTGCACGCGGCCGACACCGAGGTCATCGCCCGCACGATCACGAGCGGGGTCGAGGCCGGCGTCCCGATCGTCGGCGTGCTCGGCCACGCCGGCGTGGGCGCCCACAGCGGCGTCGCCTCGCTGTGCGGGTGGGGCGAGGTCGCCCGGGCGCTGGCTGCGGCGTCCGGCCACGTCCCCACCGTGCTCATCGCGGACGGTCCGTGCCTCGGCGGGCCGGCGTTGCTGCTCGGCCTCGTCGACATCGTTGTCATGACCGCCCGGGCGCAGGCGTTCGTGAACGCGCCCGCCACCTCGGCCCGCATCACCGGGTCCGACCTCCTCGACGCCGACCTCATCGGCGGCTCGTGGGTGCACGGGTCGCGCACCGGGGTGGCCGATGTCGTCGTCGGCGACGTCGACACCGCGCTCGACGTGGTCGCCGACGTGCTCGACCTGCTGCCCGCCAACAACGGCGAGCCGCCCCGCACGATCGACCCCACCGACCCGGCGGATCGCCCCAGCCAGGCAGCGGCCGATGCCGTGCCCGCGGGCGGCCGCGCCTCCTACGACGTGCGCGACGTCATCGGCGACATCGTCGACGAGGACTCCTTCATCGAGCTGCGGGCCCGGTTCGGCGCCAGCATCGTCACCGGCCTCGGCCGCATCGCGGGCATGCCCGTGGGTGTGCTCGCCAACCAGCCCAGCCAGCTCGCCGGGGCCATCGACATCGAGAGCTCGCAGAAGGGCGGCGGCTTCGTCCGCTTCTGCGACGCCTTCAACCTGCCGCTCGTCACCCTGGTGGACACGCCCGGCTTCCGGCCGGGGCGCGACCAGGAGTGGCGGGGCATGATCCGCCACGGCGCCAAGCTGGCGTTCGCCTACGCCGAGGCCACGGTGCCCCGCGTGTGCGTCGTGCTGCGCAAGGCCTACGGCGGCGCCTTCATCGTCATGGACTGCAAGTCGATGGGCAACGACTGTGCGGTCGCCTGGCCCACCGCAGAGATCGCGGTGATGGGCGCCAAGGGTGCGGTCGAGATCCTCGGGCGGCGCCACCTGTCCGCCGTCGACGAGGGGCCCGCCCGCGACGCCCGCCGCAACCAGCTCGAGGCCGAGTACGAGGCGGTGCACCTCTCCCCGGCGGCCGCGCTCGACCGCGGCTACGTCGACGAGGTGATCGACCCGGCCGACACCCGCCGGGTCGTCGCCGGCGCCCTC
>DASUQS010000058.1:0-15520 GCA_036280455.1 Acidimicrobiales bacterium
CGCGGCCGTGGCTCCGACGGTGCCGGGCCCGGCGAGCGGCAGGGCGGCGGACGTCCCGCGGGCGGCCCGAGCCGGAGGGGGAGCGGTGCCGGCCGCTTCCGGGAGGACGACGAGCGCGGCGCTCGGTCGGGCGGCTCGAGCCCGGGTGGCGCGCGGTACGGCTCGGCTTCCCGTGGCGCACGGTCCGGTCCCGGCGGCGAGGAACGCGGTCGGCGCACGGGCGGTGGCTCCGGAGGTCCCGGTGGCGGCCCTCGTGGCCGGAGTGGTGTCCGTGGCACCGGCGCGGACGCACGTCGAGGTGAACAGGGACGAAACACCGACGACCAGCGCCGCAGCGCGCCTGCAGCCCGCCGATCTGCACCGTCAGCTCCGCGAGCTGGTGACGGGGCTCGGGGCGACCGCGGTGACAGGGGCCGCAGCGACGGCCCCCGCCAGTCGGCATCGGCTGGCCGCAGGGACGATCGTCCCGGTCGGCCGGGCGCCGACCCGGGCGCGCGCCGACGGGACGCAGATCGGCGTGGTGGCGCCGCCGGGGCGCGCCGGGACGACGACCGCTCGGGCTCGTCCGCGCGTGGGCGTGGCGAAGGCCGCAGCGAGGGCGGTGGCCGTTCCTCCCGTGGCGGCGGCCCGCCGATGCGCGGGCCCCGGCAGTGGGGCGGCCTGGCCCGGCGCGGTGCGGGGCGTGCGGCGGGTGAAGGTGCCTCCGAGACATGGCGGGCCGCCGCGTCCGCTGGAAGCGACCGGGGTGCGGGCCCCAACGGCGAAGCGTGGGAACCCGAGGAGTGGATCGACGAGGGCGAACTGCGGGGCGAGGCCGAGGGCGCGGTCGGGCGGAGCCGTGCGCCTCGTTCGGCGGCCCGTCCCTCCGGGGGCGAGCGCGACGCCGAGCGCGCCCGTGGCCGTCGCGGCCAGGGTGCTCGGTCGCGTCCGGACGCCGGCGCTGCGACCGGCAGGGCGAGCGACCCCGAGGACGACTTGAAGGGCGCGGTCGCACCGAACCGCATCGAGCGGTTCGAGGCGCGGCTGAAGGATGCGTCCACCGCCTTCCGGCGGGAGCGGTACGAGGACGCGCGCCGCATCCTGCGACCCCTGGCGGAGCAGGCGCCGAGCGCGTCCTCGGTGCGCGAGCTGTACGGCCTCACCCTCTACCGGCTGGGCCGGTGGGCGCAGGCGAAGCGTGAGCTCGAGGCCTTCCGCACCCAGACCAACAGCACCGAGCAGCATCCGGTCCTCGCCGACTGCAGCCGGGCCCTCGGCCACTACGCCGAGGTCGAGGAGCTGTGGGAGGAGCTCCGGGCGGCCAGCCCGAGTGCCGAGCTCGTCGCCGAGGGCCGGATCGTGGCCGCCGGTGCCCTGGCCGACCAGGGCCGGCTGAAGGACGCGATCGCGCTCCTCGAGGCCGCGGCCAAGCCCACCAAGCGTCCGATGCTGCACCACCTACGCATGGCCTACGCCCTCGCCGACCTCTACGAGCGGGCGGGCGACCTGCCCAAGGCCCGGGAGCTGTTCGGGCGGGTGGCGGCGTCGGAGGAGGACTTCGTCGACGTCCAGGCCCGCCTGCGCGCCCTGCGCTGAGCGATCGCGCCGCCGGTGACGGCCCGCCCCGGGCCGGTCACCAGCGGCGCGCCGGCCGGTGGTGGATGGGGGCCGGGACAGCCCCGACCGACGAACGGCCGGGTGGGCGGTCAGGGTGTGATGCGACCAGCGCCCGCCCCGGCGGTGACCGACGCCTTCACCGTCGCCACGTCCTCCGCCGTGTAGGCGTAGGGGATGGCGGCGACGCTGCCGGCGGCCTCCGGCGAGCCCGAGTTCGTGAAGCGGTTGTTGCGCTGGACGAGGGCGCCCGGGCCGGAGTCGGCATAGCCGACGAGGGTCGGGTCCTCGACGTTCTCGAAGACGTTCCCCTCGACCAGCACGCCGGCGTCCATCGTCGACGCGACGCCGTACTCGTTGTTCGAGTACAGGTTGTTGTAGACGTGCACCGGGTTGCCGAAGCGCACGCGGGGGTGGCGGGTGCCGCTGCCGTCGAACCAGTTGTGGTGGTAGGTCACCCGCAGGTGGCCGCGGTCCTGGCTGCCGTTGTCGTCGCTGTGGCCGAGCAGCATGGACTTGTCGTGGCCGTACACCCGGTTCCACGAGACGGTCACGTAGTCCGATCCGCGCTTGATGTCGACCGCGCCGTCGTAGCCGTCGGTGAAGGAGTTGTGGTCGATCCAGACCCGTTGCGACTCCTGCACGTTGACGGCGTCGTCGTTCCAGCCGCGGAACGAGATGTTGCGCACGATCACATTGCTGGCCCCCGAGATGTTGAGGCCGCACCCGGAGATCGCCGCGCCGGCGTTGCCGAGGACCGTCTTGTCCGACGCAACCCGCAACATGCCCGAGCACGAGATCGTGCCCGACACCCTGATCACCCGGCTGCCGCTGGCCGACAGCGCGCTCGACAGCGCCGAAGCTGAGCTGACCGTGGTGGTGGCGGCGCTGCCGCCTCCCGTCGTGCCGCCGCCCTGGGTGGCCCAGCCGACCAGGCCGGTCTGCGGCGTGCCGCCTCCGCCGCCGGTGTCGATCGGGTCCCCGGGGACGAGGGTCCACTGCTGGTTGGCGCCACCGAGGTCGGTCCACTGCACGACGTCGCCGCCGTTCGCGGTGGACCATCCGTACACCTCCAGCGCCTTGCCGCTGAAGCGATTGATCAGGCTGACCCGGCCGCTGCCCTCGTCGGTGAGCCGCCACTGCTGGTTGGCGCCGCCGAGGTTGGCCCATTGCACGACGTCGCCGCCGTTCGCGGTGGACCACGCATAGACCTCGAGCGCCTTGCCGCTGTGGCGGTTCAGCACCCGGTAGTAGCCGTCACCGGCGGACACGAACCGCCACTGCTGGTTGGCGCCACCGAGGTCGGCCCATTGCACCACGTTCCCGCCGTCGGCCGTCGACCAACCGAACGTCTCCATCGCCCGCCCGCTGTGCACGTTCACCAGCGAGTACCAACGACCCGGATCCGGCGCCGGCGCCGACTGCCCGGTCGCCGGTGCGGGGGCGACGGTCAGGCCGCCGGCCATCAGCAACACGAGGGCCAGCGCGAGGGCGGCGGCTCGACGCAGCGAGCGGGGAGCGCCCCGCGGGGCAGGTCGGTGGGCGGCGGATCGCATGGGCGTCGTCTCCTCTGTCGGCCCCGTGCGGGGTCGGATGTCACCGGACAGGGACAGCGGGCCGGGGCGGCTGGCGCACGCCATCGCCCCGGTGGGAGCGGGCGACACACGGGTCGATCGGTGACCTCGCCGTCTCTGCGAACGCGCACGCGACACCTGAGCCCCCTCTCGAAGGTGCCACCCGCCGGTGCGCGCGCCCCAGCAGCGCGCACCTCGCCCCCCGGCGACCTCTCGTCGAACGAAGGTAGGTCTAGCGGAACATGACGTCGGATTCAAGTGTGGGGCATCGCTGGCCAAAGCGCCAGGGAAGGGGAGGTCCTCTCTGGGGTTCCACTATCGTGGGCCACCTCCAACGCAGACCGACGACGAGGGAGTCACGCACGTGGTGGACATCCAAGCCCTGCTCGGCGACGAGGCGGAGAGCCTCCTCGGCCACGAGTCGAAGGGGATCCCCCGCGACGACCTCAACCTGCCGGGCGCCGACTACATCGACCGCGTCTTCTCGCAGACCGATCGCTCGCCCCAGGTCGCCCGCAACCTGCAGTCGCTGTTCGACCACGGTCGCCTGGCCGGCACCGGTTACGTGTCGATCCTGCCGGTCGACCAGGGCATCGAGCACTCGGCCGCCGCGAGCTTCGCGCCCAACCCGCAGTACTTCGACCCGGCCAACATCGTGAAGCTGGCGGTCGAGGGTGGCTGCAACGGGGTCGCCTCCACGTTCGGCGTGCTCGCCGCCGTGTCGCGCCGCTACGCGCACAAGATCCCCTTCATCGTGAAGCTCAACCACAACGAGCTGCTCACCTACCCGAACAAGTTCGACCAGGTGATGTTCGGCTCCGTCGACCAGGCCTTCGACATCGGCGCCGCCGGCGTGGGCGCCACGATCTACTTCGGCTCCGAAGAGGCCACGCGGCAGATCCAGGAGGTGAGCGAGGCGTTCGCCCGCGCGCACGAGCTGGGCATGTTCACCGTGCTGTGGTGCTACCTGCGGAACTCCGGCTTCAAGAAGGACGGCACCGACTACCACGCCGCAGCGGACCTCACGGGTCAGGCCAACCACATCGGCGTGACGATCGAGGCCGACATCATCAAGCAGAAGCTGCCCACCAACAACGGCGGCTACAACGCGCTCGAGAGCTACGGCAAGACCAACAAGGCCGTGTACGACACGCTGACCACCGATCACCCGATCGACCTGTGCCGGTGGCAGGTGGCGAACAACTACATGGGCCGCATCGGCCTCATCAACAGCGGCGGCGAGTCGAAGGGCGCGTCCGACCTGGCCGAGGCCGTGCGCACCGCGGTCGTGAACAAGCGCGCCGCGGGCATCGGCCTCATCTCGGGCCGCAAGGCGTTCCAGCGCCCGATGGCCGAGGGCGTCGAGCTCCTCAACGCCATCCAGGACGTCTACCTCGACGAGTCGATCACCATCGCCTGACACGTGATCGAGCGGGTCGGGCGTCCGTCCCGATCCACAGACGTGGCCCGTTCTGCGGTCGGAGCTCGGCTCCACGGCCAACCGCCGGATGACACGATTCGCGCAGTGGGCCGGCCCGACAGGGCCGGTCCACTGGCGCGTTCGGGGGCGCACTGCTCGTGCCGCGGCCATCTCGGACAGCGATGGTGCATCCAGCGGCGCTGAACGGGCGATAGGGTCCGAGTGGGTTAGGAATCTCGTCAAGGGAGACGCGGTTGTCCGACACCACGCACAGGACCCGAGCACCCGAGGTCGTCGACCGGGTGATCATCCGCTTCGCCGGTGACTCCGGCGACGGCATGCAGCTCACGGGCGACCGTTTCACGACGACGAGCGCGCTGTACGGCAACGATCTCGCCACGCTGCCCGACTTCCCGGCGGAGATCCGGGCGCCCGCAGGGACGATGGCCGGGGTGTCCGCCTTCCAGGTGCACATCTCCGACCACGACATCACCACGCCGGGCGACGCGCCCAACGTGCTCGTGGCCATGAATCCCGCGGCGCTGCGCAGCCAGCTCGGGCGGGTGGCGTCGGGCGCCACCATCATCCTCAACGCCGATGCGTTCGACGAGCGCAGCCTGGCGAAGGCCGGGTACGCAGAGGATCCCCGCGGCGACGGCAGCCTCGACGGCTACACGGTGTACGAGGTGCCGATGACGTCGCTCACCAAGGGGGCGGTGACGCCGCTCGGCGTCAAGCCGCGCGACGCCGAGCGGTCGAAGAACTTCTTCGCGCTCGGGCTCGTGTCGTGGATGTACACGCGGCCGGTCGACGCCACCCTCGAGTGGATCCAGAAGCGGTTCGTGTCCAAGCCGGCGGTGGTCGAGGCGAACACGGCCGCGTTCAAGGCGGGCCACGCCTTCGGCGAGACGGCCGAGCTGTTCGACCACCCGTTCGAGGTCAAGCCGGCCACCCTGCCGGCCGGCACCTACACCAACATCAACGGCAACACCGCCCTCGCCTGGGGGCTCATCGCGGCCAGCCGGCTGTCGGACCTCCCGCTGTTCCTCGGCTCGTACCCGATCACGCCGGCCTCCGACATCCTGCACGAGCTGTCCAAGCACAAGAACTTCGGCGTGCGCACCCTGCAGGCCGAGGACGAGATCGCCGGCATCGGCGCCGCCGTCGGAGCCGCCTACGGCGGGCACCTCGGCGTCACCACGACCAGCGGCCCCGGCATGGCGCTCAAGGCCGAGACGATGGGCCTGGCGGTCAACCTCGAGCTTCCGCTGCTGATCATCGACATCCAGCGCGGTGGTCCCTCGACCGGCCTGCCCACGAAGACCGAACAGGCCGATCTGCTGATGGCGTTCTACGGTCGCCACGGCGAGGCCCCGCTGCCGATCCTCGCGGCCCGCAGCCCGAGCCACTGCTTCGAGGCCGCCATCGAGGCGGCCCGCATCGCGCTGACGTGGCGCACCCCGGTGGTGCTGCTCTCCGACGGCTACCTGGCCAACGGCACCGAACCGTGGCGGCTGCCCGACGTGGCCTCATTGCCGGACCTGCGCGTCACGTTCGCCACCGAGCCCAACCACACCGGCGAGGACGGCGAGCCCACCTTCTGGCCGTACAAGCGCGACCCGGAGACGCTGGCGCGGGCGTGGGCACTGCCCGGCACGCCGGGGCTGATGCACCGCATCGGCGGCATCGAGAAGGAGGACGGGTCCGGCAACATCAGCTACGACCCGGCCAACCACGAGCGCATGGTGCACCTCCGGGCCGAGAAGGTCGCCGGCATCGCCGCCCACATCCCGCCGGTCGAGGTCGCCGGCGACGTCGACGACGCCGACCTGCTCGTCGTCGGGTGGGGCTCGACGTGGGGTGCCATCGACGGGGCCGTCAGTCGGGCCCGCCACGCCGGCCACCGCGTGGCGCACACGCACCTCGTCCACCTCAATCCGTTCCCGCCCAACCTCGGTGAGGTGCTGGCCCGCTACCCCCGGGTGATGGTGCCCGAGATGAACCTCGGCCAGCTCACCCACCAGCTGCGGGCCGAGTTCCTGGTCGACGCCCGGGCGGTCACCAAGGTGCGCGGCCTGCCGTTCACGGCCTCCGAGCTCGAGCAGGCCATCATCGATCAGCTGAAGGACGCGTGAGGGACACGCCATGACAGACACGTTGATCCCGGTCACCACCCGCAAGGACTGGTCGAGCGATCAGGAGGTGCGGTGGTGCCCCGGCTGCGGCGACTACTCGATCCTCGCCGCGGTGCAGCTGCTGATGCCCGAGCTCGGCATCACGCGGGAGGACACGGTGTTCGTGTCCGGCATCGGGTGCGCGGCCCGCATGCCGTACTACATGAACACCTACGGCATGCACACGATCCACGGTCGGGCGCCCGCCATCGCCACCGGCCTGGCCCTCGCCCGGCCCGACCTGCACGTGTTCGTCGTGTCGGGCGACGGCGACGCGCTGTCGATCGGCGGCAACCACCTCATCCACGCCCTGCGGCGCAACGTCAACATCACGATCCTGCTGTTCAACAACCAGATCTACGGCCTGACCAAGGGGCAGTACTCGCCGACCAGCGAGGTGGGCAAGGTCACCAAGTCGACGCCGTTCGGCAGCCTCGACACGCCGTTCAACCCGGTCAGCGTGGCCATCGGCGCCGAGGCGACCTTCGTGGCCCGCACCCACGACATGGACCGCCGCCACATGATGGAGGTGATCCGCCGCGCCTTCGAGCACCGCGGCGCGTCGCTGGTCGAGATCTACCAGAACTGCAACGTCTTCAACGACGCCGCCTTCGAGGGCATCACCGCCAAGGCCAAGCGTGACGACATGCTGATCCCACTGCGCCACGGCGAGCCCATCCGCTTCGGTGCGGAGGGGACGAAGGGCGTCGTCATCGACCCGCAGCGGGGCGCCCACCTCGTCGACGTGGCCGATGTGGGCGACGATGCGCTGCTGGTGCACGACGAGACCCGCGACGATCCGAGCGTGGCCTTCATGCTGTCACGCCTGGCCCGCGGGCCCTACGAGCCGACACCGATCGGCGTGTTCCGCGACGTGGTGCGACCCGACTACGGCGACGGCGTCGAGCAGCAGGTCACCGCAGCCGAGCAGGAGCGCGGGCGGGGCGACCTGGGCGAGCTGCTGCGATCCGGCGCCACGTGGGACGTGGGCTGACCGCACGCCGAGGCCAGGGCTCACCGCCGGCCGCCGGTAGGTTCGGCGGATGCCCGTCGCACTCCGCATCTTCACCGAGCCCCAGCAGGGGGCGACCTACGACGATCTCCTGGCGGTCGCCCGCGAGGCCGAGGCGCTGGGCTTCGACGCGTTCTTCCGCTCCGACCACTACCTGACGATGGGGTCGGGCCTCGGCGAGCCCGGGCCGACCGACGCGTGGATCACGCTCGCCGGCCTCGCGCGCGACACCGAGCGCATCCGTCTCGGCACCCTGGTCACGCCGGTGACCTTCCGGCTGCCGGGGACGCTGGCCATCTCGGTGGCGCAGGTCGACGCCATGTCCGGTGGCCGGGTCGAGCTGGGCCTCGGCACCGGATGGTTCGAGCAGGAGCACACGGCGTACGGCATCCCCTTCCCCGCCGTCGGGGAGCGGTTCGACATGTTGGAGGAGCAGCTCGCCGTGGTGACCGGGCTGTGGGAGACGCCGGTGGGGGAGCGCTTCTCGTTCGACGGCGCGCACTACCGGATCGCCGAGTCGCCCGCCCTCCCCAAGCCGGTGCAGTCGCCCCGTCCGCCCGTGGTCATCGGTGGGTGGGGCAAGACGCGCACGCCACGGCTGGCCGCCCGGTACGCCGACGAGTTCAACGTGCCGTTCCCGTCGCTGGAGGCGTTTCGCTCCTCGCTCGACACCGTGACCGCGGCGTGCGAGGCGGCCGGGCGCGATCCGGGTACCATGACGAGGTCGGCTGCGCTCGTCGTCTGCTGCGGCGACGACGAGGCGACCTTCCGGCGCCGGGCCGCGGCGATCGACCGCGAGCCCGACGAGGTGCGCGAGAACGGCGCGGCCGGCACGGTCCCCGAGGTGGTCGACAAGGTGGCCGCCTTCGTCGAGGCCGGTGCGGAGCGCATCTACCTGCAGGTCCTCGACCTGCACGACCTCGACCACCTGCGGCTCGTCGCCGAGGAGGTCGCGCCGGAGCTGCCCTGACCCGCACGGCGCTCCGTCGGGCGGATGTCAGCCGAGATCGCGGAAGACGAGGCCCGTCTTGGGCTTGGGGTGGAAGAACGTGGTCTTCGGCGGCATCCGCTCGCCGCTGTGGGCGTTGGCCTCGATCTGGGCGACGGTCGCCGGGCGCAGCAGCACGCCGAACTGCGCGGTGCCGTCGCCGACCGCCTGGCGCACGTTGTCGACACCGTGCTGGAAGCGCAGCGCGTGCTCGGGCAGGGCGGCCAGGGCGACGTCGAGCCGGGCCGAGTCGAGGTCGGCGGCGTCCGCCAGCGCCTCGGGCCGGGGGCGAAGGAGCACCTCGCCCGCGGGACTGACGGCGCACAGCGCACCGGCGCTCGCCATCGCCGCGGTGAGCGGCACGTCGGCCGGCGGTGCGCCGATGGCCTCGAACCAGGGGTCGAGCGCGGCGACGAGGTCGGTCCCGGCGGGGAGGCCATCGATCAGCCGGTGGATGGCCCGGACGGTCAGCTCGTCCTCGACGAGCTCGACGACGTACGCCAGCGTGGCCTCGGCGTCGCCCGCGGTGCCATCGGCCGCCTCGCGCTCGCGCCGGTAGGCGAGCGACGTCTCGTAGCGGTGGTGGCCGTCCGCGATCACCACCGGGTGCGCCGCCACCGTCTCGGCGATGGCGGTGCAGGTCTCGGGGTCGTCGACGACCCACACCGTGTGCACCACGCCCTCACCGTCGTCGACGACGGCGGTGGGATCGGCGTCGACCGGCAGCAGGTCGGTGAGGCCCTTGGCGAGGGACAGACCCCAGATGGCCGACGTGTTGGCCCGGCAGGACCGGAGCATGTCGAGGCGGTCGCTCTTGGCCTTGGGGGTCGTGTGCTCGTGGGGGAGGATGTCGGTGCCGGGCGGGCTGAGCTCGAGCGCGCCGATGACACCGGTGGTGTGCTGGGCCACCCCTGCGTCGTCGACGTAGGCCATGCGGTACACGGTGTAAGAGGGCCGACCGTCGGTGGCGAGGACGCCCTCGGCGCGCCACCGGGCCAGCAGGCCGCTGGCCACCTGGTAGCGGTCCTGACCGTCCTCGTCGACCGGCAGATCGATGCGCACCGCGTTGTGCGGATCGCGGCCGGCCAGCTCGGCGCGCTGGGCGTCGTCGATCACGTCGTACGGAGGGCTGATGACCTGGTCGAGCGAGACGCGACCGAGGTCGTAACGGATGCCGGGGAAGGGCTGGAAGCGGGCCACGGCCCCATCCTGGCAGACGGCGGCCTCGGCCCAAGCCCGGCGGGGGCTACCGCCAGTGGCGCCACCGGCGTGCGGGGTGCGCGGCCGCCGTCGGGATCAGCGCATCGTCGGCGCCCGCGTGGCCGTCACCCGACGGTGCCGCGCCATCCGGCCGGGCGGTCGACGGCACGGGGTCCTCCGACCGGGCGGAGCGGAGGTCGACCACGCGCCGGCGCTGCGCGAGGCGCAGGGCCGGTCGCTCGATGAGGTGGTAGCTCGCGGTGGCGATGACGCCGGCCGCGATGACCACGCCGAGGGTGGCCAGGGCGGCGCGGGTGGGGCTCGCGGCGAAGTCGTCGGTCCAGAGGTGGCCGACCAGGTCGTAGTGCCAGAGGTAGACGCCGTAGCTCACGAGCCCCGTCCACACGAGGGGCCTGCTGCGCAGCATCCGCCCGATGCGCGTCGGTGTCGCCGAGCCGACCATCACGGGGGCAGCGACGAGCAGCCCGAACAGGACGTGCGACATGCTCGCGATCATCCACGATCGGGTCGGCGCATCGAGCGACTGCGGGCGTCCCGGCATGTACAGCAGCACGGCGATCGCCACCGTCCACCAGACGATCGGGGGCGGCATCCGTGCGGCCAGCCGGTCGAGGCGGGGGCGGTCGAGGCGCGCGGCAGCCAGCACCGCCAGGGCCATCCCTCCCGCCAGGGCGGTCAGGTTGGGGGCGAGGACCCTCAGCAGCGTGGGCAGCTCGCTCGCGTGCGCCACCCATCGGGCTGCGGCTCCGGCGATCATCAGGCCGACGACTCCCGCCACCTCGATGCCGAGGCTGACCCGGCCGCGACGGGCGAGCCGGACCAGCGCTGCCCACAGCGGGACGAAGGCGTAGAACGAGACCTCGACGCAGAGGGTCCACGCCGGTTCGATGCCAGAGGTCGCGAGCCCGACCGGGTCGGTGTACTCCTGTGTGAGGGTGAGATGCCCCAGCAGGCTTGACCCTGGCAGGAAGTCGATCCACCCGAGTGCCCACAACACCGCGAGCGCAACCAGGTAGGCGGGGTAGATGCGCAGGATCCGCCGCAGCGCGTAGCTGCCGAGCGCCGGTCGGGGCCGGTCCCTCAGGTGCGCGCGGACGAACGGCGAGTAGATCAGGAAGCCGGACAGGACGAAGAACAGCTCGACCCCCGCTCTGAGCTGCAGGAAGTGCAGCATCGCGTCCGCCGGCAGCACCGCGGTGGTGACCAGGGACAGGTGGTAGGCGAAGACGAGGACGACCGCGACGGCCCGCAGGCCGTCGAGCTCCAGACGGCGTTCCCTCCCGTCCGGTACTGGCGAACCGTGCACCCCCGCACCCGGGCGCGGCACCATCGCCGCGTCTACGCCCAGCATGTCCGCGCGCCCTCCCGAACCCCTTGCCGCCGCGGCGGCGAACCTTCCCAGGTCGGTGGCATTGTTCCACAGGTCACCTGGCGGTGCCCACAGGAGTGGTGTCACGATCCCGCCGTGACCTGGGTGCTCGACCTCGACGGCGTGCTGTGGCTGGCCGACCAGCCGATCGACGGGGCGCGCGAGGCGGTGGCCGAGCTACGGGCCACAGGGGAGCGTGTGCTGTTCGCGACCAACAACTCCTGGTCCACGCTCGGCGATCAAGAGGCCAAGCTGGCGCGCCACGGCATCCCGGCCGGGGGCGACGTGGTCACCTCGGCGATGGCCGCCGCCCAGCTCGTCGAGCCCGGCGAGCGGGTGCTCGTCTGCGGCGGGCCGGGGGTCGTCGAGGCGGTCGCCGGCCGGGACGCCACGCCGGTGCGTGACGGGGACGCCGACGCAGTGGTCGTCGGCTTCCACCGGGACTTCGACTACGAGCGCATGCGGATCGCGGTGCGAGCCATCCAGCGGGGCGCCCGCCTGATCGCCACCAACGACGACGCCACCTACCCGACGCCTGAGGGGCCCATCCCCGGAGGCGGTGCCATCGTGGCCGCGATCGCCTACGCCGCCGGGATCGATCCGTCGATCGCGGGCAAGCCGCACCGCCCGATGGCCGACCTGGTGCGTGCGGTCGGCGGGCACACGGGCACGATGGTCGGCGATCGGCCGGAGACCGACGGGGCGTTCGCGGTCGAGCTCGGCTACCGGTTCGCGCTCGTCCTCACCGGTGTGACCGGGCCCGACGACCTGCCGGTCACCCCTGCACCAGACGTCGTGTCGTCCAGCCTGGCCACATTGGTCGAGGGCATTGCCACCGTGCGCGGCCAGCCGTAACCTCCGCCGACATGGCCGAGAACGATCTGTTGAAGCGGCTCCTCGACGCGGGGATGACCTTCACCGCTCTGACCCAGGCCCGGGCCGAGGAGTTGATCCGCGACCTGGTGCGGGTCGGTGCCGTGCAGGCCGAGCAGGCTCAGGCCAGCGTCGACGAACTGGTCGATCGCAGCCGCCGCAACAGCGAGAAGCTGATCGACGCCGTCCGCACCGAGATCGACGAGCAGCTGGCGCGGCTCGACCTGGCGACACGTGACGACCTGGAGCGCATGGTGCAGCGCTTCACGGATGTCGCCTCCGGCCTGTTCGGCCAGGCGTGGCCGGGGCAGTCGAACTCGCCGACCTCGTCGTCCACCGCCGCCGAGCGGGCGCCGACGACACCCCCGCCAGCCGTCGGTGCCGAGCAGCCGGGTGGCCCCGGGGACGCGTCGGCGCGCCCACCTGCTGGGTCCGCGCGGGCGAGCAAGGCAGCCGCCGCCGCTGGCCACGCGGCCGCGACGTCCGCGGCGACGAAGTCCTCGGGCGGGGCGTCGGCGGCGAAGAAATCCGCGGCGAAGAAGGGCCCTGCGAAGAGGGCGACGAGCACGTCGCCCGCCAAGTCGACCTCCGCGAGCACGTCCACGGCGAAGAAGGCCCCGGCGAAGAGGTCTGCGGCGAAGAAGGCCCCGGCGAAGAAGTCTGCGGGTGGTGCGTCCACGGCGAACAAGTCCGGCGCCAAGAAGTCGGCGGCGAAGAAATCTGCCGCGAAGAGGTCCTCGGGTGGTGGCTCGACGGCGAAGAAGACGTCCGGCTCCGGTACGACGGGGGAGCGCACCTCCCCGTCGTCCGGCACCTGATCCCGGGGAGCGGTCACGCCTCCCGTCCGCCGGCGACTCGACGCCGACCTGGTCCGCCGAGGTCTGGCGACCAGCCGCCAGCAGGCACGCGCCGCCGTCGAGGCTGGGCGCGTCACCGTCGACGGCGCCCCCGCGCTCAAGCCGGCGCGGCTCGTCGCACCCCACGAGGCCGTCGTGGTGGCGGGGGATCCGCCCCGGTACGTCTCCCGCGCGGGGGAGAAGCTGGCCGGTGCGCTCGATCGGTTCGACGTCCCGGTCGACGGGGTGCGGGCGCTCGACGCGGGGGCGTCCACGGGCGGGTTCACCGACTGCCTGCTCCAGCGGGGCGCCGCCCGGGTGGTCGCCGTGGACGTCGGGTACGGGCAGCTGCACGAACGCATCCGGGCCGACCCGCGGGTCGAGGTCCACGAGCGGCTGAACGTGCGCGACCTGGCCCCCGGCGACCTCGGGGAGCCGTTCGCCCTCGTCGTCGCCGATCTGTCGTTCATCTCGCTACGGACCGTCCTGCCCAGCCTGATGGCGGTGGCCGCGCCGGGGGCCGATCTCGTGACCCTCGTCAAGCCGCAGTTCGAGGCGGGCAAGGCCGAAGCGTCGCGTGGTCGGGGCGTGATCCGCGATCCGGAGGTGTGGCGGCGGGTCCTCGAAGACGTGGCGTGCGCCGCTCGCGACCTCGGAGCCGCCATCATGGGGGCGATGGTGTCTCCGATCACCGGTACCGAAGGGAACGTCGAGTTCCTTCTGCATGCCCGCAAAGCGCCCGTCGCGGACGTGTCGCCCCCCGATCTCGCCGCCGTCGTCGTCGAGGCGACGGCGCGCAGCCAGAGCTGAGGGGCGCCGATGGCTGCGGTCGGCATCGTCCTGCACCACGAACGCGAGCACGCGGCCGAGCTGGCGACGGACGCGGCCACCTGGCTGGACGAGCGGGGCCACGAGGTGCGACTGCCGCGCCGCGACGCCGCGATCGCCGAGCTCGCCGACCTGGGCACCGACGACGCCACGTTCGCCCGGGGCCTCGATCTCGCTCTCAGCCTCGGCGGCGACGGGACGATGCTGCGCACGGTCGACCTGGTCGCCGGCGAGGGCGTGCCGATCGTGGGCGTGAACGTCGGGCAGCTCGGCTACCTGACCGAGGTCGAGCCGCCCGGCCTGCGGATGGCGCTCAAGCGGTTCCTGGCGGGCTCCTACGAGGTCGAGGAGCGCATGCTCGTGCAGGTCGACGTCGACGCCGCCTCGGCGCGGGCGACCGACCCCGACGCCGCGGTCGCCGATGGCGGCGAACGTCCCGACCGCATCACGTCCACGTCGGTGCTGGCGCTCAACGAGGCCGTGCTCGAGAAGACGCCGATGGGCCACACCGTGCGGCTCGGCGTGAGCATCGACGGCGAGCCCTTCACCCCCTACGCTGCGGACGGCTTGATCGTCGCCACCCCGACGGGGTCGACGGCCTACGCCTTCTCGGCCCGGGGACCGATCGTCGAGCCCACCCACCGTTGCCTGTTGATGACGCCTGTCTCGCCCCACATGCTGTTCGACCGCTCGCTGGTGCTCGCCCCGGAGGCCCGCGTGCGCATCGAGGTGGTGGGCGACCGGCCGGCCACGCTGTCGGTCGACGGCAACAACCTCGGCACCCTCTACCGGGGCGATGCCATCACGTGCACGGCGGCCACCGGGTCGGCCCGGTTCGTCACGTTCGGGCCGCGCAACTTCCTGCGCATCCTGAAGACCAAGTTCGGACTGAGCGACCGGTGAGCGCGGCGCGAGGACACGACCGAGGGAGAGGTCCGTGCTGGTAGAGCTGGCTGTGCGCGATCTCGGTGTCATCGCCGAGCTGCGCCTCGTCCTCGGCGGCGGGATGACCGTCGTCACCGGCGAGACCGGCGCAGGCAAGACGATGGTGGTCGACGCGATCGAGCTGCTCGTGGGCGGCCGGGCCGATCCCCTGCTCGTGCGCACCGGAGCCGAGGAGGCCTGGGTCGAGGGGCGCTTCGTGCGGGGGAGCGGCGCCAACGAGTCGGCCGACTCGCCCGACGAGGTCGTGGTGGCGCGGGCGATCCCGCGCTCGGGGCGCAGCCGCGCCTACATCGACGGCCGGTTGGCCACCGCCACCGAGCTCGCGGAGCTGGGCGCGCTGCTCGTCGACCTGCACGGTCAGCACGCCCACCAGTCGCTGCTGCACCCCGCGGCACAGCGCGACGCGCTCGACCGCTTCGCCGACATCGACCTCGCGCCGTTGCGAGCGGCGCGCGTCGCGGTGCACGACCTGCTCGACGAGCTCGGGCGCATGGGCGGCGACGAGCGCGCCCGCGCCCGCGAGCTCGACCTCGTGCGCTACCAGGTCGACGAGATCGCGGCCGCCGGCATCGCCTCGCCCGACGAGGACCGCGAGCTGGAGGAGCGCGAGGACGCCCTGGCCGACGCGGCCGCCCACCGGGAAGCCGCCGCCGCGGCTGTCGCGGCGCTGAGCGGCGACGGCGATGC
>DASUQS010000059.1:0-3210 GCA_036280455.1 Acidimicrobiales bacterium
GAGCCTTCGAGCGCGCCCGCCCGGCCGCGACCTCACCGAGCCGGGTGAGCACCCGTGCGTTCCGCCAGCGGGTCGCGGCGGCGGCCGGCGGCGACCACGTGGCCGCGAGGATGCCGGACGTCGGGGTCTCGGTCACGGCGACGTGGGTGCCGTCGCCGTCGGGCGCCAGGCGGAACTCGACCTCGGCGCTGCCCAACGGACGCAGGTGCACCAGCAGGCGCAGGCGCGCCGGCAGCTCCTGCTCGAGGACCTCCGAGTGGTCGCGGATGACCACCGGTCCGGCGCCGAGAGTGTGGTGGAACCGGGCGCCCGGCTCCGGCCAGTTGGGGTCGAACCACCGGATCCGCCGGCTGCCGACGACGATGCCGTCGTAGGCCCTCGGGTCGGCGAGCACGGTGGAGACCGCGTCGATCGGCGCATCGACCGTGCGCTCGACGCACGCGCCGTTCACCCCACACCCCCGATGGTGCGCACCACCCGGTCGCGCACGCTGGTCGGCACGAGCCGCGCCGCGGTCGCGAACGGGACCGCCGCCGCGGCGGTGCGATAGCGGTAGCGGGGATGGGCGGCCCGCAGGGCGGTGCCCACCACCTCGGCCACCTCGGTTGGGTCGGCGGCCCGCTCACGCACCTCGTCCTGGACCGCGATCGCCCGGTCGTACACCTCCGGCCGGACGGACCGGCCGCGACGCTCGACGAGCTGCGCCCGGGACTTGTCCCACAGCGGCGTGTCGGCGGCTCCCGGCTCGACGAGCACCACGTCGATCGCATCGTCGATCACCTCGACACGCAGGCCGTCGCACAGGGCGCTGAGCGCCCGCTTGGTGGCGCTGTACCAGCCCTGGGTCGGCATCGTGGCCTCGCCGAGGGGCGACGACAGCACGACGACCCGGCCGCCGCCCCGGCGCCGCATGCCCGGCAGGGCGAGCTGCACGAGTCGAGCCGGCGCGAGCAGCATCACGTCGAGCTGGCGGCGGGCGTCGTCGATCGGGACGTCCTCGACGAGGCCGGCGTTCATGTAGCCGGCACCGGCGACCACCGCCCACGGCTCGACGTCGTCGAGCAGCGCGGCGGTGGCGTCGTCGTCCGTGACGTCGAGGACCTCGGCGCGCACGTCGACGCCGGCCTCGGCCGCCGCCGCACGCACACCACTGACCTGCTCCGGTCGGTGTGCGGCGGCGACGGCGCGAAATCCGAGGCGAGCGGCCTCGATCGCGGTGGCGAGCCCGATGCCCGAGCCGGCCCCGGTGATCACGACGGCCCGCGTCACGGCGTCAGACCCGCCGTGCCTCGGTGGACTGGCGGTGCGCCAGGACTTCGCAGGAGGCGCCCGAGGATCCGCACGGTCGGCGTCACCTGTCCCAAGCAGGGGTCGTGACGTCGGCGCTCGTCTCCGGCATGGCCGCCTCCTGCGATGAGGATCGATGTGGTCGGACCCGGCGGCTACCCGGTGCGCCGTGTGACGAAACACCGCACGGCACCGGACGGTCGCGCGGGTTCCCGGGCGGTGTTTCGGGTACCCAACCACCACCGATCCGGAGATGAGCCAGATGGCCCCTCAAACCCCAATCCCGACGTCGACCAGCGCGCCGCAGCCCGGCCCAGGCCCCGACCGGCCGACGAGCCGGACCTGGTGATCCGATGCCGGCGACGCGCGACGGCGATGGAGCAGGCCCCGCTTCCCCGGCAGGGCCTGGTTCGCCGTTGAGGAGCAATCTGGAACCGACGCCCGATCACGACCCGCTCCGGTGGCTGCTCGAGACCTCGCACAGGCTCGCGCCCACCGACCTCGGGCCCGCCGTCGCCCGGGCGCTGCAGGCCGTGGGGGCCGATGACGTGGGGATGTTCGTCGTCGACCACAACGAGCTCCGCCTGAACCCGGTCACGCCACGCGGCGGGATCGCCGGGGCCATCGACATCGCGGGCACCGCGGCCGGTCGAGCCTTCGCCCTCGAGCGCACCGAGGTCGAGACGACCGATGGTGGCGAGGTGCGCGTGTGGGTACCGCTGATCAACGGCACCGCGCGCCTCGGGGTGCTGCGCGCGGATCTCGCCGAGCCCGTCGGCGACCCTGCGCGCCGCGCCATCGAGCAGGTGGCGGCGCTGACGGCCGAGCTCCTCATCGGGAAGGGCCAGTACACGGATGCCTTCGAGCTGTCGCGCCGCGAACAGCCGATGAGCCTGGCCGCCGAGCTGCAGCGGTCGAACCTGCCGCCCGTGGCACTCGTCACCGACCAGGTCGCGGTGGCCGGGATGCTCCAGCCGGCCTACGAGGTGGCGGGCGACACCTTCGACTACGCGCTCAACGAGGACGGGCTCCACGTGGCGATCCTCGACTCGGTCGGGCACGACCTCGACTCGTCGCTGGTCTCGCACCTCGCGCAGGGTTGCCTCCGCAACAGCCGTCGGCGGGGCCTGGGCCTCGTCGAGGCCTACGTCGAGGTGGACGAGGCGGTCGCACAACGGTTCCCCGATCTGCGCTTCGCTACCGCCGCCTTCGGGCGGCTCGACCTGGACACCGGATGGTTCCGTTGGATCTCCGCTGGTCACCCCGCCCCCGTGGTGCTGCGTGGCGATGCGGTCGCCGGCCCGGCGTCCGTGACCCCGAGCCTGCCCATCGGCCTCGGGCGCGGGCTCGCGCCCAACGTCAACGAGGTGCAGCTCGCTCCGGGCGACGGGCTGGTCCTCTACACCGACGGGGTGGTCGAGGGCGGGGTGCGCGGCGCCGAGCGGTTCGGCCTGGAGCGGTTCACCGACCTGCTCGGCAGCGTCCTCCACGAGGACATCCCCCCGGCTGAGGTGCTCCGCCAGCTCACCCACGCCGTGCTCGAGCACTCCGTGTACGAGCTGCGGGACGATGTCGGCATCGTGCTCGTGCGGCGGCTCGCCTGATCGACAGCGCACGCTCACGTCGCCCCGGTCTGCTGGTGATGCCCGGGGCTGCTGGGCGGATGCTCGGCTGGCGATGCCCAGGGGTGCTGGGCGGGGGCCGTGCCGCCGGGTGAGAGCAGCCGGCGGGACCGGTCAGGGCAGGACGTCGACCGTCTGGCCGTACGAGAGCGTGTGGTAGCGGTCCGGCCCGAGGAGGTCGCGCAGCCGCTGCTCGGCCTCCGTGACGTCGACGGCGGGCATCAGCGGGGGGAGCAGCGGATCGTGGTGGCACAGGATCACCCGAGGACGCCCCAGCAGCTCGGCCTGCTCGACGAGGAAG
>DASUQS010000060.1:0-34948 GCA_036280455.1 Acidimicrobiales bacterium
CCATGAGAGTAGGCAACCCGCACACCCCGTTCCGTGCCGGGCCCACTCCGTGCGCCCGCCGGCGGTCACGGCGATGTTCGCCCGTGTCCGCGCCTCGTCCCGTTAGCGTCACGGGGAGATGCCTGTGCTCTTCGTCACCCACCCCCAGTTCCTGGACCACGACACCGGGCTGGGTCATCCGGAACGGCCGCAGCGGCTGGTCGCGGTCGAAGAGGGCGCGCGCCGGTGCGGCCTCGACTCCGACCTCGTGACCGTGGGTGCGACGCCCGCGGGCCGCGAGGACGTGGAGCGGATCCACACCCCCACCTACGTCGCCGCCCTCGAGCGCTTCTGCCACACCGGCGGCGGGAACCTCGACGCCGACACGCCCGTGGTGCCCGCGTCCTGGGACGCCGCCCTGCTGGCCGCCGGCGCCGGCACGACGGCGGTCGAGCGGCTCGAGGCCGGCGATGCCGACGCCGCGTTCCTGGCCGTCCGCCCGCCGGGCCACCACGCCATGCCCTCGCAGGCGATGGGGTTCTGCCTGTTCAACAACGTGGCTGTCACCGCGTCGGTGCTGGCTGAGCGGGGCGAGCGGGTGGTGATCGTCGACTACGACGCCCACCACGGCAACGGCACCCAGGAGGCGTTCTACGACGACCCGCGGGTCACGTACGTGTCGTTCCACCAGCACCCGTTGTACCCGGGCACGGGGGCCCTGCTCGAAACGGGCCTGGGGGACGGGCGGGGCCGCACCGTGAACATCCCGCTGCCGCCCGGCGCGACCGGCGACACGTACCGGGCCGCGATCGACGACATCATTGCGCCCCTGGTCGCCGAGGTGCGGGCGACGTGGCTGCTCGTGTCCGCCGGCTTCGACGGGCACCGCGCCGATCCGCTCACCGACCTGGCGCTCAGCTCCGGCGACTTCGCCGACCTGACCGCCGAGCTGGTCGCGCTCGTCCCGGCCGGCAAGCGGCTGGTGTTCCTCGAGGGGGGATACGACCTCGGTGCGCTGCGCGACTCGACGGCCGCGGCGCTGGCCGCGCTCGCGGGCGAGCGACTCCACACCGAGGCACCGACCGGTGGCGGCCCGGGTCGGGACGTCGTCGGCGCGGTCGACATCGCCCACCGGCGGGCGATGGCCGAGGAGGACGACCGCCGCTCGGTGCCGAGCGGGGGCGCCACGATCCCCCCGCACTGGGGCGTGGACCGCGGCCCCGAGGTCTGATCGGCGGCGCGTCCCGCTACTGCCCTCGCGACGGATCTCACTACCCTGCCCACGGTGATCCCCGAGCGGCTGCAGCCGATCCTCGACGACGTGCGGCCGCTCGCCGACCGCTTCACCGCGAGCGGCCACGACGTCTACCTCGTCGGCGGCATCGTCCGCGACCTGGTGCTCGGCCGGCCGACGGCCGACGCCGACCTCGACCTGACCACCGACGCCCGGCCGGAGCAGAGCATGGCGCTGCTCGCCGACTGGGCCGACTCGGTGTGGACCCAGGGCCAGGCCTTCGGCACGATCGGCGCCCGCAAGGGCGACACGATCTTCGAGGTCACCACCCATCGGGCCGAGGCCTACCGGGAGGATTCGCGCAAGCCGCACGTCGTCTACGCGAACGACATCGCCGAGGACCTGGCCCGGCGCGACTTCACCGTCAACGCCATGGCGCTGCGGGTGCCCGACGTCGAGCTGATCGACCCGTACGGCGGCGTCGGCGACCTGGCGGCCGGGGTGCTGCGCACGCCGCTCGCGCCCGAGGTGTCGTTCTCCGACGACCCCCTGCGCATGTTGCGGGCGGCCCGGTTCGTCGCCGGCTACGGCCTCACGCCGAACCCGGACCTGGTGTCGGCGGTGTGCGAGATGCGTGGCCGACTCGAGATCGTGTCGGCCGAGCGGGTCCGCGACGAGCTGTCCAAGCTGATGGTCGTCGACGATCCGAGCGCCGGGCTCTGGTTCCTCGCCGACACCGGCCTGTCCGACGAGTTCCTGCCGGAGCTGCGGGCGATGCGCCTCGAGCAGGACCCGATCCACCGGCACAAGGACGTGCTCGGCCACACGATCGCGGTCGTGGCCAAGACCTCGCCCCGCCTGATCGTGCGCCTCGCCGCGCTGCTGCACGACGTGGGCAAGCCGAAGACCCGCTCGATCGGCCCCAAGGGCGTGAGCTTCCACCACCACGAGGTCGTGGGCGCCCGCATGGCGCGGGACCGGCTGCGGGCGCTCCGCTTCTCGAACGAGATCGTCGACGACGTGCAGCGGCTGGTGTTCCTGCACCTGCGCTTCCACGGCTACAGCGACGAGGTGTGGAGCGATGCGGCGGTGCGCCGCTACGCCCGGGACGCCGGTCCGCTGCTCGACGACCTCAACGAGCTGACCCGCTGCGACTGCACGACGCGCAACGAGCGCAAGGCCCGCATGCTCGCCGCCCGGATGGACGCGCTCGAAGCGCGCATCGCGGAGCTGCGGGAGCGCGAGGAGCTGGGCTCGATCCGGCCCGACATCGACGGCAACCGGGTGATGGAGCTGCTGGGCGTGGGCCCCGGGCGCCATGTCGGCGAGGCGCTGTCGATGCTGCTCGAGGCCCGCCTCGACGAGGGTCCGCTCGAGCCGGCCGAGGCCGAGCGCCGCGTGCTGGCGTGGTGGGACGAGCGGCAGTCCGCAGGCTGACCGCCCCGGCCATCGAACGCACGGAGGTTGGTCGTACGCGCACGCTGAGTGCGCGTACTATTGCGCCCGGCGACATCCGGGGCGCGCATGGGGATGACACAATCATCGGACGCAGAGCTGCTCGCTCGGCTCCGCAGCGGGGACGGCGCGGCGTTCGCGCTGCTGCGCGAGCGACGTGCGGCGACGGCGGCAGGACGGCCCGCCGAGGGGTCGACGCCGGACGATCCGGCATCGCCCGACACGATGCCGGCGGGGTCGCGCGGCGAGCCCGCGGACGGGGTCGACCGCGCCGCAGATGCCGTCGTCCTCGATGCGTACGCCGCCCTGAGCGACCGCGTCCGGGCGGTGCTGTGGCTGACCGAGGTCGAAGGTCACCATCCCGCGGCCGTCGGCCACCTGCTCGGGACGACGCCGGCGGCCGCTGCGGCCCTGGCGTCCCGGGCACGCGAGCAACTGCGGCTCGCGTCCCTCCGTGCTCACCTCGACGCGTCGCCCCGCCCCCGGTGCGGCCGGCCCCCCGGCTCACGCCTCGCCGGCTACCTGCACGACGGACCGGGCGACGGGATCCGCACCGCGACCGTGATCCACGTCGAAGGGTGCTCGTCGTGCCAGTCCCTGGTCGCCGCCGCGGCCGACGCTCCGCGCCTGTTCGCCGGGGCGCTCGCCCCCTGGTCCTCGCCGATCGCCGCCGCGGCCACCGCTCTCCCGGCCGCCGCTGCACCGGCCCCGCGGACCGGCCGTCCGGTGCGGGCGCTCGTCCGTGCCGGTCGCTACGGGAGCAACGCGCTGGCGATGGCCCGCCGCGACGCTGCCCTCGTCAGCACCATCGCGGTGGCGGCCGCGCTGGTGGTGGCGGTGCTCGCCAGCGCGTTCCTGCCGGCGCGGAGGCCCGCGGACCTGACCTCGTCGGACCCTGTACCCGCCGTCGGGGACGCGATCGTGCCCGCCCGGCCATCCTCGCCGGCCTCCGACACGACGCCGTCGACCTCGATGCCGATCGCCGCGCCGGTGCGACCGGCGGACCCGTCGGCCGTCGGGCCGCCCGGTACCACCGCACCGGTCCCGGATCGCACCGCCGTCGACGCGCCGGAGCCGTCACCCGCGACAGTGCCGCCGCCGACCCCGCCGGCTGCGGACGCGGCGTCGGCGACCGCCTCGGCTGCACCCGCACCGCCTCCGCCGCCGACGACGCCCAGCCCGGCCCAACCGGCGATGCCGCCAGATCTGCTCCACGGGTCTCTCGCGGCAGCGAGCGACGGCGATCCCGGGCTCGGGGCGGCGGCGGTCGCGTCGGTGCCCTCGTTCAGTATGGCCACAGTGCCGCCGCTGACGGTCATCGAACCGGGCCAGTCCGCCACGGTGGAAGTGGGCGCGGTCGGATCCCTGCGCCTCTCGTGCCCCACACCGTCGCTCGGACCGACGGTCACCGTGCTCGACTGAGCAAACGGCGCCGGGGAGGAGGTCCGCCGGTCACCCTCCGCCGCGCCGGAGGGCAATCGCCGGATGCGTCAGTTGCCCAGCTTGCGGGCGCGCACGATCAGGGTGGGCGGCACCCACCGCATCGCCTCGGACCAGGCCTCGCCCGCCTGGGTGCTGTCCGCTTGGGGCTCGAGCAGCGTGTCGACGCCGAACCCCGCCCGGTTGAGGCTGGCGAACAGGCCGCTCAGGGTGATGACCCGGTCGGGATCGGCGCCGTTGTCGGCGACGGACCACGCCACCGGAGTCGGGTCCCACCAGGCCCGGCGCAGCACCGGCTCGCCGCCCGCGGGATCGAGCATCACGAACGCCGGGTGGGGCAGCGAGAAGACGAACGGGCGGTCGCTGCGCAGCACCCGGTGCACCTGGCGGAAGACCCGGTCGAGATCGTCGACCGTCGCCAGCCCGTAGGTGGACACGGCGGCGTCGATCGTGTCGGCCCGCACGAACGCCAGCTCGGCCAGCGAGCCGTGGTGCGTCTCGACCCGGACGCCCTCCCGCTCGGCCCGCTCGCGGGTGTCGGCCAGGTTGGCGGCCTGGTCGTCGACCGCGATGACGCGTGCGCCGGCCTTGGCCAGCGCGACCGCCCCCGCACCGGCTCCGCAGGCCAGCTCGAGGACCCGGCGGCCGTCGACGTGGCCGAGCAGCTTCAGGTCGGATTCGGTGGGGAGTCCCGGGCCGTAGCGCACGGCGTCGTGGTCGAGAGTGGCGCCTGCTGCGCCGGCGAGCGAGAAGCGGGTCCAAGCCATCCCGTCAGTGTGGCGCGCCGCGCGCCGCCGTGCCGGAGGGTGGTCGGCCGTGCGTGGTCCGTGCCGGAACTCCTGGGTGCGGTGCGTCCGTGGGAGTGCAAGACTCCTCATGTCCCATGTCGTCCGAAATCTCACGCGGAGTCACGGGGCTACGGCCACCGGCAGGCGGTGCCCCGGCCGACGGGGCGAGCGGCGCCGACGCGTCCGCTGTCCAGAACGGCTCGCCATTGGACGGGGACGGGGACGGCGGGATGGCCTCCGTCGACCGGTCGACCGCCGGCATGGCCCGGCTGGTCGAGGGCTTCAACCGGCTGCGGCGCACCGACGACATCGTGCGGGCCATGCTCGACGAAGGCGTCGCCCTGGTGCAGGGGCGGTCCGCCTCGTTGCACGTCCTCGGCGAGGGTGACGACGTGCTGGTGGTGGTCGGCGCGACCGGCGTGCCGATCGAGGAGGTGAGCGAGCGGTTCGGTCGCATCCCGCTGTCCTCGTCGCTCCCGGCGGCGGAGGTGGTCCGCACCGGCGAGACCGTGGTCGTCACCTCTCCGGACGATCGGCGGTCCCGGTATCCCGACCTCGAGGTCGCCCGCATCGAGTACGACACGACGTTCATCGTCCTCCCGCTCAAGGACGCGCTGGGCCGTCCCTTCGGGTCGATGGGGGTCGGCTTCCCGCCGGATCGCACGGTGGACGCCGCCGACCGCGACCTGCTCCGGGACGTGGCTGCCCACTGTGCCCTCGCGCTCGACCGGGCCCGCCAGGCCGACGCCGCCGAGCGCGCACAGGATCACCTGGGCTTCCTCGACGCCCTCGGCGCGACGCTTTCGTCCAGCCTCGAGCTCGACACGGCACTGGCCCAGCTCACCGAGATGACCGTGCCCCGCATCGCCGACTGGTGCATCGTGCGCCTCCTCGTCACCCCCGGCAGCCCCCTCCCGCACGTCGGGGCTGCGCACGTCGACCCCGCGCAGATCGGGCACCTCCGTCGGCTGGTCGAGCGCATCCCCCGGGACCTCGGCGGCGTCCCCGAGCTGGGCGATGCCCTCGCGGCCCGGCGCCCGCTCATCCGCAGCTCGCGGGCGGCGGCGATGCTGCGTCCGTTGTTCGACGACCCGGATGATCGGGAGGCGATGGACGCCGTGGGCGTCGATTCGTTCGCCGTGTTCCCGTTGCAGGCCCGCGACCGGCTGCTCGGCGCCATCGCGTTCGGCAACCGGCCGGGCCGGCCGCTCCACCGCCCCGATGTCGAGCTGGCCAAGGCGGTCGCGGCCCGCGCCGGCGTCATCGTCGACAACGCCCGGCTGTTCAACGACCAGGCCCGCGTGGCGCGGGCTCTGCAGAACAGCCTGCTGCCGAGCAGCCTCCCCGACATCCCCGGCATCGAGCTCGGGGCCCGCTACCGGGCCGCAGGGCAGGGGCTCGACGTGGGCGGCGACTTCTACGATGCGTTCCAGGCCGACGCCAACTGGTGGATGTTCGCGGTCGGCGACGTGCGCGGCCACGGCGTCGAGGCGGCCGCCACCACGGGCCTCGTGCGCCACACCATCCGGGCGTCCGCCATGTCGGGCGTGATGCCCTCCGCCGTCCTCGGCCGCCTCAACGACATGCTGCTGCGCAGCGACGCCGAGCGCGAGGACGTCGGGGAGGACGACCTCCCGGTGAGCCCGCGCTTCTGCACCGTGCTGGCGGGCGCCGTGCAGGCGTCGGTGCGCGGCGTCGACATCATCATCTGCTCCGGCGGCCACCCGTTGCCGCTCGTGCGCCGAGCGACGGGCGAGGTGCTGCCGGTGGGGGTGCCGGGCACGCTGCTCGGGGTGACACCCACCGACACCGTGTCGCTGTCCGACACGGTGGTGCACCTCGACCCGGGCGAGTCTCTCGTCTGCTACACCGACGGCCTCTCGGATCGCCGCTCCGGCCGGCGGGCGTTCGGCGAGGAGGGCATCGTCAAGGCCATCTGCCAGGGCAAGGGGATGACCGCGGCCGAGCTGGCCCGGCACATCGAGACCGAGGCCCTCGTCTTCGTCGACGACGAGCCGGCGGACGACATGGCGGTCCTCACGCTGCGGGCCGCTCCCCGGACCTGACGCCACGCCCTCGACGAGGCGAGGCACGGTCGGCGCGCAACGGCCCCGCGGCCGCCGTCCCGGAGGACCAAGCGGTTGCGGGGCCGTGCGATCGCCGCGCCGTTGCGGCGGATCGGGGGCCGGTCGACCGGCGTCGGCGGACTGCTTCCCGCCGTCACCGTCGGCGACGGGCCGGCCGGTCAGGCGCCGGCGATGAAGCTGTCGAGTGCGTCGCGAGCGACGTCGTCGTGCACCTGGGTGGGCGGCGACTTCATGAAGTACTGGCAGGCCGGATCGACCGGGCCGCCGATGCCGCGGTCCTGAGCGAGCTTGGCGCAGCGCACCGCGTCGATGATGACGCCCGCCGAGTTGGGGGAGTCGTGCACCTCGAGCTTGAGCTCGACGGTGAGCGGGACGTCGCCGAAGTTGCGGCCCTCGAGCCGGATGAAGGCCCACTTGCGGTCCTCGAGCCACGGCACGTGATCCGACGGCCCGATGTGCACGTCGCTGTCGCTGATGCCGGCCTCGATCTGGCTGGTGACCGACTGCGTCTTCGACACCTTCTTGGACTTCAGCCGCTTGCGCTCGAGCATGTTCATGAAGTCCATGTTCCCGCCGAAGTTCAGCTGGTACGTGTGGTCGATCGTGGTGCCGCGGTCCTCGAAGAGGCGGGCGAGGGTGCGGTGCACGATGGTGGCGCCGACCTGCGACTTGATGTCGTCGCCCACGATCGGGACGCCGGCCTCGGTGAACTTGGCCGCCCACTCCGGGTCGGACGCGATGAACACCGGGATGGCGTTGACGAATGCCACGCCCGCGTCGAGGCACGCCTGGGCGTAGTGCTTCTGGGCCTCCTCCGACCCGACGGGCAGGTACGAGACCAGCACGTCGGCTCGGGCGTCGCGCAGGGCCTGGGTGACGTCGATCGCCTCGACCGGCGATTCCTCGCGCTCCTGCGTGTAGAACTCGCCGAAGCCGTCGAGGGTCGGGGCGCGCAGCACGGTGACGCCGGTGTCCGGCACGTCCGCGAAGCGGATCGTGTTGTTCGGCCCGGCGTGGATGGCCTTGGCCACGTCGACGCCCACCTTGTCGGCGTCGACGTCGAAGGCGGCGACGACCTCGATGTCACGGACGTGGTAGCCGCCGAGGTCGACGTGCATCAGGCCGGGGACGTCCTCCGTGGGATCGGCGTCCTTGTAGTACTCGATGCCCTGGACGAGGGAGCTGGCGCAGTTGCCCACGCCGGCGATCGCGAGGCGGATGGTGCTCATGGGGTTCCTCCGGATCGAAGGGACGACCGCAGGGGTCGGCCCGGGTGTCGACCTGCGTCGACCTAGGGAGTGGAGATCGGGGCTGAGGTGGTGCCGTTCGTCGTGTCCGACTCGGGTCTGTCTGTCGTCGTGTCCGACTCGGGCTTGTCTGTCGTCGTGTCCGACTCATCCGCGATCAGGCGGTCGAGCCAGGCGATGTCGGCGGCCAGCACGGCCGTGTCGCGCTCGAGCAGGGAGCGCAGATAGGTGTTGACCCGGCCGTCCGGGCCGGTGGGGCCGCCGCTGCGCTGCTCCGCGCGGCGCACGAGCTCGGCCTTGCGACGTCGGAACAGCTCCAACCGCGCGGCCGGGTCGAGGTTGTGGCAGAACGCGACGCGGACGGGGAAGTCGCGGTCGTCGGACACGTCGGGGTCGGCCAGCATCTCGCGCAGCCGTCGCCGGCCTGCGTCCGTGATGCCGTAGACCTTCTTGCCCCGGGTACCGCGGCCGCTGCCGCTCGTCGCCCGGCGCTGGGCCCGGAAGGCCGCCAACTCACCGACCAGCGAACCGCTCATCGGCGCCGTGGGGCCCACGGGGGCGGGCAGGTCGGTGACGGCTTTGACGAACCCGCCCTTCTCGAGCCGGTTGAGCGCCGGGTAGAGCGACCCGAACGAGATGGCCAGGCGCACGCCCAAGAGCTCGCCGAGGCGCTTCCGCAGCTCGTAGCCGTGGAGATCGTTCTCTTCGAGGAGGCCGAGGACGGCGAGGTCGAGCATCGGTGCCGATCAGATGTCGGGGTCGAACTGTCAGCGCCGTCATATCGACGGCTCATATCGGATCGATATATCGAGGCGCAGTTTGCCGGGCGGCTGCCCCGGACGTCAACCTCGGATCACGCGGTCGTTCGTCACCTCTTCCGTGCGCCGCGCTGGCGGTCCCCGCACGTCGCGGCGACAGCGGCGCAGCAGGGCGGGCGCACCGCTACCCTCGCTGCCCATGAGCTTCCGGCCGGAGGCGATGCGCGGAGGAGACGGCACCGGTGGTGTCGTCGACTACCGACTGACCCGCCAGGCGGTGGTGCGCGAGTACCGCAAGGGCCGGCTGTCGCGCCTCGACGTCTGCGACGCGCACCCCGAGCTCCGCCGGGCAGCGGCCGGTGCGGGTACGCCGACCCAGGAGCCGTGCCCGATCTGCGAGGAGGAAGCGGTCACGCTCGTCACCTACGCCTTCGGCCCGCGCCTGCCCGCGGGCGGGCGCTGCGTGACGACGGCGCGGGAGATGGCCAAACTCGCCCGGGGGCGGGTCCAGGTGGCGTGCTACGTCGTCGAGGTCTGCCCGGGCTGCGCGTGGAACCACCTCACCCGCGTGTTCCACGTCGGCGGCACCTGACCCCGAGGGGCCTCCCGCCCACCGGTCCCGTGTGACCTCATCGGGCGCGTCGAGTCGGCTCCGCGGCGTGAACCGCGGTTGCCGGGAGCCGGTCGAGCGATAACCTTCCCTCCTCGGATGGCTGGACAGACTCGCGAGACTCGTTCAAGCGACGCGCGCCCCCGCGCTCGCCGGGCGCCGGCAGACGGCGCCCGAGCACAGACCCCGCGCGGCCGACGACCTGCGGGCGCCGGTGCCGACCACCCCCGCGCCGCCGCCATCGACGGCCGGCCGCGAGGGGCCCGCAATGCCGGTGGGCCTGGCGGTACCGCCCGTCCCGGTGGCCCGCGCCGTGCTGGCGGGCCGGGCGGCGGCACCTCCGGGCGTCCCGCTCGTGGCTCCGCCGGCTCGCCCTCCCGTCAAGCTCGCCGTCCGGACGGCGCCGGCCCCGGCGGCCGTTCCCCCGGTGGTCGCGGTCCGGGCGGTCAGGGTCCCGGCGGACGGGGTCCGGGTGGACGCGGCTCCGGCGGTGGCAACGGCGATTCCGGGCAGTGGCCCGCCGGTCGCGGCAAGGGCGGTGGCCGCAAGCGCAGCATCATCTGGCGCATGCGGCGCCCGCTGTTCCTGATCGGGCTCGCCATGCTCGCCATGGTGGCGGGCGTGGGCGTCGTGGTGGCCCAGACCGAGCTGCCGCCGTTCCGGGCGCTCGACCAGGCGTCCTACATCTGTGCGGCCAACGACGCGACGGCCCCCGGCACGTGCACACCCCAGAACGCCATGACGCGGCTGCAGTCCGACGAGGGCAACCGCACGATCATCGCCCTCGACGAGGTACCCGAGGTCGTCGTCCAGGCGGTGCTGGCGATGGAGGACCGCGACTTCTACCAGCACGACGGCGTCAATCCCGCCGGCATCATGCGCGCCATGTTCCAGAACGTGCGCAGTCGCAGCGTGCAGCAGGGTGGCTCGACCATCACCCAGCAGTACGTCCTGAACTCGTTCTCGCTCGCCCGCGAGGGCGGCATCGCCCGCAAGCTCAAGGAGGCCGTCCTCAGCATCAAGCTCGAAAAGCAGATGTCGAAGGACGAGATCCTCGAGGGCTACCTCAACACCATCTACTTCGGCCGGGGCGCCTACGGCATCGCGGCCGCCAGCCGGGCGTACTTCGGCATCGAGGTGCAGACCCTCACCGACCCGGGCCAGGCGGCGTTCCTCGCCGGGTTGATCCGCGCCCCCAACTACGCCGAGCCCACCGAGCGCCCGGAGGAAGCCGATCGTCGTCGGCGCACCGGCCTGGTCGCCATGGTGGAGGAGGGGTACATCACCCAGGAGCAGGCCGACGCGGCGGAGGCCACGCCGGTGGCGGCGGGGGTCACGGCGTTGGATGGCGCAGTGCGGCAGACCGACACGCTGAAGGGCGCCACCGACGAGGACTACCTGGCGACCGACCAGCTCGCCTCGTACATCGAGAGCGAGTTGCAGGCCATCGACCCCGACCGCTTCACCACGGACCTGATCCGTAGCGGCGGCCTGCGGGTGTACACGTCGATCAACTACGACCTGCAGCGGGCGGCATGGCAGGCGGTGCAGAACAACCTGAACCTGCCGGAGGACCCGGAGGCGGCGCTCGTCGCCGTCGACGATCAGGGCCTCGTGCGCGCCATGATCGGCAGCCGCCAGCGGTTCGTGGCCGGCGAGTTCGAGAACAACTACGCGGTGCGAGGCCACGGGTCCACGGGGCGCGAGCCGGGCTCGACGTTCAAGCCCCTCGTCCTCGCCGAGGCGCTGCGCGAGGGCTACTCCCTCAGCTCGCGCTACAACGCGCAGGGCACCATGGAGTTCGAGCAGTGGTTGACCGAGGGCACGCCGTGGAAGGTCAGCAACTACTCCGAGAGCGACGCCGGGGTCATGGACATGGCCGAGGCGACCGCGCAATCGTCCAACACCGCCTACGCCCAGCTCATGCTCGACCTCGGCACCGAACCGGTCGACACCGACGGCGACGGCGCACCGAACGCGGCCAAGGGCCCCGCAGCCGTCGCCGCTCTCGCGGAGAGCATGGGCGTCGGGGGCCCCGAGGGCATCCCCGACGGCCAGACGCAGCCCGCCATGGTGCTCGGCACCGTCAACGCCACGCCGCTCGAGATGGCCGGCGTCTACTCCACCTTCATGAACCGGGGCGTCTACCGCCAGCCCAGCATCATCACCCGGGTCGAGCAGGTCGACGACGACGGCGACGTCAACACGCTGTACGAGCGTCAGGTCCAGGACCAGCAGATCCTGAGCGAGACCCAGGCCGACCTGGTCACGCACTCCCTGCAGCAGGTGGTCGCCGACGGCGGCACCGGCGCCAACGCTGCGCTGGGCGACAAGCCCGTCGCCGGCAAGACAGGTACGTCGCAGCAGAACAAGAACGCCTGGTTCGCGGGGTTCACCCCGGGCATGACCGCCGTCGTGTGGATGGGCTACCCGAAGAGCGACTTCGACCACGACGGCAACCCGGAGACCCCTCCGACGCTGGTGCCGATGAACAGCGACGGCGTCCTTGTGCACGGCGCGCCGGCCACCGGTGGCTCGATCCCCGCCGCCATCTGGCGCGACTTCATGGAGATCGCCGCCGCCAACCTCACGGGCTCCTTCACAGAGGTCACCCCCGAACAGATCGCCAGCGGCGAGGTGCTCAACAAGGGTGAGCTGTACACCCCTGAGGAGGCGGCCACCACGACGACGCTGCCGTCCGACCGTCCCGGCGGCCCCGACTTCCCCGATCTGCCGGACCTCACGATCCCCGGCCGGCCCGGCCGCCCCGGCCAGACCACCACGTCGACGACCGACCAGCCGGCCGACACCACCACGACCAGCGACCCGGACACGACGATCCCCGGCCCGTCGGTTCCCGGCGGGCCGGGCACGCCGGGGAGCGACGGGTAGCGGCCTCGCGCGCCGCGGCACCCCCGCGCCTCGGCGCAGGCGGGAAGCCCGCGGTCAGGCGGTCACTCGGCGACCGGCTGGTGGGGATACTGGCTGCGGCAGGGGAAGCACCAGCGCTCGACCTCGTCGAGCACGTCGACCTTGTCGTCCCCCCGCTCGTCGGGCGACGACAGGTCCCACCCTCCGGGCGTGACGTAGACGCGGTGCACCGCCACCACGTCGTCGGCGGGTGAGCCACACGAGTCACATGTCTCGTGGTCGGGTGAGGAATGTGCGGGCGTCGCCATGGCGTTGAGGGTAGCGACCCGGCTATTTTCACCTCACCGCCGGCAGCCACCCAGGCGCTGGACGGAGAAGGAGGGACGTGCCCCCATGCGCACGCACACCGTTCCCGGCATCCGCTCGTCGAAAGTGCGAGACGGGTCCGATCCGCTCGTCATGGTCACCGCGTACGACGCGCCCGGCGCCCGCCAGGCCCACGCCGCCGGTGTCGAGCTCATCCTCGTCGGCGACTCGCTGGCGATGGTGGTGCTCGGCTACGACGACACGCTCCAGGTGACCGTCGACGACATCGCCCACCACACCGGGGCCGTCCACCGCGGGCTGCGGGCGTCCACCGCCGAGGGCCCCGCGCCCCTGGTGGTCGCCGACCTGCCGTGGATGAGCTACCACACCGGTCCGGTCGAGGCCGTGCACAACGCGGCCACGCTCGTGCGGGCGGGCGCGCAGGCCGTGAAGCTCGAGGGCGGCCGCAAGCGCCTGCCGGTGATCGAGGCCATCGTCGACGCGGAGATCCCCGTGATGGGCCACCTGGGCCTCACCCCCCAGTCGGTGCACGCGATGGGCGGGTTCAAGGTGCAGGGCCGCAAGCACGAGGCCGCGCTGGCGCTGCGCGACGACGCCAAGGCGCTCGCGGCGGCTGGTTGCTTCTCGATCGTGCTCGAGGGCGTGCCCGACGAGGTGGCCCGCCTGGTCACCGACGCCGTCGACGTGCCGACCATCGGCATCGGCGCGGGCCGCGACACCGACGGCCAGGTGCTCGTGTACCACGACGTGCTCGGCATCGAGGATCGCATGGCGCCCAAGTTCGTGCGCCGGTACGCCGACATCGGCGCCGCGTCGATCGAGGGTCTGCGGGCCTATGCCGACGACGTGCGCACCCGCCGGTTCCCCGCCGACGACGAGAGCTACCACCTGTCGGCCGAGGTGGCCGAGAGCCTGAGCCTGTACGGCTCGCGTCGCGTCGACTGAGGTCGGCAGGCGCGCCGCGGGGTGGGGAGCCTCCATCCCGCGGCGCAGCCGTCCGAGCGGAGTGCGCGAGGGCCGTCCGGTCGGGGGTCGCGCCGCGCGCGACGATGTCGCCGTGCAGTCATCCCTCCACCCGGCTCCCTGCCGGGCTCTGGCCCGAGCTCGTCGGCCGTGGGCGCGGGTCGCGCCCCTGCTCGTCGCCGCGTCGCTCGTCCTGACCGCGTGCGGCGGCGACGACGACACGGCCGAGTCGCCCGCGAGCACGGCAGCCGATCCGTCAGCGAGCACCGGCGAGGTGCCCGGCGGTCCGATGGACGATGGCCTGTCCGGCGAGCCCGCCCCGCCGCTGAGCCTGGAGGCGCTGGCGGCGGCGTCGGCCGATGCACCCGCGGCCAGCGGGGCCGGGGTGGACGAACCACCGGGTCCCGACGAACGCCGCAGCGTGCCCGACGTCGAGGAGGCGGCGGCGTCGATCACCGCGGAGGACGGCACGGTCACGGCCTGCTGCCTGATGGTGGCGTCGACCGACGCCCAGCGTCAGCGGGGGCTGATGGAGGTGACCGACCTGGGGGGCTACGCCGGGATGGTGTTCGTGTGGGACCACGACACCGAGGGTGCGTTCTGGATGTACAACACGGTGACGCCCCTGTCGATCGCCTGGTTCGACGCCGAGGGGGCCTTCGTCTCGTCGACGGACATGGAGCCCTGCACGTCGGAGGACACCAACGACTGCCCCATGTACCCGCCCGAGGGCGAGTACCGCTTCGCGCTCGAGGTGTTCCAGGGCGACCTCGATGACCTCGGCGTGGGCCCCGGCAGCCGGCTGGCACTGGGCGGCCCGTGCGCGGGCGTCGACGGTGAGGCCGCCGGGGCTGCCCCGTCGGACGCCGGCCGCAGCTGACGTCCTCGCGGCTCACCCCCGCGCACCGGCCCGTCGACCCGGGTCGACCAAACTGTCATACCCCCGCGGCATCATCGGGGATGTGAGGAAACGCCACGCGGCCCGCTACAGTTCCCGGGTCATATTCGCCCTGCTCCACATCCGGTGGGGCCCCGGTACAGCCGGGTCCGAAGGGAGGTGAGTGCTCGCGATGCGAGCCTACGAACTCATGGTCATCATCGACGCCGAACTCGACGACGAGGTGATCGACGCCACCGTGAAGCGCATCGCCGGTCTGCTCGACCAGCGCGGTGCCACGGTGAAGAAGGAAGACCGGTGGGGACGCCGGCGCTTCGCTTACGAGATCAACCACAAGCACGAGGGCTACTACGTGGTCTGGGAGTTTGTGGGAGGCAGCGACCTCGACCAGCTCGAGCGGGCGCTGCGGCTCGCGGACGAGACCGTCCGCCACAAGGTCGTGCGCCTGCCCGACAACGAAGCCGCCCGTCGCGGTCTCGTCGAGCGGGCTGCCGAGTAGGAGGCAGTCATGTCATCGAACGTCACCGTCGTGGGCAACCTGACCCGCGATCCCGAGCTGCGCTTCACGCCCGCGGGCGCCCCGGTCACCACCTTCGGTGTGGCCGTCAACCGCCGTTGGCAGAACCGCGACAACCAGCAGTGGGAGGAGAGCACCTCCTTCTTCAACGTCACCTGCTGGCGTGATCTCGCCCAGAACGTCAGCGAGTCGCTCGAGAAGGGTGCCCGCGTGCTCGTCACCGGTCGCCTCGAGCAGCGCTCGTGGGAGACGCAGGACGGCGAGCGTCGCTCCGTCGTCGAGATCATCGCCGACGAGGTCGGCCCGAGCCTCCGCTGGGCCACCGCCGAGATCAGCAAGAACGATCGTCGCGAGGGCGGCGACGGCGGCGGGTGGAGCGGCGGCGGCGGTGGTGGCGGCGGCAGCCGCAACGTCGCCAACGAGGCCCCCGCCAACTTCGACCCCTCCGAGGAGCCCTTCTGATGCCCCCCAAGTCGCGTTCGAAGAACAAGGACAACGCCCGCAGGGCGAAGAAGAAGACGAGCATCCTCATCACCGAGGGTGTCGAGTACGTCGACTGGAAGGACGTCAACCTGCTTCGCCGGTTCATGTCCGACCGGTCGAAGGTGCGTGCTCGCCGGGTCACCGGCAACAACGCTCAGCAGCAGGCGTCGGTGGCCAAGGCCATCAAGAACGCCCGCGAGATGGCGCTGCTGCCCTACGTCACGCGCATCACGCAGCAGCGGGGTGGCCGTGGCGACCGCGGCGGTCGCGGAGACCGTGGCGATCGTGGTCCCCGCGAGGACCGCGGACCCCGTGAGGATCGTGGCGATCGCGGTCCCCGCAGCGACGCCCCGGCCGGTGCGCCGTCGACCCCGCCCCCCGGGCCTGCCCCGGCCCCCGCGGCGAGCGGAGGCGAATCGTGATGAAGGTCATCCTCCGCACCGACGTGTCCGAGCTGGGCAAGCGCGGCGACGTCCTCGATGTGGCCGACGGGTTCGCCCGCAACTACCTGGTGCCCAAGGGCCTGGCGATGAAGGCCACCGACGGTGCCACCGCCCAGGCCGCGAGCATGCGGCGAGCCCGCGACCAGCGCGACGCGCAGGATCGCTCGGCCGCCGAGCAGCTGGCCACCACGCTGGTGCCCAAGGTCATCACCGTGACCGCCCGGGCCGGCAGCGAGGGCAAGCTCTTCGGCTCGGTCACCACGGCCGACATCTCGGCCGCGATCGAGGCGCAGACCAACGTGCAGATCGATCGGCGCAAGCTGGTCCTTCCCGAGCCGATCAAGACGCTGGGCACGCACGTCGTGCCGGCGAAGCTGCACACCGACGTCGAGTTCCCCGTCACCATCGACGTCGTCGCCGAGTGAGCGGGTCGGGCGGGCCGCGGTGGCGGCCCGGTCCGCCCGACCTCTCCACACGGTGTCCACAGAGCTGGGTACCCAATGGGGCACTGCGTGAGATTCTGTGCGCGAAGAGCGCACGAAAGTTGGGGATTGACCAGCTCTATCCCCAGGGCTCCCGCAGTCATCCACAAGTAATCCCCGGGGTTGTTCCTCTTACTCCCCACAGGCACGTGCTGACAGGGTGAACTCCGCATGGCCGACGATGTCTCCTCCGTCAAACGCCAGGCGTCGCGCGGCGGACGAGTCCCACCTCACGACCTCCAGGCAGAAGAGTCGCTCCTCGGCGCGATGATGCTCGAGGCCGAGGCGATCGCCACGGCCGCCGGCGTCCTGCGCGCGGACGACTTCTACAAGCCGGCGCACTCGCACATCTTCGACGCGATCCACGCCCTGTACGCCTCGGGGCAACCGGTCGACCCGGTGACGGTGGCCGACGAGCTGCGCCGCAACGGCCTGCTCGAGACCGTCGGCGGCCATCAGGTGCTCGTCGACATCATGGCGTCGACCCCGGCCACGACGAACTCGTCGGGCTACGCCCGCATCGTGGAGGAGCACGCCTTGCTGCGGCGGCTCATCGGCGTCGCCGGCGAGATCTCCGAGATCGGCTACAGCCTGCCGGAGGACATCACGAAGGCCCTCGACCGCGCCGAGTCGATGGTCTACGAGGTCAACCAGCGCCGGGTCACCGACTCGACCTCCAAGATCGAGGACCTGCTCGGGCTCAACCTCGACCGGCTCGAACAGCTCTACGGCCGCGGCGACGCCATCACGGGCGTGCCCACCGGCTACGTCGACCTCGACGAGCTGCTGTCGGGCCTCCAGCCCAGCAACCTCGTCATCGTCGGGGCCCGCCCGGCCATGGGCAAGTGCGTGGCGTGGGACACCCCGATCGTCGACCCCCGCACGGGCGACGTCCGCACGGCGGCGGAGCTCCACCGGGCGGGCACGTCCGGTCAGGACGTGGCGGTGCTCACCCTGACGGATGCCCACGGTGCCACCGGCAATCCGGGCGCCAGCGGTGCGCCCCGCGTCGTGCCGGCCAGGCCGAGCGCGTTCGTCGACGACGGGGTCAAGCGGATCTTCCGGGTGCGCACGCGGTCTGGCCGCGAGGTGCGCACCACCGCCAGCCATCCCTTCCTCACCCTCGACGGCTGGCGGCCGCTCGCCGAGCTGGCTCCCGGGCAGCTCGTCGGGGTGCCGGCGGAGATCCCGGTGTTCGGCGCCACCCAGCTGCCGGCCGACGAGGTGGTCATGCTGGCGCACCTCGTCATGGCGCCGGGTGAGGGCGACGACGGCCCCAAGCTGTGGACCGACAACCGCGAGGTCGCGGCCGACATCGACTACCGCGGCACCCGCTTCGGCGTGCGGGTGGTCGATCGCTCGCTGCCGGGCGGCGGCCGCACGTGGGACATCACGGCCGGGCAGGGCTTGTGCGACCTGGCCCGGCACCACGGCGTGGCGGCCACGGCCGAGACCCGCCGGGTGCCGAGTGCCATCTTCCGCCTGCCACGCGACCTCCTTTCCCGGTTCCTCAACCGGGCGTTGGGGGCATCCGCCAGCGTGTGGCGCCCCGCCGCTGGTGAGCCCGGCCGTCTGGTCGTCACCACCCGGAGCCCCGGCCTCGCGCACGACCTGCAACACCTGTTGCTGCGCTTCGGCATCGCATCGTCGGTCCGTCGCTCGGTGGTGGCCGTCGACCAGCTCACCTGGGTCGAGCATGAGGTGGTCGTCGACGGCCCCGACCACCTGGTCGCCCTGGCGACGCAGATCGGCGTGCTCGGGCACGAGGCCGAGCTCGGTGCGGTGGTGGCGCACGCCCGCAGCATCGCCGGCCGCCGCGAGGCGGCGGTGCCGGTGCCCGCGGGCGGCGACGGTTCCGCCCGCCGACCGGCGGGCGGCGGCCCGGGCGCCTCACGCGAGCCGGACCACCCGGACGACCCAGGCGACCCGGAGGACTTCCATCATCCGCGCCGCTCGGTCGCGCCCGGCGGGGCGCCCGCCCGCTCCGCGGTGCTGTGGGACGAGGTCGTGGCGATCGACGACGAGGGCGAGGAGCAGGTCTACGACCTGACGATCCCCGGCACGCACAACTTCGTGGCCGCCGACGTCTTCGTCCACAACACGTCGTTCGCGCTGGGCATGGGGGCGCACGCCGCGCTGCACGCCAACAAGCCGGTCCTGCTGTTCAGCCTCGAGATGGGCAGCCTCGAGCTCTCCCAGCGCCTGCTGTCGGCGGAGGCCCGCATCGACTCGCGCCGGGTCCGCACCGGCCAGCTCAGCGAGGACGACTGGAGTCGCATCAGCCAGGCGATCGGCCGGTTGGCCGCCGCGCCGATCTGGAACGACGACAACCCCAACCTGACCGTCATGGAGATCCGCTCCAAGGCCCGCCGCCTCCGCAGCCAGGTCGGCGACCTCGGCATGGTGGTCGTCGACTACCTCCAGCTGATGACCGGGCGGGGCAACGCCGAGAACCGCCAGGTCGAGGTGTCCGAGATGAGCCGCGGGCTGAAGATCCTGGCCCGCGAGCTCGAGTGCCCGGTCGTCGCCCTGTCCCAGCTCAGCCGCCAGCTCGAGCTCCGCGCCGACAAGCGCCCGATGCTCGCGGACCTCCGTGAGTCCGGCTGCCTCACCGGTGACGCCCGGGTTCTGCGGGCTGACACCGGAGCCGAGGTCACGATCGAGGAGCTCGCCACGAGCGGCGAGCGTGACATCCCGGTGTGGTCGCTCGACGCCGACCTCAGGATGGTGCCGGCGACGATGACGCACGCCTTTCCCACCGGGGTCAAGGAGGTGTTCGAGCTCCGCCTCGCCTCGGGACGCCAGGTGACCGCGAGCGCCAACCATCCGTTCCTGACCGTCGACGGGTGGCGACGGCTCGACGAGCTGGAGCCAGGCGGCCGCATCGCCGTTCCCCGGTCGGTCCCGGCTCCGAAGGACGCCCACGTCTGGCCGGAGGCGGAGGTGGTGATGCTCGCGCACCTCCTCGGCGACGGGTGTGTCGCTCCTCGCCAGCCGATCCACGAGAAATTCGTTCCGGCGCCGGTCTTCTCGCTCGCCGACGATCAGGTGGCGATGTTCCTGGCGCACCTGTGGGCGACCGACGGGTGTGTCGGATGGTGGGGTCAAGGCCGCATCTACTATGCGTCGACCAGCCGGCGGCTCGTCGACGACGTTCGACTTCTCCTGTTGCGTCTCGGGATCAGGTCGACGCTGCGCACCGTGAAGGGATCGCCGGGCCGTCCCGGCTACCAGCTCTGCGTCGACGGTCGCGACGACCAGATGGCGTTCCTCGAACAGATCGAGGTGGTCGGACAACGCCGCGTCGGGGCCGACGAGCTTCGTGAGCGACTCCCAACCGTTGCAGCCGACACGAACGTCGAAGAGCGCATTGCCGAGATCGTCGACGACGATGCGCTTCGTGCGCTTGCAACAGCCGACGTGTTCTGGGACCGCGTGGTGGCCATCGAGCCGCAGGGTCACGAGGCGACCTACGACGCGACGGTCGAAGGCACGCACAACTTCGTCGCCAACGGCATCACGCTCCACAACTCGATCGAGCAGGATGCGGACGTCGTCATGTTCATCTACCGCGACGACGTGTACCACTCCGATTCGCCGGACCGGGGCCAGGCCGAGATCATCGTGGCCAAGCACCGCAACGGCCCCACGGGCGTGTGCCGGTTGGCGTTCCTCGAGCAGTTCACCCGCTTCGCCAACATGGCCAAGGTCGACTGACCGAGCGGTTGGTCAGAGGCAGGCGTAGAGCGCGTCGATCAGCGCCCGGTTGCGAGGGCTCTGCCAGCGAGGGCGCATGGCGTTCATGACGTAGCCGAACGCCACACCCGCCTGGGGATCTGCGAAGCCGACAGCGCCGCCGCTGCCGAAGTGGCCGAAGCTGCCGCTCGTGGGTCCGAACGGCCGGTCCGGTCGCGTCGGCTGGAAGCCCAGGCCGAACGTCGTGTCGCGTTCGAGCACGGGGCACCAGCCCTCGGACTGGGGCGCGACCGCCTCGGCGAGAACGTCGGCGTCGAGCACGGTGACGCCGTCCAGCGTCCCGCCCGCCGCCAGCGCCGTGTAGACGCGGGCCACGCCCCGGGCGGACGCGTGCAGGTTCGTCGACGGCACCTGCGCGGCGCGCCACGGTGCGGTGTTGACGACGCCGGCGCTCGAGTAGCCCGGCGGGTTCGAGTAGCTGAGGGCCACCATGCGCTGCTCGTCGGTCGTGGCCTGCGTCGCGAGCCAGTCGATCCCGGCCGCGAGGTCGATCTCGAACACGACGTCGGCGCAACGCGCCTGGTCCGCCCGGTCGAGCCCCCAGGCGACGTCGGCGCCGAGCGGTCCAGCGATCTCCTCGCGCAGCCACGTGCCGGGACGGCGCCCGTCGATCCGTCGCGCCAGCTCGCCGACGAGATGGCCGTAGGTGTTGGTGTGGTAGGCGTGTGCGGTTCCCGGCGTCCACCAGGGTTCGGTCGCCGCGACGGCACGGCACATCTCGTCCCAGTCCCACAGGGCGTCGTTCGTGAGCGGCTCGCGGAGCGCGGGCACGCCCGCCCGGTGGCACAGGCTGTCGCGGACGGTCGCCCCCTGCTGACCGGCGACCAGCTCGGGCCACCAGCGACTCGCCGGTCCGTCCAGGTCGATGCGGCCCGCGGCGACGTGCCGGAGCAGGGCGAGCGCGACGATCGGCTTGCCGACGGAGTACGCGTTCACGAGCGTGTCGGACGCCCACGGCCGGGTGCGTTCGGCATCCGCCCAGCCGCCCCACAGGTCGACGACCACCCGCCCGTCGATCGCGACGGTGCACGCGGCGCCGAGCTCGCCGGTGACGAAGTTGCCGGCGAACGCCTCTCGCACCGCGTCGAAGACCGGATCGCACGTGCCGTCCACCTGTCCCACGCCACGACCGTAGGTGACGTGGTCGTGCATGATGGGGTCGTGGCCACGATGGACGAGACGGACGAACGATCCTCCGGCGGCTGCGCCCTGCTCGACCCTGCGGCTCGCGTGCTGTGACCGACGGCGACTCCGGCACGGCCGGCCCGTCGTCGTACGCCCGGCTCGTGAACCGGTTCTCGGCCACGCCGGCCGGTTCCTGGCTCGTGAAGCACGTGACGGCCAAGATCGATCCGATCATCTTCAGGGCGACGAAGGGCCGCTTCACCTCGACCGGGGTACCGACCCTGCCGATGCTCGCCCTCACCGTCCCGGGTCGCCGCAGCGGAGAGTCCCGCACCGTCCAGCTCGCCTACCACCGGGACGGCGACGACCTGCTGGTCGTGGCGAGCGCCATGGGCCAGCAGCGGCATCCCGCCTGGCGCTACAACCTCGAGGCGGCCGCCGGGGGCGAGGTGCTCCTGCGGGGCGAGTCCTACCGGGTCACCGCCCGCGTCCTCGACGCCGACGAGAAGCAGCGCCTGTGGCCGGCGATCCGCCGCACGATCCCGCAGATGACCACCTACGAGCGTCGCACCGACCGCGACATCCGCGTGTTCCGCCTGGTGCGTGCCGACCGCACTCCCACCTGATTGCAGAGCATCGTCAACCGGGCAGGGCAGCGAGCACCCGGCCGGCGACCGGGGCCGCGACCTCACCGCCGGCGACGCCGCCCTCGACGAGCACGGCCACCGACAGGTCACCCCGCAGCCCGACGAACCAGGCGTGGGTCGGCGGCGGGTCGCCCTGGCCGTACTCGGCGGTGCCGGTCTTGCCGGCGATGTCGACGCCCGGCACCGCGGCGGCGGTGCCGCTGCCCTCAGCCACGACTCGGCGCATCAGCCCCATGAGCGTGTCGGACGTGCCCGGCGCCAGTGACGTCGCCGAGGGGGCATCGGCGGCGTCACGGTCGGGCAGCAGCACCGGGGGCTCCCACGTGCCGTCGATCACGGTGGCGCCGACGGTCGCCATGTGCAGCGGGCTCGCCGTCACCCGGCCCTGCCCGATGGTGGCCGCCGCGTGCTCGGTGACGTCCTCGGGCAACGGGAAGCTGCCGGCGGCCGTGTCGACCCCCAGCGAGTACTCGGCGTTGAAGCCGAAGCTCTCGGCGGCGGCGACGAACGCCTCGTCGGGCAGGTCGGCGGCGGTGGAGATGAAGGCCGTGTTGCACGACTGGGCGAACGCCGTCCCGAACGGCACGGAGCCGAGGCTGGAGGCCTCGAAGTTCTGGAACTCGCGCCCGCCGGCGTTGATGGTCTGCGCGCACTCGACCGGCGTGTCGGGCGTGACGCCTTGGCCGAGCAGCCCGGCCGTGGTCACGATCTTGAACGTCGACCCCGGCGGGTACTCGCCGCCGAGGGCCCGGTTGAACTCGCCGAGCGGGCGGGACGCGACGGCCCGCACGTTGCTCTTGCTGTCGACCACCACGATGGCGGTCGGCGTGGTCGTGTCGCCGAGCGCCGCCTCGACCGCGGTCTGCACGGCGGGGTCGAGCGTGGTCTTCACCGGCTCGGGGGCGCGTCCCTCGTAGCGGTGGACCTCCTCGACGACCTCGTCGTCGGCGCCCACGAGCTGGATGGCGACGCTCGGCGTGCCGGCCAGCTGCTCCTCGTACGCACCCTCGAGCCCGCTGAGACCGACGAGGTCGCCGGCCTGGTAGGGCTCGCCGAGCTCCTCGAGGCGCTCAGCGGTGATCTCGCCGAACCGGCCCAGCACGTGCGCCGCGAACTCGGGTGTCGGCCCACCCCGGAGGGACGTTTCGCGGAACCGGGTGCCGGGCAGCGGGAAGATCACCGCCTGGACCGAGTTGTAGGTCGGCTCGTCGACGGTGGTGATGGTGACGAAGTGGTTGGGCTGCACGCCGGGGGCGTTCAGCTTCTCGTCGATGGTGGCGGGGTCGATGCCCAGCTCCGCCTGGAACGCGAGCTTGACCGCGTTCAGGTCCGTGACCGCCTGGGGCTCGAGGCCGATGACGCGGGCGGGGCGTCCGACCGACAGCGGCTGGCCTGCGGCGTCGAGGATGGCCGCCCGCTCGGGCACCTCGCGGACGCGGGTGAGGCGCTGGCCGGTCTCGGTGAGCTTCGGGTGCATGTTGCCCGGAGCCCAGTCGACGAGCCAGCCGTCGCCCTCGTCGTCCTCGACGATCGGCAGCGTGCCCTCGTAGGTCCACTCGCCCGCGCCGGTCAGGTCGAGGGTGGCGATGTAGCGGGCGACCCCGGTGCTGCCCCCGGTGTCGACCGAGTCGAGCTCGTAGGAGGCGTCGGCGATCTGCAGGTCGTCGACGAAGGCCTGGTGGTCGTCGACGAAGGACGCGGGGGCGTCGACGACCTGCTCCTCCATGGCGGCGAAGTCGCCCTCCGCCCAGAGGTCGAGGTACGCCTCGACGGAGGCGGACGGGGACGGCGTGTCGTCGCGCATGAGGGCGAAGATGGCGTAGATCGCAGCCCCCAGCAGGACGACGCCGACGAGCGCCACGAGGCGGTTCCGGCTCGACATCGGACCGGACACTAGCGGCCCACCGTGGGGCGGGACCGGCGCTCGCCCATCCGGGCGACCACCGTCACTAGGCCTGCGAGAAGGACGCCGGGGCCGAGGACCCACACGGGGCGGGTGAGCCACCAGCCGGCCGTGGGCTCCTCCGCCAGCGTGAACCCGGCCCACTCGTACAGGCCCAGGAACGCCACGAGTGCGGTCATGTGCCAGCAGAACACCGGCATGGCGAGGCCGTTGGCGGCGACCACCGCCCGCCACGGCCGCCGCCCTTCCAACCACGTGGCGAGGCGGGGACGGAACCGCAGCACCAGCCCGAGCTGGAACGTGGCCAGCGCCGCGATGCAGGTCGTCGTCGGGAACATGTTGCTGACGTCGCTGCCCTGCACCGCCACCATCGAGTGCGAGTAGGGGCCGGCCGTGGTGAGCACGGCGAGGGCGGCGAGCCCGCCGGCGACGACGGCGTTCGCTCGCCGCCGACCGCCGGCGACGAGCGTGCCGTCCCGCCAGAAGTAGCCGAGCTGGTGGCAGAACAGCCACACGCACGCTGAGCCGACCAGCCCGGGCACAGGACCGCCCCACCCGGCACCCAGCCGCACCACGTCGGCCAGCAGCGCCCCCGCGGCCAGGGCCGCGGGAACCCGCCACCGCCAGGTGCGGTGCACCCGGGCCGTGACGGGCACCGCCAGGACCACCGCCGCATAGACGCCGAGGAACCACAGCGGCACGAACACGACCATCCCCCAGTCGAGGACGCTGCGCCCACCGGCCGCGCGCCAGGCGAGGTCGACGACCGCCCAGCAGCCGAGCCACGGGACGAGCGGCGCGACGAGTCGGCACATCCGGGCCTGCAGGAACCGGGCGGCACCGCCTCCCTCCCGGCTGACGGCCTGCCAGCCGGCCAGGTTGGCGTAGCCGCCGACGAAGAAGAACACGGGCATGACCTGCAGCACCCAGGTTGCCGCCCACAGCCCCGGGACGTCGCCGATCGGGTTGGGCATCGTGAGGGAGCCGTCGGCTCGCCAGTGGGTGATCGACAGGCTCCAGTGCCATAGGACCACGACGCAGATGCTGGCGGCCCGCAGCAGGTCGACGACCCGGTCGCGGGATGCAGGCGTGGCGTCGACGAGCGCGTCCAGGCCGAGGGCTTCGGACGACGGCGGGGGCCCGGGTCGGGGCCGACGGGTCGGGGACGGGGCGACGGACATGGGAACAGCCTGCGGACCGCGGGCGGTCGGGAGGATCAGGGCCGCCCCCCAAACCGTCCCTGGGGGATCCCCCAGGGATCGCCTAGGACCGGTCTCCGCCGTCGTCTGGCATCCTTGTGGCCATGGCCGAGCCGGTGTGCCTCCCGGTCCGACGCGACCGTGTCGCCTCGGGAGCCCACCCGCCGAGGTGGACGTTCCCGCTGGTCTCGCCCCGGGTGCGCGTCAGCGTGGGCATGGTGGCCTGGGTGCTGGCGGCCACCGTCGTGGTGCTGTGGAAGCCCGAGGAGGTCGCGGCGTGGGCGCCGCTGCTCGCGGTGGTCAGCGTGCTGATCTCGACGGTCGTGCACGAGGGCGCGCACGCGTGGGCCGCCCACAACCTGGGTTACCGCGTCGAGTGGGTGATCCTCGGCGGGATGGTGGGGGTGACGGCCTACTTCGGCCGCGACGACCGTCCGCTGGAGCGCGCCGCGGTGGCGCTGGCGGGTCCGGCCGCCAGCGCAGCTCTGGTGCTGGCCCTCATCGGCGTGCGCGCGTCGATGACCCCGCCGTCGACCGCCCTGGCGGTCGTCGAACTGGCTCTCCTCCTCAACGTGATCGGCCTGGTCGGCAACCTGCTGCCGGTGGGCGGTACCGACGGTGCGCACCTGCTCCGCGGCCTGGGCGAGCATCGCGGCCGCACCCGACCGTTGGGCTGAGGGCAGGGCCGCCCCGTACGCTGGGCCGCGATGTTCCTCGGAGAAGACCTGCTCGCCTACCTGGTGCTGGCGCTGGGAGCGGCCATGGCGGTCGGCAGCATCGCCGCCTTGTTGCGCCCTCCCGAGGCGCCCAAGGAGGGCGAGCTCGCCCGGGCGCCGGTCGCCCGCAGCGTGGTGATGATCATCGTGGGCACCGTTGCCGCCGTCTGGGCGCTCGGCAGCCTCCTGTCGGGCTGACCCGGTGCCCTCACGACAGGGGATCGACCGCCTGGCCGACCAGGTGGCGTTCGTGCTGGAGGTCGATCGGCTCAAGTCGGTGCTCCGGCGGGGCTACCTCGCCGAGGGATCCCGCCTGGAGAACACGGCGGAGCACTCGTGGACGCTGGCCCTCATGGCCCTGGTGCTCGCCGAGCACGCGGCCGAGCCGGTCGATGTCGCCCGGGTGATGAAGATGGTGGTGATCCACGACATCGTGGAGGTCGACGCCGGCGACACCTACGTCTACGACCAGGCCGCTCGCGCCGACAAGGTCGCCCGGGAGGAGCGCGCCGCCGACCGCTTGTTCGGCCTGTTGCCGCCCGACCAGTGCGCCGAGGTCCGCGCCCTGTGGGACGAGTTCGAGGCCGCGGCGTCGGCTGACGCGCGGTTCGCGCGTTCGCTCGACCGCTTCGCCGGCTTCCTGCTCAACCACGCGAGCGGGGGACGGTCGTGGCGCGAGCACGGTGTCACGGCGGACATGGTGTTCGGCGTCAACCAGGTCATCGGCGAGGGGGCGCCGGCGTTGTGGGACGACGTGCAGGCCAGGCTGGCCGACGCCGAGGCCCGGGGCTGGATCGACCCCGGACCCGACAGCCCGAGGCAGTAGCTCGCGCTTCGACACTCTCGAGGCAATGACGTGCGGGGGCCGCACGTGATTGCCTCGAAACGCGGCTGGCGCGAGTCAGTGCCTCGCCTACCTGAGGGCCTTCCGCGGGCCTTCCGTGTCGGAACCCGGTTGCCTGAGCGCGCCCACAGGCTGGACGGCCTCCGGTTCAGGCGACCGGACCGGAGGTCCGGATCCGCCCCCGGCTCAGTCCGAGGTGGGGGCCGGGACCCGCTCGAGCTTGAGGCCCAGCGACTCCAGCGTCTCGAACGGCCGGTTGTAGCCGCGCTCGAGGTGGTGGATGCCGTGCAGCGTTGATGAGCCGTCGGCGACCGCGGCGGCGATGACGGAGGAGAACCCGGCCCGGACGTCCGGGATGGTGACCTCGGCCCCGCGCAGCTTCGACACGCCCCGCACGACGGCGGAGTGCATGGCGTTGGTGTCGTGGAACCGGCACGCGGGCCCGCCCAGGCAGGTGTCGAACAGCTCGACCTCGGCGCCCATGGCGGTGAGCTCGTGCACGTAGCCGAGTCGGTCCTCGTACACCGTCTCGTGGATGACCGACATGCCTTCGGCCTGGGTCATCAGCACGATGAGGGGCGGCTGCCAGTCCGTCATGAACCCTGGGTGGGTCGAGGTCTGCACGGCCACGGGTCGCAGGCCGTCGCCGGCGTTCGCCGAGATGTAGTCGTCGGTGATCTCGAACCGTGCGCCCATCTTCTGCAGGGTGTCGATGGCGGTGACCAGGCGATCCTGGGCGCAGCCGCCCACGCGCACCTGGCCGCCGGTCATCAGCCCGGCCACGAGGTACGAGAATGCTTCCAACCGGTCGCCCTGCAGCCGCGCCTCGGCGCCGCGCAGGTGGTCGACGCCCTCGATGACGATGCGGCGGTCCGGCTTGAAGCCGATGCGGGCGCCCATCCGCTGCAGGAACAGGGCGAGCTCGGTGACCTCGGGCTCGAGCGCGGCGTTGCGCAGCACGGTGCGCCCCTCGGCCAGCACGGCGGTGAGCAGCACGCTCTCGGTGGCGCCGACGCTCGGGTAGGGGAGGGTGATCTGGGCGCCGCGCAGGCGCTCGGCCCGGGCGCTGATGCCGTCGGGGGACACCGAGATCTCGGCGCCCATCGACTCCAGGGCGGTGATGTGGAAGTCGACCGGGCGCTGCCCGATGCGGTCGCCGCCGACGAGGGGGACGAACGCCTCGTGGTTGCGGGCCAGCAACGGCCCCAGCAGCAGGATGGGGATGCGGTTGAGCCCGGTGAACTCGAGCGGGACGTTCGGGTCGGGGGCGTCGACGGGGTCGATCGTGATGCGGTCGCCCGCGATCTCGACGCCCACGCCGAGCGAGTTGAGGATGTCGGCGGTGATGCCGACATCGCCGACGTCGGGAGCGTTGGTGACGGTGCTCGGCTCGGTGCCCAGCATGGCGGCCACCATGTGCTTCGTCACCGCGTTCTTCGACCCGCTCACCTCGACTTCGCCGACGAGCGGGCCGTTGGGGCGGATGTGCCAGGCCTCGGCCTCGGGCTCGTCCATCGGGAGGAGAGTACAGCGGCGGACCGCGTCGGCCACCCCTGTACATCGGTCCGATCGCGCCCCTGGCCGTCCTCCTGGCTGCTTGACCTGGGGGAACGCGAACGAGGGGCGGTCGAGCGTGACACTCGACCACCCCTCGGGCCCTGGTAGCGGTCTGGATCAGCGCCGGCCCGGACGGGTCCAGCGTCGCCGTGGCGGTTTCGGTTGCGACCGGGGATCGACCCGGTGGCGCAGCTCACGGTGCCGGTCCTCGACGAGGGACTTGGCGATGAAGTCGTGGTGCAACATGACGACGTCCTTTGGTGCGGTGGGGCGCGGCGGGTCGCCGTGCCCGATGGGGGGCGCGCCGGGTCGGCGCGGGAACGGAGTTGGGGACGGGGATGCAAGCCCCGTGTCGTCAGCCCGCAGGTGCGGCGACCAGGCCGGCGAGACCATCGAGGGTCAGGTCGGGGGCCTGTCGGGACCTGGGGAGGAAGCCGTCGGCGGGCGAGCGCTCGGCGCGACGCCGCGAGGCGGAGTTGACGCTCATGTCCTCGGTGCGACCCGACGGGCGGGTCGGTTGCGAGGTGGCGTCAGCCTGCGGTGAGCGCGGCCGCCGCAGCGGCCACGCAGCGCGCCGGCCTGTCGCCGCACGAGAGGAGAGCCGCACGACGAGTCGCTGAGCCAGGCTTCCGGATGATGATCATCGTCGGGGGCACCTCCTCGGTCGTGGGCTCGGCCTGTGGTGGGCCGATTGCGTACGAGGGTCAGGTTGCCGGACGTGCCACCCCGACCGCCAACGAATTAATCGCGAGGCTGCGGACGCGACGAGGCCCCGCCACCGGGATGCCGGGGCGGGGCCTGCGTCAGCGCCATCGAGGCGTCGGGTTCGCGGTGGCTACACGACCTCGGCGACGGGGCCGTCGTACTCGCCGCGGAGCAGCTTCTCGAGCGTCGACTGGGCGCTCGCCTTGGCCTCGTAGCCCTGCCCGCCGTCGGTGGCGACGACCTCGCCGTTGGAGGCCTTCACCCGGAAGGCCCACTTCCCGTCCTTGCGCTTGTAGATCTCGCCCTTGCCAGCCATCGCGTCTCCCAGGATCGCTTCCCTTGTGAAGACGTGACACTACAGATGGCCGGGTGCGCCTCAGGCCGCGGCACGGACCGTCTGACGTGCGGTCTGACGGGGCGACCCCATGACGGAAAAGTAGGACAGCTGGCCGCCGATCACCGTCAGCGATGTCGAAAGTCGAGCATCGCCGCCGCGTCGCTTCGGGTCACGTCCGGTCGGTGAGGCGGTGGTGCCGGGGGCCGCCGGGGTCGTCCGGCCGCGCGCCCACCAGGTGACGCACCCGCAGCTCGCTGAGCGGCCCGAGCGCGTCGTACACCGCCACGAACCGGGCGCGGGCGTCGGCGAGAGGCCAGTCGTCCGGCAGCAAGGTGTCGGGCAGCCCCGGGTCGGAGCGGGCCAGCATCCGCCAGCGGGCCATGAGGTCGGTGCGGACGATCAGCGCCTCGGCCACGCCGATCGCCCCGTCGTCGACCTGTGCCTGGAGCGCCTCGAGCGTGGCCCTGAGGTCCTCGAACCCGGCACGCAGCGCCCGCAGATCCCACGCGTCGATCGCCGCCACCCCGCCCTCCCGGGGGATCTCGGTGGCGCGCAGCACCGTGGCGCTGTGGATGCCGAGGTCGTCGAGGGCAGCGTCGACCGCCTCGAGGATCGGGTGCGGCGAGATCCAGAAGCCGTCGAACAGTGGCCCCATTCCGAGCGAGCGCAGGCGGCTGCGGAACGACGACCGCAGGTGCCGATCGGCCTCCGGTACCGAGAAGGCGACGCAGGTCCACAACCCGTCCCAGGCGACGGGCCCGGCCCCGTAGCGCGCCAGCCGGCGTCCCCGCTCGTCGGCCGTGGCCCGGGCCCGGGGGGACAGCCGGTAGGCCGTGCGGCGCCCGTCCTTCACCCGCTCGAGTCGCCCGTCGCGGCAGAGGCGGCTCAGCGCGGCGCGCACCGCGTCCTCGCTCACGCCGAACTCGGCCATGGTGGCGACCAGCGCCGCCGAGGAGATGTGCTCCGTCGTGCCGTACCAGTAGTCACCGAGCACGGTCACGAGCAGCTGCGCGGCCGACGCCGGCTGCGGCCCCGCGGCGTGCTGGTTGCCCGGGGAAACGGGGGGCCGGGTCGCCTGCTCCTGTGGAACAGTGAGGCCGTCGGTCGTCGTGCCGTCCGTCGTCGTCACGGCCCGCAGGCTACAACGCTCGACATGCTGGTGGCCGACCGTCGTGGTGAGCGTCAGATGACCGCGGCGGACTGTCCCACCATGCCGTCCCCGCCCCCCGCTGCCAGCCCGTAGACCTCCGATCACGAGGAGTCCTGCCGTGCCGATCGAGATGCTGAACCCGGACGGGCTCCCCAAGCCCGAGGTCTACCGCCAGATGTCGGTCGCCACCGGCAGTCGCACCGTGTTCCTCAGCGGCCAGGTGGCCCGCAACGCCGATGGCGAGCCCGTCGGACCGGGCGACCTCGCCGCGCAGACCGAGCAGGCATACCTCAACGTCGCCACGGCTCTCGCTGCCGTCGGCGCGACGTTCGACGACGTCGCCAAGCTCAACGTCTACGTGGTCGACCTCGCCCCCGAGAAGCTCGACGACTTCGGCGCCGGCGTCATGCGTGCCGCCGAACGGCTCGGCGTCGACCCGATCAAGCCGATCACCCTCCTCGGCGTGGCGGCCCTCGCCGAGCCGGACCTCATGGTCGAGGTCGAGGCCACCGCCGTCCTCCCCTGAGACGGCAGTAGGTTTCGCACATGGGTCTCCTCGACCGGTGGGACGAGCGCAACCAGCGCCGTGCGGAACTGGACAACGTTCGACTCGGCGGAGACGACTGGGCACATCGGCTCAACGCCGACACGTTGGGACCGCGCGTGGCGGGGGCGTTCGTCGTCATCCCGGTGATCGGGTGGATCGCTGCCGCCGCCGTCGCCGTGGATGCCTGGCGACGACGACGGCGCACACCGCGGTAGGACCCGACACCGCCCGGATCTGCCGGTCTCGCGTCGCAGGCTCCGGCGTGCCGTCAGCTGCGTCGACTCCGTGCACCAGGCCGGGCCGAGCGCATTCGGGCAGGGGCTGAGGTCCTGCTCACGACCCCTCGACACGGGACTTCTGGCCCTAACGGCCGGGCAGGTCGCGGCTTAGCGTGTTGTCGGGTGACGACTTCGCCCCCGAAGGAGCATCGCGATGACCGTGCTCACCGAGACGATGTGGTGGCGCTTCGGCGACCTCGTCGAGGAGATGTCCGCCCGATGACCGTCGCAACCGTCCGTCCTCTGACCCGTCGCACGTTCACCTGGAACGACCGCACGCTCGCCTACCAGGTGTATGGCGCCGGGGAGCGCTGGGTGGTGCTGCTGCACGGCCTGCTGATCGATTCCCGCGTCAACCGGGGCCTGGCGCGGTCGCTGGCGGCACATGGCCACAAGGTCGTGCTTCTCGACCTGCTGGGCCACGGGGCCAGCGACAAGCCGGTGCACGCCGCCGAGTACCGGATGGACGTCTACGCGGAGCAGGTCGTCGCCCTGCTCGACGAGATCGGTGCCGAGCGGGCCGTCGTCGGCGGCATGTCGCTCGGCGCCAACGTGGCGCTGCACGTCGCTGCCCGCCACCCCGAGCGGGTGCAGGGCCTCCTGCTCGAGATGCCCGTGCTGGAGCGGGCGGTGCCCGCCGCCGCGCTCACCTTCGTGCCGGCGCTGCTGGCCATGCACTACGCCCGACCGGTCGCCAGGGCTCTCGGGCGGTTGGTGACGCGCCTCGGCGGCGACCGTGACGACGCGCTCGGAGGGCTGCTCGGACCGGTGGTGTCACCTCCCGAGGCGACCACCGCCGTGCTGCACGGCATCCTCGTCGGACCCACGGTCCCCACGGTGGACGACCGGCGCAGCATCGCCGCCCCGACCCTCGTGCTGGGCCACCACGCCGACTTCATCCATCCTTTCAGCGACGCCGAGGCGCTCACCCGGCACATCCCCGACGCCCGCCTCGTCCAGGCGGCGAGCATCGTGTCGCTCCGGCTGGGCCACCCGCGCCTGCTCGACGAGATCGACCGGTTCCTCACCGAGGTGTGGGACACCGGGGCCGACGACGTCGCGGCCGAGGACTGATCGCCGGCTTCGCCCCTGGAACCGGCCGCTGCCGCCCAAGGCCGGAGATCGATGGCGTGGTGCGTCGGGTCTACCCGCCGTCATCGGCCCCGCGTGGCTAGGCGCTCCCCGGGCGGCGTCTACCAGCGGCCACGATGCACGATCTCGTCGAACCGGCGGCGGGGCAGAGGCGACGAGACCACGGGCGGCTCGGGCAGGGCGTGGCCGATGGTGAGGCCACCCAGTGCCCGGTGGCCCTCGGGCACGCCGAAGGTGCGCAGGATCTCGGCCTCGTTCACGAACAGGCCGAACAGCGAGGCGCCCAGCCCTTCGCCGACCGCAGCGAGCAGCAGGTTCTGCACGGCGGCGCCGCCGTCGATCCACCAGTAGGGGGCGGGCCAGGCGTCGAGATCGGTCAACCCCGCGAACGCCTTGTCGGGCAGGGCATAGCGCCGCGCGTAGGCATCGGGCTCGATGAGCGGGACGACCACCACGGGTGCGTCGAACAGCCGTGGCCAGCCGTAGCCCTCTCGCACCGGAAAGGCCAGGTCCCAGAACGCGGCGCGGTCGGCCGGGTCGTCCAGGACGAGCAGGTCGACGGGCTGGCTCATCCCGGCGGACGGTGCCCGCCGGGCGGCGTCGAGCACCCGGTCCAGCACGGCGTCGTCGACCGGGCGGGTGTCGTAGGCCCGCACCATCCGGCGCTGTCGGATCGCGTCCCGGACATCCACCGACCTGACGCTAGCGCCGTACTCGAGTGCCGGTGGTCTGGTACGGAGGTGACACGCAGCGCATCTCCGACGGCGGTGTGCTGGGGCCAGGGAGCGGTCCGCGGACCTGGTGCTCAGTGCTCTGACCTGGACCTCCGCGGAGTGGAGCGGGTGAGGAGAATCGAACTCCCGTACTCAGCTTGGGAAGCTCGCCAGAGGTGGTTCGCTGGCCTGGGCGATCGCGCGAAAGTGCTGGTCAGGATGGATCTGGCTTGTCGGCCAGTGCTCCCGATCACCCCTCCGTGACCGCTGCTGAGGTCACGCTGAGGTCACGCCGGCGTTGCGGGCCACGGGCCTCGACCGGCTCGGTAGGCTTGCCGGCGAGATGTCGACCGACCCGATTCAGCCGAGCCGGGGCAAGAGCCTCGAGCTTCCGGTCGAGGAGCTGTTGCGTCGCGCCCGTCCGCTGCCTCCGCGCGAGGACATGGTCATCGACGATCTCTCCCCCGAGGAGGGCGACGCCTTCCTCGCTGCGCTCGACGCGTGAACGGTCCGCCGCGCCGCGGCCCGGTCGTCATCGACACCGATGTGTACGGCGCGGAGCTCGTTCCCGGATCGACCCTCGCGGCGATGTACCAGCCCTTCCTCGTGGGCCGCCCGGCGTTCATCTCCTTCCAGACCGCGGCCGAGCTCCGCTACGGCGCCCTGCTCCGCGGTTGGGGTCGGGCCAGGATGCTGAAGCTCGCCGCAAGGATCGCCGCCGCGGAAGTCGTCCACTCCGGCCCCGACCTCATCGCCACGTACGCCCAGCTTCGAGTCGACTGCCAACGTGCCGGCCACGCCCTCGCCCAACGTGAGCACGACGCCGACCGCTGGATCGCCGCCACCGCCATCCGGCTCGGTGTCCCTCTTGTGTCCCACGACAGGATCTTCGAGCACGCTCCCGGCCTTGTGCTGGAGTCGGCCCACGGTGTCTAGCCCCAACACGAAGGAGGCCCGTGGAACGGCGACGGAGCGCATCACCCGCACGGCGCACTCCATCAGGGCAATCTGTGCCGGTGACGACGTCGCTGCATGACGAGTTCGCTCAGCGGCGCCCTGATGCCGTCGAGCGCCGCGGTGGGGAGACACTCATCGACATCGATGCGGCCGATGAGCTGCTCGGCGAGGCCGAGCGTCGGGGCATCAGAGTTCTCGGCCTTGAGGGTCTCCTAGTCGCCGATGATGGGACGTATCCGGCGCTGAGCCGCATTGCGGACTATTCGGACGTCCCTGACGTGCAGCAGTCGGCGTCGTTGGCGCGAGAACTGATACGAGGTCCGTGGCGCACGCCGCCGACTCCCGCGGACCACATGACGGAGTCAGCCCACGGGCGGTACGTGCTGGCGATCGTCCTGGGCTCATAGCTGTCGCTCGGCACTCCTGCGGAGCACTGCGTTTCGTCGATACTTGTGACGTGGTTGAGCATTCCGACAAGGCGGCGTGGGTTTCGCGGCTTCCGAACGGACCGCCAATGCGCGATGACCTCGCGCGGCTTGTCGAAGAGGATCACGACGACGCAGAGACCGAGTACTACGAGGCGGCGTCGGACCCGACCTTCGTCGCGATCGAGCGCGACCAGCGGCGGTTCCGAGCAATGTTCCGCCGCCGTGTTCGCCACCGCGAAGCGAACCACCGCGCGCGAGACCACTAGCGCAGAACTGCCGCTCGGTCTTCGCCGATCGGCGGGCGTTCGAGAGCATCGACTGGATACCTCCCCGCGCATAACTCCCGATCGGCGGTCTGTGTCGGAGTTCCCTGTCGGCTGTCTGCCGCCGGGCTTGCTCGTGGTTCTGTTCG
>DASUQS010000061.1:0-10800 GCA_036280455.1 Acidimicrobiales bacterium
CCCCGGCTGAGTCCGGCGTCGAGGCGGAACTCCGCGCCCGCCCCGCGCACGGACCGGCCGGCCACGTTCGCTACGGTCACGGCTCGTGGAAGCTGGCTGGTACTCCGACCCGAACGGTGGCTCCGACCTGCGCTGGTGGGATGGCTCCGAGTGGACCCAGCACACCACCGCGCCGACCGCGGACGTGGGTGCCGGCGCCTCCGCATCCCCGCCGGAAGCGCAGGCGGGTCCCACGGACGGCCCGGGAGCCGACGCTCCCCCCGCCGACGCCGCGGCCAGCATCCCGCCGGCGGGCGGCGGGTTCCCACCGCCAGGCCCGACGAACGGCGAGCTCCCGGCGCCAGGCCCGGCGGGCGACGAGTTCCCGGCGCCGGCCCCGCCTTCCGGCGGTTACGCACCACCAGGCCCGGCGTCGGGCGGGTTCCCGCCGCCCGGCCCCGCGTCCGGCGCGTTTCCTCCGGCCGGGCCGCCGCAGAACGACTCGAGCCGCTACCTGCTCATCGGCTTGGTCGCGCTCATCGTCGTGCTCCTCGGCGTCGGGGGCGTCGTCCTGGTGTCCGGTGGTGGGGACGGCGACGAGAGCGCGACGGAGACGACGACCACCACCGAGGAGACCGCCGAGTCGACCACCACGACGACGGAGGAGGAGACGACGACCACCACCGCGGGGGAGCCCGACAGCGAGTTCATCAGCTCCGGTGGCCTGTCGTTCACGCGGCTGCCCGAGCCGTGGCGGGACTGGGCCGCGGGCAACCACACGTCGATACCCGAGCTCCAGGGCACCGCGGGCCAGTTCGTCGTCGTCCAGGAGCTGCCCACCGGGGGCCAGTGGATCGGCAACCTGCTCATCGGCGACCTGGTCAACACCATCCCCTACGGCGGCGAGGCCGACCTCCCGACCGCCACCCATGCTCTGGCCGACTCCCTCGTCGGGTCGCACTACGTGGAGGGTGCCGCGACGACGATCGTGAACGAGACGGCGATCACCGTCGACGGCCGGCCCGGCTACTTCATCCACCACGAGGTCGCGTTCACGCAGGAGGGCCTCGAGACCACGCGCGAGAAGGTCATCGTGGTGGTGGTCGACACCGGCCGAGCCCGCCCGGGCGCGTTCTGGGCCTCGATCCCCTACAACCGCGCCGACCTGAACAGCGGGATGGACGAGGTGTACGCCTCGCTGCAGGTCAACGACTGATCCACGTCCTCGCGGCACCCCCACGTTCGTCGGGAGGATGAGACCGAGGAGGCAACCGTGCGCTACCTGTTGATGATCAGTGCGGAGGAGACCGAGACCGGCGCAGGTGCCGTCGACCTGAACGATCCCGACAGCGCCGACGACCTGGCGGTGTTCCGCGCCTGGTTCGCAGACCTCCAGCAGCGCGGCGTGCTGCAGGCGCACGAAGGGCTGCACCCGTCGCGCACGGCCACCACGGTGCGGGTGCGGGGGCACGAGGTGTTGCTCACCGACGGGCCCTTCGCCGAGACGAAGGACCAGATCGGCGGGTTCGCGCTGATCGACTGCGCCGACCTCGACGAGGCGATCGACATCGCGGCCGGACATCCCGCCGCCCGGTACGGCCAGGTCGAGGTCCGACCCGTTCTGGAGCCGTGAGCCCGCCCGGCGAGGACGACCGGGCGGTCGAGCGCGCCGTCGAGGCGGCGTTCCGGCAGGAGTGGGCGCAGGTCGTCGCGACGCTCATCGGCGCCACCGGCGACTGGGACCTGGCCGAGGAGTGCACCCAGGAGGCGTTCGCGCTGGCCCTGCGCACGTGGCGGCGCGACGGCGTCCCGCAGCGGCCGGGCGCCTGGCTGACCACGACGGCCCGCAACCGCGCGGTCGACCGGCTGCGCCGGACCGCGGTCGGCGAGGCCAAGCTGCGCGAGGTCGCCGCCGAACGCGCCCGCACGGAGGAGCCGGGCGACGCGGTCGGGATGCCCGAGCTCGGCGACGACGGAGTGGGGACGGCAGAGGTCGGCGACGACCGGTTGCGGCTCATCTTCACGTGCTGTCACCCGGCGTTGGGCATCGAGGCCCAGGTCGCCTTGGCGTTGCGCACGCTGACCGGCCTCACGGTGCCCGAGATCGCACGCGCTTTCCTCGTGCCCGAGGCGACGATGGCCAAGCGCCTCGTCCGGGCCCGGCAGAAGATCCGGATCGCGGGCATCCCCTACCGGGTTCCCCCCGCCCACCTCCTGCCGGAGCGCACGACCGCCGTGCTCGGCGTCATCTACCTCCTCTTCAACGAGGGGTACGCCGCGACGTCGGCACCCACACTGACCCGGCGCGGCCTGTGCGAGGAGGCGGTCCGGCTGGCCGAGATGGTGGCCGACCTGATGGCGGACGACCCGGAGGCGCACGGGTTGCACGCGCTCCTGCGACTGCACCATGCCCGCATCGACTCGCGCACCGACGCGTCGGGCGCGCTGGTCCCGCTGGAGGAGCAGGATCGGAGCGCCTGGGACCGCGGCGAGATCGCGGCCGGCGTCGCCGCCCTGGAGCGCGCGCTGCGGCACGGGCGCGTGGGGCCCTACCAGCTCCAGGCGGCGATCGCGGCCTGCCACGCCACCGCTCCCGCCCCCGCCGACACCGACTGGGCACAGATCGTCGACCTGTACGACCAGCTCGTCGCGCTGGTGCCGTCGCCGGTCGTGCGGCTGAACCGTGCGGTCGCGGTGGCCATGGCCGACGGGCCTGCGGCGGGGTTGCAGCTCGTCGACGAGATCGCGGAGGCCGGCGAGCTCGCCGACCACCACCTGCTGACGGCCACGCGGGCCGACCTGCTCCGGCGGCTGGGACGGACGGTCGAGGCGGCCGCGGCCTACCGGCGGGCACGGGACGGCACGGCCAACGAGGGTGAGCGCCGCTACCTCGCCCGCCGGCTGGCCGAGTGCGAGCCCTCCTGACGGGAGCGCCCCGCCCCCGTTCAGGCCGCCGGCCGGCCGAGTTCGAGCCCTCCTGACGACGAACTCGCTCCCTCAGGCCGCGAAGAACTGGCCGAGGACCGGCGCCAGGTCGTCGGTGCCGGCGCTGTGGTCGAGGCCGTCCAACACGGCGAGCGACGCGCCCGGCACGGCGTCGGCGACGGCGCGGGCGGCCACCTGCAAGGGCTCCGGGCTGGCGCCGCCGACCACGACCAGGGTCGGCACGTCGACGGCCCGCAGCTCGTCGACCGGCACCGCGCCGGAGCCCAGCACCCGCAGGTCGTAGACGAGCGTGTGGGCGATGGCGTCGAGCGCGGGCCGGAAGGGCGCCTGGCGGATCTGCTCGACGACCTCGGCTGGGATGCCGATCGAGATCTGGAACAGCTCGACCGCAGCCCCTCGATCGCCGACTCGCACGAGCTCGTCGATCTGCTCGGCCAGGTCCTGTCCGGGGTGCCGCTGGGTCGGGTCCCCGTCGGGCGGTACGGCAGCTTCGGTGAAGGGCGGCTCGAACGCCGCCACGCGGGTCACGCCGATGCCCGCCGTGGCCGCCCGGAGCGCCAGGGCCGCGCCGGACGAGTGGCCGAACACGCCGGCGGCGCCGCCTGCGGCGTCGATGACGGCCGCCAGGTCCTCGACCTCGCGCGCCGGGTCGTAGGGCGGCGTGTCGCCGCTGTCGCCGCGCCCGCGCCGGTCGTAGGCGTAGACCGCGCCCACCCCGGCGTCGGCGAGCCACCGGGCCAGCGGGACGCCGGCCACCGGCGACTGCCGGTCGTTGAAGGCCCCACCGACGAGGACGAGCGGCGTGCCCTCACCGAAGCGCTCGTAGGCGATCGCCGTCCCGTCGGCCGATGTGGTCGTGGTCGTCGTTCGTTGCTCCTGCATGACCTGCTCCTGGTCTCGGTCGTGGTCTCACACGACCGACGAACGGGGCGGCCGCACGAGGACGGCGCGCTCACAGGATTCTGCGGTACGCCTCGGCCCAGTCCCGGCCGTCGACCGGCACGAGCTGGCCGGCGGCGAGGTACATGTCGAGCTGGATCAGGAGCCCGTGCCATCGGGCGGCCAGGTCGGCGTCGTCGCCGACCGCCGTGTGGGTGAGGCGGTAGACCGTGCCCTCGCCGGACGGCTCGATGTCCCACCGGAGCGCGCCGGTCGACTCGTCACCGGCACCCCACGCCGCCATCTCGACGGCGTCGCTCACGGCCGCCCGTACCTTGTCGGGGCCCACGTGGGTGGCGCGCTCCCAGGTCACGGCGCCGTCCGCCGAGGGGACGCCCAGCGGCGGGCCCATCCGGCGCAGGTAGTCGTCGTACACCGCCTTCCACCCGTCGCCGGAGGCGTCCTCGGGCGAACCGTGCCGCTCCCCCGGGCCGAGCAGCTCGTCGAGCCCGGCGAGGCACAGGTGCCATCCCGACCCGTTGCGGGCGGCCACCGACGCGTGGCTGAGCACCTGGGTGAACACCATCCGGGTGCCGTCGCCCTCGGGGGTCAGCTCGATCCGCAGGCGTTCAGCGCCCCAGCTGAACTCGAACAGCGTGGGCGGGTCGAAGGCGATGACGGTGCCGCGGAACCAGGCACCCTCGCCTCGAGTCGGCTCACCGGCGGCGCGGTCCGCCGCCCGCTGTGCGTCGTCGTCGAAGACCAGGTCGGCGCCGACCACCCGGTCACCGATCACCTGGGACGGGAACCAGGCCGCCATCTCCGACGGCTCGGTGACCGCTCGCCACACGCGGGCGACGGGGTGCCGGTAGTGCCGCTCGAAGCGGAGCACCGACCGGCCGTCGATCGTCAGCAGGTCGCCGTTGCCGTTCATGGGTTGTCCTCCAGGTGGCGTTCGAGGTCGTCGAGAGAGCGCGTCCACAACCGGCGGTACGGGGCCAGCCACTCGTCGATCGCGACGAGCGGTTCGGGGCGGAGCCGGTACAGGCGCCGCTGGGCGACGGCCCGCGATTCGACGAACCCGGCGTCGCGCAGCAGGCGGAGGTGCTTGGAGACGCCGGGCTGGCTGAGGTCGAGCTGGTCGACCAGCTCGCCCACGGACCGCTCGCCGTCGCGCAACAGGTCGAGGATGTCGCGGCGGCTGGGTTCGGCGAGGACGGCGAAGCTCACCGCGCCAATATCCCCCTACGGCTATATAACTGTCAAGACATGTTCAGTCGGGCGGGGTCGCCGATTCGCCGGTGCCGCGACCGATTGTGGTGCCGGCCGGCACCGAACCGCCGCATCACGAACGGGTGGCCCCGGTCGGGGTCGAGACCTGCGACGTGCCGGGAAGGCCCACCGTGACGACGAGGCCGCCGGCCGGGCGGGGGGCGAGGTCGAGGGTGCCGTCGTGTGCTCGCACGATGCTGTGCACGATGGCCAGCCCCAGGCCGACGCCCGCATGGTCGTCGGTGCGTATGCGTTGCGTGCCGCGCTGGAACGGTTCGGTGAGGGTCGCCACCAGCGTCGGCGGGAGCGCATGACCCGTGTTCTCGACGCGCAGCACGCTCGCGCCGTCCCGTGATGCGGTGTGGACCGTCACGCTGCCGCCGTCGGGGAGGTTGTGGACGATGGCGTTCTGGACGAGGTTCGTCACCATCCGCAGCAGCAGCTCGGACGAGCCCAGGGTCCGTGTCCGATCGCCGCCGACGTCGATCGTGATGCCGCGCTGCTCCGCGAGGGGGAGCAACGTTTCGGTGGCTTCCTCGGCGACGAGGGAGAGGTCGACGGGCTCTCGGGTGAAGCTCCGGAGATCGCTGCGGCTGAGCACCAGCAGGGCCTCGGTGAGGTCGATCGCCCGCGTGTTGACGGCGTGGAGGCGTTCGATGAGCACGCCCTGGTCACGCGTGGGGTCGTTGCGGGCCACGTCGAGGAGCGTCCGCGAGATCGCCAGCGGGGTGCGCAGCTCGTGGGAGGCGTTGGCGGCGAACCGCTGCTGTTCGAGGACCTGGGCCTCGAGCTGCTCCAGCATGGTGTCGAACACGTCGGCGAGCTCGCGGAACTCGTCCTTCGACCCCTCCATGCGGATCCGATGGGACAGCGACCCGCTCGCGGCCAGCCGTGCGGCGTCGGCGATCCGGGTGAGCGGTGCGAGCATGCGGCCGGCGAGGACCCAGCCTCCCAGGAGGCCGACCACGAGGAGGACGGCCATCGCTTGGGCCGCGCGGGGCGCGAAGGCACGCCACAGGTCGCTGCGGTCGGGGCTGTACGGGACCAGGCCGGTGCGCCGCCGGTCGTACAGGACGCCGTCGGGCACGTATCGCAGCAGGAACACCCAGACCACGGCGAGCAGGAGGCCGCCGGCGATGACCAGGAACCCGGCGTAGCTGAGGGTGAGCTTCAGCCGGGCGCTGAGCCCGGGCCGCCTAGGACGTGCCATGCGGGTCGGCGGAGTCGGCGGGGTCGCCGGGGCCGGAGCCGGCGTCGATGCGGTCGCCGGGGCCGGAGCCGGTGTCGATGCGGTAGCCGACGCCGGGCACCGTGGCGATGACCCAGGGTTCGCCGAGTCGCTTGCGCAGGGCGGAGACGGTGATGCGGACGGCGTTGGTGAACGGGTTGGCGTTCTCGTCCCATGCCCGCTCCAGCAGCTCCTCGGCGCTGACGACACCGCCCCCCGCGCCGACCAGGACCTCGAGCACGGCGAACTGCTTGCGGGTGAGCGCCACGAAGCGTCCGTCGCGAAAGACCTCCCGGCGGAAGGGGTCCAGCCGGAGGCCCGCGATCTCGCTGACCGGGGGCCGGACGTGGGCGCGCCGGCGGTCGAGCGCCCGCAGCCGCAGGACGAGCTCCCGGAGCTCGAACGGCTTGGTGAGGTAGTCGTCGGCGCCGAGCTCGAACCCGGACACCTTGTCGTCGATGCGGTCAGCCGCGGTGAGCATGAGGATCGGCATGCCGCTGCCCGAGTCCACGATCCGCCGGGCGATCTCGTCGCCGGAGGGCCCGGGGACGTCGCGATCGAGGACCGCGAGGTCGTAGGAGTTGATGCTGAGCAGTTCGAGGGCGGTGTCCCCGTCGCCGGCGATGTCGGCCGCGATCGCTTCCAGCCGGAGGCCGTCACGGACGGCCTCCGCCAGGTAGGGCTCGTCCTCCACGACCAGCACGCGCACACCCGAAGGCTAAGCAGCACGGCGTATCGGCGACATATGCAATCCGCACACGCCCCCGGGCACGGCGAGGGGGTCAGCGTCGTGGCACGGTTACGCCGAGGCCTCCTCGCTCACCGCAGGACCGGGAAGACGAGATGGGTGACCCGGTCTCCTTGGACGCAGACCGTCGGGTTGCCGAGCAGGACGTCCTCTGAGGAGAGCTCGCCGAAGAAGGGTCGGTTACCCGCGCCCATCACCACCGGCACCAGGTCGACGGCGACCTCGTCCAGCAGCCCCAGGTCCAGGCACTGCCGGGCGATGGTTCCCCCGGCGACGGCGATGACCCGGTCGCCGACGACCTCCTGGGCCCGTGCGATCGCAGCCTCGACCCCGTCGGTCACGAAGGAGAACGGCGCGTCGGGGTGGGCGTCGACCCAGGCCGTCGGAACCCGGTGCGTCACCACGACGACCGGGACGTCCAAGGTGTGCCTGCCGTGCCAGCCCTCGGCCACGTCGAACAGCGTCCGACCGCACACGAGCGCTCCCAGGGAGGAGACCCAGCGCTGCCAGTGCTCGGCGGTCGGCGGGGTGAGGTGGACCGTGAAGTCCCCCGCGGGGGTCGCGATCGCGACCTCGCCGTTCTGCAGCCAGTCGAACAGCCGGCCGATGGAGTTGTCCTGCTTGGCGACGTACCCGTCCAGAGACATGATCGCCTGCGCCTGCACTGTGCCCACGGGGCTCCCTCCTCACGTGTGCTGCGGTCGGTAGACCTGCGCGCCTCTCCTCCACTGGTCATCGGCAACGAGGACGAGAGACCGCGGTGGGCAGCCGCCGCAACCACCAGTCACGAGCGCCATTCTGCGCCCGACCTTCGTCGGCGGCCATGACAGTGCGCTGACCATTCCTGCCAGTTCAGGAAGCTCCTGCGGCCGGCGGTGCCGATCAACGGCGGACGAACGTCACATGCGTCACGCCGCTCGGTGAGGAGACCATCTCGATGTCATAGCGTTCCTCGACACCGTCGAGGCCGTCCCAGAGGCGCACCCCGCGACCGAGCAGGATCGGCACCTGCACGACGTGCAGGATGTCGACGAGGCCGGCGGCGAGGAAGTCGCGGATGACGGTGGCACCACCGCCGAGACGGACATCGAGCCCGCCGGCGGCCTCCCGGGCAAGGTCGAGTGCCTCGTTCGGATCGGCGTCGACGAAGTGGAAGACGGTGCCGCCCTCCATCTCGATCGGCGGGCGCGGGTGGTGCGTCAGCACGAACACCGGCGTGTGGAACGGCGGGTTCGGCCCCCACCATCCCCGCCACTCGTCGTCGGTGCCGACATCGGTCCACGGCCCGGACGAGGCGCTGAACTTGCCCCGCCCCATGATCTCGGCACCGATCCCGACGCCGTGGCGGACGGCGAAGGCGTGGTCGACACCCTCGCTCCCTCCGGGCTGCCCGGCCATCGAGCGCCAGAAGCGGGTGGCGAACATCCACTCGTGCAGGCGTTCGCCGGCGTGGCCGAACGGGGCGTCGAGCGTGATGCCCTCCCCGGTGCCGAAACCGTCCAGCGAGATCGAGAAGTTGTGGACGCGGACCTGCGACATGCTGCCTCCCGGGTGGGCGTGAGGAGATCGTCGGCGCCGCTGTCGCTGGACGCGCCATCTGGTCAGTAGATCCCGCTTACGCCTGAGCGGCCAGCGCTTTCGTGGCGTCGAGACAGATTTCGTACTACGTTAATGCCGTGTGGAGATCCGCCCATCGGCCCGCCGGCACCGCATCGCCGATGTCGACATGCTGCACGCGGTCGAGCACTCGATCGTCGTCGACGACCTCGGGGAGGACCCGGATCGGTGGCTCGTCATCGGCCCGGACCGGGCGGCGAACCTGCTCGAGATCGTCGTGCTCGTCTCCGTCGAGGGCGACGAGTTGATCATCCACGCGATGCCGCTCCGCGCCGTCTACCGGAAGCTGCTCGACCCATGACCAAGCGCACCTACGGGCACACCACGTCCGGCACACCGATCACCGACGACCTCGTCGAACGCCTCGCCGACGAAGCAGAGCACGGCTACGACGTCGACGAGATCGTGGGCCGGCGTGGCAAGCGCGGCCGGCCTCGGCTCGGCGCCGGGCGCTCGACGGTCGAGTCGGTGCGGCTCGACCCGGACCTCAAGGAGCGGCTCGTCCGCCGCGCCGAGGACGAGGGCGTCCCCGTCTCTGAGGTCATCCGGGAAGCCCTCCGCGAGCACCTCAGGGCGAGCTGACAGCCGGCCAACGCACGACACGAACGTCTCTTCCCGTTCTTGGTGATGGACCTGCGGCGGGCCCTGACCGAAGACGGCCTCCACGACGTCATCTGGACCGACGCACTTCTCGACGAGTGGGAGGACGTCATCGTCCGCGAGCAGAAGCGCACACCGGAGTCGCAGGCCCTGCCGGGGCAGGCCCCGCCACGAGGGCGTCTGGCGTGCAGGGCACTTGGGTCCCGAGCTCATCCCACTCGTTGGATCGCTAGGCCGACCCCGTCGAGGTCACCACCAGCTGTCGCCAGCTGGTCGAGGCCGACAACATCGGCGAGGTAGCGCAGTGTGCCTGCGGCATCGATGCCTTCAATGCCCACGACTGTGGCGGTTTCTGGCACGGCGACGGCGAACACCGGGAGGGTCAGGCCTTCCACCCCGGCATCTGTGGTCGGCACCGCCAGTGTGGTCCCGTCGGCGAGCGTCACGACCACGGTGGAGACCGCCGGTGGCGTCGGCCCCCACACCACCTGCCCTCCGTCCGCTGCGGACACCGTCCAGTTGATCTCCGCCAGGTCGTTCACCTGATCGGCTGTACCGCCGAACCCGCCTGACAGCCCGGTCCCGCGTAGCCCGACCGCGATCTCCTCGCCGTTGGAGCCTGCGAGCAATGACCAGCGCCCGGCTTCTGTCTCGCCCCTGACGACCTCGACTGCGTCGGCCAACGGGTCTACGTACTCCGGCACCGGATCGCCGCCCAAGGGGAGGGGCACCAGGGTTGGGTCGAGGTCCAGCCACACGCCGACGGTCTCCACGCGGCTCTCACGTCCCGGCGTGGACGATCCGCCTCCGTGCTCAGCGCTGACGGACGCCTGCTGCTCCGCAGTGCCGACGACATCTGTCATCCAGGCGAGGCGTCTTCCCTCGCGATCGACGACGTAGACGTCTTCGACGACATCACCGGCAGGAAGGAAGCCGGCGGCGAACGCGACCGGCTCGGCGTCGGGTCCCGCATCCGGAGCCGGCCGGACCACCGTCGCCGGGCACAGCTCCACCGTCGTCCCGTCGGCCAGGTGGACGTCGACCGACGCTGCCGCAGCCGGAAGGATCAGATCGATCACCGAACCTCCGCCCATCGGCGTGATCTCTCCGGTGAGCAGCCCCCGGTTGACGACTCCCGGCCACGATGCAGCGTCGTGACCCCAGCCGCCTCGTCGCTCGCCGTCCAGGTACCGGAAGCCGACGAGCGACCCTCGCTCCCATCCGACACGGAACGCCCACTCGCCGCCCGCCGGCAGGTCCCCTCCTCCGATGACGCCGTCCTCGGCGACCCTGGGCTCGCAGGACGCGCCCTCGACCGCCTGGCCGACGGTCACGTCGGCCGTCGGATCGGGTGAGGACCACAAGGCCGTCACCACAACGACTGCGGCGGCCGCGCCGGCCGCGAGCGCGGCGACCCGCCATCGGTCCGTCCCCCGCCGCGGCACGGGCCGCTCAGCGAGACGGATCGGCTGGGGCTGCGCGTCGAGGGCTTCGGCCAAGCGGGCAAACTGCCGCCGTGCGGCGGCCTCCA
>DASUQS010000062.1:0-14598 GCA_036280455.1 Acidimicrobiales bacterium
CCGATGTTACGTTCGCCGTGAGACGAAATCGAGAAACGTCTCACGCCGTGCGCGAGGGGGCTTGCATGACCGGCACCGACGCGCCGCCGTCCGACGGCGGCGACCGCTACACCGTGATCTCCGCAGACTGCCACGGGGGCGGCGACATCCCCGACTACCGGCCCTACCTCGACGCCGCGCTGCACGACGAGTTCGACGCCTGGCGGGCCACCTACGCCAACCCCTACGGCGACCTGCGCGATGACGACGCCGGCCGCAACTGGGACCACGACCGCCGCCTCGCCGAGCTGGAGGCCGACGGCGTCGCCGCCGAGGTGATCTTCCCCAACACCGTCCCGCCGTTCTTCCCCAAGCCGTCGCTCGTGCTCCAGCCGCCGGGGGCCACGGCGGGCGACCTCGACCTGCGCTGGGCCGGGCTGCACGCCCACAACCGCTGGCTGGCCGACTTCTGCGCGGCCGCACCGGGGCGGCGAGCCGGCATCGCACAGATCATGCTCCACGACGTCGACCGGGCCGTCGCCGAGGTGCGATGGGCGCACGAGGCCGGGCTCACCGGCGGCGTGCTGCTGCCCGGCGCCCCGCCCGGCTCCGGCGTCCCGCCGCTCTACGCGCCCGACTACGAGCCTCTCTGGGCCGTGTGCGCCGAGCTGGGCATGCCTGTCACGCACCACAGCGGCAGCGCCGCGCCGGACTACGGCCCCTATCCCGAGGCCAAGGTCATGTTCCTGCTGGAGGTGACCTGGTGGGCGCACCGCACGCTGTGGCACCTCATCTTCGCCGGGGTGCTCGAACGTCACCCGGACCTGCAGGTGGTCTTCACCGAGCAGGGCACCGCCTGGCTTCCCGAGCAGCTCGCCACGCTCGACTACTACCACCAGCGCATGGGCGCACCTCCGGCACGCAAACCGGGGCAGCCGGTGAGCCAGGAGCAGATCTTCGGCGCCGAGGTCATGGCCGGGCTGCCGCTGAAGCCGAGCGAGTACTTCGCCCGCCAGTGCCACGTCGGCGCCAGCTTCGTGCGGCCCCACGAGGTCGCCATGCGCGGGGCTGTGGGCGTCGACAAGATCATGTGGGGCAACGACTTCCCCCACCTCGAGGGCTGCTGGCCCTACAGCCACGAGCACCTGCGCCTCGCCTTCGCCGGGGTCGACCGCGACGAGGTGGCGGCGATGGTGGGCGGCAACGCGGCCCGGGTGTACGGCTTCGACCTCGACGCGCTGGCGCCGGTGGCGGCCCGCATCGGCCCCCGGGTCGACGAGGTGGCGGTGCCGCTGCCGCCCGAGGAGATCCCGGCGGAGGCGCTGCGGTGCCCGACCTTCGCCGCAGCAGCCGCGGCGGCCGGGCGCTCGTAGCCGAGGCCGGGTCACGTTCCGACACGAGGGGGATGGCATGGGAAGGATCCGCTACGGGCCCCGTACGCCCGAGCAACTCGAGAACCGGGAGGTCAAGGCCACCTCGGTCGGGGCCTGGTCGACATCGCTGACCGCGACGTACGAGACCGATCCCGAGGCCGTGGCCGCGGTGCTGCCGCCGCCGCTGGAGCCCACCGACGAGCCGCTGGTGCGGGTGTCGGTGGCGCGGGTCGACCTGGGGGAGGGGCGGCCGCCGTTCGGCGCCGGCACCTTCGCCGTGCAGGCCCGCCACGAGGGCCAGGTCGGCAACTACCCGCTGGTCATGCCGATGACGACCGAGCAGTCGGTCGTCGGCGGGCGCGAGACCTTCGGCGAGCCGAAGAAGCTCGCCGAGGTGACCCTGGAGCGGGACGGCGACCGGGTGGTCGGCCGTGTGACCCGGCTCGGCACCACGTTCATCGAGGTGGCGGGCACGGTCACCGAGGAGCTGCCCGTGCCGGAGGACCTGCACCGGGTCGACTTCTACCTCAAGTTCCTTCCCGCCCCCGACGGCAAGGGGTTCGACGGGGAGCCGGCCCTCGTGTACTGCCACCGCACGGAGTCCGCCCGCTCGCTGGCCCGGGTCGACGGCGGCGTGACCCTGCGCGAGTCCCGCTTCGACCCGGTCGCCGACCTGCCGGTCCGCCGGCTGGTGAGCCTCACGCTGTCCGAGCGGCGCAGCGTGCAGCGGGGCGAGATCGTGGCCCGGGTGCCGGGGGAGTGGATCGCCCCCTACGCCCACCAGCGCTACGACGACCTGTCGCCGGTCGGCGACGAGTGAGGGCCCGGCGATGATCGAGCACCTCGACGGCAAGGTCGCCGTCGTCACTGGCGGGGCCAGCGGCATCGGGCGGGCGATGGGTGAGCGGTTCGCCCGCGACGGCATGAAGGTCGTGCTCGCGGACGTCGAGGCGCCCGCGCTCGACGCCACCGTCGCCACGCTGCGCGGTGACGGCCTCGACGTGATGGGCGTGGTCACCGACGTGGGCGACTTCGCGTCGGTGGAGGCCCTGCGCGACGCCGCGCTCGACGCCCACGGCGCCATCCACCTCCTGTGCAACAACGCGGGCGTCGGCGCCGGGGCCGAGGGCCACATGTGGGACCACACGATCAACGACTGGCGCTGGGCCCTCGACGTGAACGTGTGGGGCGTCATCCACGGCATCAAGGCGTTCGTCCCCGCGATGGTGGCGAGCGGCGAGGACGGCCACGTGGTCAACACGTCCTCGGGCAACGGCGGCATCGCCCCGCTGCAGCGCACCCCGATCTACGCCCTCACCAAGTCGGCGGTCGTGACGCTCAGCGAGTCGCTGTACGCCCAGCTCGACGCGCTCGGCGGCCGGGTCGGCGCCTCGGTGCTGTTCCCCGGACCGCACATCCTGCGCACCGGGCTGTTCGAGTCGTGGCGCAACCGCCCGCCCGAGATGGCCAACGCCACGCCCCGCACGACGCCGCCGACGACGATCGCGTCGTTCGAGAAGCGCATGGCCGACGCCGGGGTGACGCTCACCTACACGCCGGTCGAGGAGGTCGCCGACCGGGTGGCCAAGGCGGTGGTGGCGGGCACGTTCTGGATCCTGCCGCCGTCGGCGGGTGCCGACGCCAAGATCAGCGCCCGCGCCGCCTCGATGATCGAACGCAGCAATCCCACGTACCTGACCGATGACTACTAGGACCGAGCGGACAGGGAGCACACGATGACCGCCACCCCCGACCACCTCGCCGCCACCGGCGGGCGGTACCTGATCATCTCGTCCGACTGCCACGCCGGGCTGCCGAACGCCGAGTACCGCGACTGGCTCGATCCGGAGCACCGCGCCACCTTCGACGCCCACCTCGCCGAGCGCACCAAGATGATCGAGCTCGCCCAGCGGGGCATGCTCAACGCCGAGTTCGCGCAGGAGTGGGAGAGCGAGAACGCCGAAGGGTTGCGGGGCGGCTGGGACGCCGGCCGCCGCGACAAGGAGCTCGACGCCGACGGGGTGGTGGGCGAGGTCATCTTCCCCGACGCCGACGCCGTGTCCTCCGGGGCCAGCGCCCCGTTCGGGGCCGGGTTGGCGGCCGGGGGCGACACCGACCCGACCCTGCTCATGGCGGGCGCCCGGGCCCACAACCGCTGGCTGGCGGAGCTGTGCGCCACCAGTCCCGAGCGGCGGGCCGGGGTGGCCATCGTGCCGATCTTCGACGTCGACGCGGCGGTCGCCGAGATCCGTCGGGCCCGCGAGTCGGGGCTGCGCGGCGGGATCCTCATCCCGTCGATGTGGCAGCCCTACCCGCCGTACCACGACGCCCGCTACGACCCGGTGTGGGCGACCTGCGCCGAGCTGGGCATGCCGGTGCACGTCCACTCCGGGTCGGCCGACAAGGCGTCCTACGGCCCGCACGTCGGCATGTACACGACCGAGGTGCGGTGGTGGTCGTCGCGGCCGCTGTGGTTCCTGATCTGGGCGGGGGTGTTCGACCGTCACCCGGGCCTCCGCTTCGTCGTCACCGAGTGCGGCGCGTTCTGGGCGCCGGACCTGCTGTGGACGATGGACAACGTGTACGACCGCGAGCACGGATCCCGGAAGCTGGGCGACCAGCTCACCGCCAACCTCTCCCGCCGGCCGAGCGAGGTGTTCGACGCCCAGTGCGCCATCGGGGCGTCCAACACCCGGCGCCGCGAGCTCGCCCGCCGCTACGAGATCGGCATCGGGAACCTCATGTGGGGCAACGACTTCCCCCACCCGGAGGGCACCTGGCCGCACACCCGCGCATGGCTGCGGGGCGCGTTCCACGACATCCCCGTCGACGAGACCGCGGCGATGCTCGGCGGCAACACGGCGGCGACCTACGGGTTCGACGTCGACGCCCTGGCACCCTTGGCGGCCAGCGTCGGTCCCACGCCGGAGGACCTGGGCCAGGACGGAACCGACCTCGCCAAGTGGGACGCGCTCGCCGCAGCCGGGCGCCCGTGGCTCACCGGCGTGGAGGCGCTGCCCGCGGTGGTGGCGGAGTGACCGCGATGGACCATGGCGCCGAGGCCGGGACCGAGACCCCGGCGGTCGCCTTCGACCCGTTCGAGCCCGGGTTCGTGGCCTCGCCGTACGAGCAGTACGCGCGGCTCCGGGCGCACGACCCCGTCCACTGGTCCCCGCTCCTCGACGGATGGGTGCTCACCCGCCATGACGACGTCGTGGCGCTGCTGCGCGACCCCACCGTCAGCGTCGAGCTGGACAACGCCCGGGGCACCGACGTGGTCGAGCTGCAGCGGGAGCGGCAGTCCCGCTCCGGTCGCCCGTCCGACACGCTCGTGCTGCGCGACGACCCCGACCACAACCGGCTGCGCAAGTTGCTCCAGCAGCCGTTCGGGCCCCGTCCCGTCGAGGCGCTCCGGGCGATGATCACCGAGCGGGTCGACCGGGCGCTGGCCGACCTGGCGCCACGCGGCGCGATGGACGTGATCGCGGACTTCGCCTACCCGCTGCCGGTGGCGATCTTCAACGACATGCTCGGCCTGCCCGACGAGGACGCGCCCCGCGTGCGGGCCTGGATCCAGGCGGTGGCGCGCATGCTCGACCCGGTGCTCGACGAGGACGAGTACGCCCGCTGCCAGGCCCTGATGGACGAGATGTACGAGTACCTGGACGGCCAGGTCGAGGCCAAGCGACGGGCGCCGGCCGACGACGTGCTCACTGCGCTCGTGCAGGCCGAGGAGGACGGCGACCGCCTCTCCCGCAACGAGCTGGTGGCGCAGGTCGTCACCCTCTACGTCGCCGGGCACGAGCCCACGATGTCGCTCATCGGCAACGGGTTGCTCGCCCTGCTGCGCCAGCCCGACCAGCTCGCCCTGCTGCGGTCCCGTCCGGAGCTGCTGCCCAACGCCGTCAACGAGCTGCTGCGCTACGACGGCCCCAACCAGTTCGTGCGGCGCATCGCGATGCAGCCGATGACGATCGGCGGGCGGGAGGTGGCGGTGGGCGACGTGCTCTATCCGTGCGTCGGCGCCGCCAACCGCGACCCCGAGCGCTGGGACGAGCCGGACCTCGTGCGGGTCGACCGCGCGGATGCCGCCCACCACGTGCAGTTCGGGTCGGGGGTGCACCATTGCCTCGGGTCGCACCTCGCCCGGCTGCAGGCCGAGGTGGCGCTCGGTGCCCTCGTGCTTCGCCTCGACGACGTCGCCCTCGCCGGTGAGCCGGTGTGGAGCGAACGGATGGTGATCCGGGGCCTCCAGTCCCTGCCGATCACCTACCGGGCCGCCTGAGCCGGCGGCGAGATCAGCGAGGCAATGACTCGCGACCGGATGTTCTCGAGGCGATGACGTGCGGGGGCCGCACGTGATCGCCTCGAGAGTTCACTGACGCGAGTCATTGCCTCGCCGAGCCGTCGGTGGGCGGTCGGCATGTCAGCGTGGGTCATCCGTCGTGACGACCACCCCGCGCGGCGCGCCACCCGGATGCTTCCCGTCAGCTCAGGGGGACGATCTCGTGGCGGACGATGGTGCCGGCGCGCAGCTCCAGCACTCCGGCGGTGCGGTGGGGCTCGCGGCGGCGCTGCACCGCAGATCCCGGGTTGAACAGGCGTTGCCCCTCCTCGCCCTCGGCGTCGATCGGGATGTGGCTGTGGCCGAAGACGACGATGTCGGCATCGGGGAACCACCGGCGCATCCGCCGCTCGCGGCCCGACCGGGCGCCCGAGTCGTGCACCATCGCCACCCGCACACCGGCCAGCTCCAGCTCGATCCGATCGGGGAGCGTGCCCACCAGGGCCGTGTCGTTGTTGCCGAGCACGGCGTGCACCGGCCGCCTCTCCCGGAGCGCATCGAGCAGATCGGAGGTCACGACGTCCCCGGCGTGAAGCACCGCGTCGGACGCGTCGACCATGTCCCACACCTCCGGCGGGAGGTTGGACAGGTCGCCGCGCAGGTGGGTGTCGGAGAGCACGAGGAGGCGAACGGTGGCGATGCCCCCATCCTGCCCGGTCGAACGCCGGGCGGGATGGGGGCGAGGCCGTCACGGGGACCGGGCGACCGACGCTCGGGAGGCCACGGCCCGCGGACGTGGGGGGTTGTCGATCTCAGGCGGTGAACGCGTCGACCATGGCTTCCTCGAAGGCGGCGAGGTCGTCGGGCTTGCGGCTCGTCACCAGCGTGTTGGGCCCGCCGGTGTCGACGACCACCTGCTCGTCAACCCACTCGCCGCCGGCGTTGCTGATGTCGGTCTGCAGGCTGGGCCAGCTCGTCAGGCGCCGGCCGCGCACGACATCGGCCTCGACGAGGGTCCACGGGGCATGGCAGATGGCGGCGACCGGCTTGGCGCCGTCGAAGAAGGCACGGGTGAACCGCACCGCCCGGTCGTCGGTCCGCAGGTTGTCGGGGTTGGCCACACCGCCGGGCAGGACGAGGCCCACGAAGCGGGCGGGATCGGCGTCGTCGAGCGTGACGTCGACCGGGAACGCCTCGGCCTTGTCGAGGTGGTGGAACGCCTGGACCTGGCCGCTCTCGGGAGCGACGAGCACCGGACGTCCACCAGCCTTCTCCACCGCCTGCCAGGGCTCGGTCAGCTCCACCTGTTCGACGCCCTCGTTGGCGACGAGGAACGCCACCTCTGCACCGTCGAGCGTGTCGGTCATCGCATCGGCTCCTTGTCGTTGACTGCCGTCCCCGGTTGCTACCCGTCCTCGACGCGCCCACACCGCGGTCCCGCGGTCCGCCGGTAGCGTCGCCGGCATGACGACTGACGTGCGCGACGCGCCGGACCGCAGCCGCTACGAGGTGACCGTCGACGGCGAGCTCGCCGGCTTCGCCGAGTACCGGGACCAGGACGGTGCCCGGGTGTTCACCCACACCGAGGTGTTCGACGCGTTCGAGGGGAAGGGCATCGGCAGCGTGCTCGCCCGAGGGGCCCTCGACGCCGTGCGCGCCGCCGGCACCCCCGTGGTGGCCACCTGCCCGTTCATCGCCGGTTACATCGAGCGCCACGACGAGTACCAGGATCTCCTGCGCGATTGAGACCCGAGTGAGGCGTTCTCTCGATGTCGGGGCGCGGGCGGGTGCGGACGGTCGAGCCGTCCCCGACAGGGGAACCCCGTCGTCCGCGATCAGAGCGCCCGGACGTCCTCCAGGCGGTAGGCCCACGGCCGCGACGGATCGGGCACGTGGCAGGTCAGTTGCACGGCCTCCGGCGCCCGCTCGCGCCGCACCACGACCTCGACGGTGTCGCCGTCGCGCTGCTGGAGCACCACCGCGACCGTGTCGTCGTCGCCCGTCTCCGTGGACACCAGGATGAGCCCGTCGAGGCGACGCTCGTCGAGGTGCCGGCGGGCGTACAGGTCGGCGGCCTGCACCAGCGGTGGCAGGCAGCTCCGCCCGCGGTACCGGTCGAGGTCGATCGTGCCGGCCCGGTGGTCGGCGAGCAGCCGGGCGGCGTCGTCGGGCGTGACACGGCCGTAGTAGACGCCGTCGGGGAGGCAGACGACGTTGGCGGCGAAGCGGTCGCCGCCGACGTGGGACACCTCCCACACGTCGGGCGCCCCGGCGGCGGCGAGCGCCCGCACGACGGGACGGCCGAGATCGGCGCAGCACGGGTCGTGCTTGCCGTTGGTGCACACCAGGTGAAGGCCGGGTGGGCCCGGCCGACCGATGCCGGGCGGTTCGGGGAAGGCCAGGGCGCCGAGGTCGATGTCGAGCAGCGTCCCGGTGCGGTCGCCGGGGACGTCGAGCTGCTCGATCCAGTACCGCTCGCGCCCCGAGTGCGCCAGGAACACGCGGCGGTCGCCGTCGCGGCGGCGGTCGCCGGGCCGCCGGGCGAGCAGCAGCCGCACCCGGTGGCGGCGCGCCTGGTCGTGGAGCGCGCGGGCGACGTCGCGGTCGAGGGCGCTCTCGAGCACCGCTTCGCGACCCCAGGCGCCCGGTTGCTCGACGAGCATCCAGCGCTGCACCCGGGAGGCGGTGCCGATCAGCGGCTCGTCGCGTGCGAGGGACGTGGTCGCGCAGCGCACGGCCAGCCCGTCAGCCATCGGTGGGGCACCCCACGGCGCGCACGTCAGGCATCGGTGCCGGACGTGCGGGTACGCAGTGCGCCCTCCCGCACGAGTCGCCGCACGATCACTCGCCGGCTCGGCTCGTCGAGCAGGTCGGCGAGGTCACCGACCCGGTGGTCGGATCCGTCGAGCAGCCGCTGCACCGCCGGCTCGAGCACCGCAGGCATCACGATCTGACGGTCCCCGAGGGTGACCCGGAGGCGGATCTCGCCGTCGTCGCCCGCGGCCCCGACAGGGGGATCGAGGGCCAGCGCGCCGACGGTGCCGGTGCGACGGACGACGACCGTGCCGTCGTCGATGCCGTCGAGGCCGGCGATCTCCAGCAGCTGGCCGTCGAGCAGTGGCGTGCGGTTCGCCACGAAGCGGTCGCGCATCCGCTCCGCCACCGCGGCGGTGTCGAGGCGACCGAGCCAGTCGACCAGGTCGGCGACCGTGGCCTTCACCTCGGCGCCGGCGAGATCGTCGTCGTAGGGCCAGGCGGGCCTCAGGGAGCGGCGGAAGGCGACGTCCTCGCCCGCCATGTCGACGATCTGGCGCAGCACGTCGTGCACCGTCGTGGCGAGTACGCCGAGCGTCAGGTGCAGCGACACGCCCTCCTGCGCGGCGGCGGAGTGCACGAACCCCCGGGGGAGGTAGAGCACGTCACCCGGCGCGAGCTCCGCCTCGAACAGCACGGGCCGGGCGGCGGCGACCTCGTGATCGGTCGTGTGGCGGGGGAGCGGGGTGTCGACCGCCGGCTCGCGCACCACCCAGTGCTTGCCGCCGGCGACCTGCAGCACGAACACGTCGTGGGTGTCGTGGTGGGGCGCCAGCCCGGCGGCGCCGGGCGGCGTCAGGTAGGCGTTGGCCTGGATCGGGTGGCCGAGCGTCAGCTCGATGTCGCGGCAGAGGTGCGCGGCCGGCGACCACCAGCGCTGCAGGCCCTGGAGGACGATCGTCGCGCCCTGGGCGAACAGGTCGAGGGCGCGACCGGTGTCGATGAGGTCATCGATGCGCGACGATCCCGTGCGGGCGGGGCGGGTGTAGGTCGACGGAGGGAGCACCTCACCGTCGCGCACGAGCCGGAACGCCGGCTGACGCAGGCCCGACGCAGTGAGCGCCCGGTCGACGTCCGCCAGCGACAGCACGTCGTCGAACGCGCCGGTGTGGCGCCACCGATGGGGCGCCACACCGAACGTGGTCGAGAGGAAGGCCTCGACGTCCCCGACGCAGCGGGCGAGGGCGCCGGAGGCGGCGGGCCCGGTCAGCGGTTCAGGAGTCGGTCTGGTCGGCGTCGCTGCTGTCGGCGGGGCCCTCGTCGGGGTCGACGCCGTCGGCGTCGTCCGCCCCGTCGGCATGGTCCTGCGTGTCGGTGGCGTCGTCGTCGGCCGTCTGGCTGGCCTTGGTGTGGCGCCACTCGGTGTCGATGTCAGCGTCCGAGAGGTCGGTGATCACGTCAGCCATGTCAGCTCCTTGGAGGCTGGGGTTGTGCCGCTGTGACCGTACCCCTGGCGGGGCCCGCTAGACAGGGGTCTTCTGCCGGTCGCCGCCGTCGGCGGGGGAGAGGCCGGCGGCCTCTGCGACGAGGCGATACGAGGCCAGCCGGTCGTCCGGATCGTGGGTCAGCGTGGTGACCATCAGCTCGTCCGCGCCGGTCCGTTCGACCAGCTCCGCGAGCCCCGACCGCACGGTGTCGGGGGCGCCCACGACGTGCGAGCCGGTCCACGCCTTGATCGCCTCCCGCTCGTGCGGGGTGAAGGTGTACTCGGCCGCCTCCTCCGGGGTGGGGTAGCGGCCGGGGCGGCCGGAGCGCAGCCGCAGGAAGGCGAGCGCCCCGGATCCGGACAGCCACCGGGCGCGCTCGTCGGTGTCCGCGCAGACCACCGAGACCCCGAGCATCACGTAGGGCTCGGCGAGCTCGTCGGACGGCCGGAAGGACTCGCGATAGGCCTGCACCGCCGGCAGCGTGTTGCCCGCGGCGAAGTGGTGGGCGAACGAGAACGGCAGCCCGAGCATCCCCGCGGCCCGGGCGCTGTAGTCGCTGGAGCCGAGGAGCCACAGGTCGGGCTGGTATCCGAGGCCGGGCACCGCAGTGATGTGCGCGTACGGGTGGCCCTCGGGGAACCGGCCGCTGAAGTAGCCGATCAGCTCGACGAGCTGGTCGGGGAAGTCGTCGGCGGCCAGCCCCCGCGGCTGGCGGCGCAGGGCGCGGGCCGTGAGCTGGTCGGTGCCGGGCGCCCGGCCGATGCCGAGGTCGATGCGGCCCGGGTGCAGCGCCTCCAGCATGCCGAACTGCTCGGCGATCACCAGGGACGCGTGGTTGGGCAGCATCACCCCGCCGGAGCCCAGGCGGATCGTCTCGGTGACCCCCGCCGCGTGGGCGAGGAGGACGGCCGGCGACGAGCTGGCGATCCCGGGCATGTTGTGGTGCTCGGCCACCCAGTAGCGGCGGTAGCCGAGGTGCTCGGCCTCCGCGGCCAGCACGAGGGAGCTGCGCAGCGCCGCGGCAGGGGAGGAGCCCTCGCCCACGGGCGCGAGGTCGAGCACGGACAGGGGGATGTCGAGATCGCTCACATCGGAGCCCAACACCGGCGCGACGGCAGGTGTTCCTTACGGCGCGGAGGAGACCTCGACGGGCACGACGTGGGCGATGGCGGCCGAGCTCGTGCCGATGTGCAGGTCGTGGCGGCTGGCGTCGACCCGCCAACCGGGTGCGGGGGCGGCATCACGGGCGCCGGCCATCGGCACGGCCGACGCCCGCGCCGCCACATCGGCCCGGTCGGGCATCGTGGGGTCCCAGTAGGCGAACGAGCGGTCGTCGAGCACCAGATCGACCGTCGCGGTCTCGCCGGGATCGAGCCACACCTTCGCGAACGCGGCCAGCTCCTTCGGCGGTCGCACCAGCCGGCTGGCGGGCGGGGCCACGTAGCACTGCACGACCTCGGCCCCGCGGCGGCGGCCCGTGTTGGTGACCGGGACCGTGACGGTGAGCCGCCCGTCGACGCCCGCGGCGAACGCATCGGCGGAGAGCGCGGGCTCACCCAGGGCGAACGTGGTGTACGAGCCACCGTGGCCGAACGGGAACCGCACCGGCAGCTCGCGCGCCTCGTACCAGCGGTAGCCGACGAGGACGCCCTCGCCGTAGCGGACGTGGCCGTTCTCGCCGGGGAAGTTGCCGAACGACGGGTTGTGGCCGAGCCGCAGCGGGAGCGTCGTGGGCAGGCGACCGGCGGGCTCGGCGTCGCCGAGGAGGACGTCGGCCAGGCCGGCGGCCATCTCCTGGCCGCCGAACCAGATCTGCAGCAGGGCGCGGGCGTCGTCGGCCCAGTCCATGGTCACCGGCGAGGCGGCGTTGACCACGACCACCGTGGCGGGGTTGGCGGCGAGGACGGCGCGCACCAGCTCGTCCTGGCGCCCGGGCAGATCCATGTCCGGGCGGTCGTCGCCCTCGGACTCCCACTCGCCGTTCGTGCCCACGACGAGCACCACGGCGTCGGCGGCCTGAGCGGCGGCCACGGCCCGGTCGAGCAGGTCGGCCGGGTCGGGAGCGCGGTGGCCGATGCGCACGGCGCCGGAGCTGCGCCCGGTCGAGAACTCGATCGTGACCTCGACCGGGGCGCCGGCCTCCAGCTCGACCGGGGCCTCGACCTCGATGCTCCCGAGGCCGAAGTAGGCGGTGCCGCGCGGGGGCCGGTCGGCGAAGCCGTCGATGACGGCACGGCCGTCGACGACGACCCGCGCCCGCCCCGCCTGCACGAGGGTGAAGACGTGGGTGCCGGTGACCTCGGGCGTGAGCGTCGTGTGCGCACGGAACGACCAGCCGTCGGTGGCCGCCCCGAGCTGGGGCACCGGCGGCTCCAGGCCGAAGATGTCGGCCGCGGGGACGTGGGAGTGGTGCACGGGATCGCCCGCCATGTCCGGTCCGGCGAACCAGTCGACGTCGAACCCGGCGCCCGCCCCGCTCGGCGCCGCGGTGTCGTGGCCCCCGAGCACGGGTGTGGACCGGCGGTTGTGGCAGCCCCGCTCGTGCACGACCTTCACACCGTCGCCGAGGGCGGCACGCAGGGCGTCGAGCGGGCTGACGACGTAGTGCGCCCGCAGCGACGCCGAGCCGCCACCCATGATCTGGGCGTCGTCCGCGTTCGGTCCGATCACCGCCACCGTGCCGAGGGCGGCGCGGTCGAGCGGGAGCAGCCCGTCGTTGGCCAGCAGCACCATCGACTCGGTCGCGGCCCGGCGGGCGGCCTCGCGGTGCTCGGGGCGGTCGTCGGAGGACTCCTCGCCCGGGCCGCCGTCGTCGAGCGCGCCGACGCGGTCGAAGACGGTGAGCAGCCGGGTGACCTGGGCGTCGAGGTGCGCCTCGTCGACCTCGCCGGCGCGCACCGCGTCGGCGAGCAGCGTGCCGAACGCGCGGGCGGGCCCCGGCATCTCGAGGTCGACCCCGGCGGCGGCGGACGCGGCCGTGCCCGTGACGCCGAACCAGTCGGTGACGACGAAGCCCTCGAAGCCCCACTCGTCGCGCAGGATCGTCGTGAGGAGCTCCGGCTGCTCGGTGCACCAGCGGCCGTTCACCCGGTTGTAGCTGGTCATGATCCCGAGCGAGCCACCGTCGCGCACCGCCGCCTCGAACGGCGCCAGGTAGATCTCGCGCAGCGCCCGGTCGTCGATGTCGGAGCTCATCGTGTAGCGCTCGTGCTCCGCGTCGTTGCCGACCAGGTGCTTGACCGTGGTGGCCACCCCCGCGGCCTGGGCGCCCTGCACGAAGGCGACGGCGAGGCGGCTGGCGAGGAACGGGTCCTCCGAGTAGCACTCGAAGTTGCGCCCGGCGAGGGGGGAGCGGTGCATGTTGACGGTCGGTGCGAGCAGCACGCGGGCGCCCTTGGAGCGGGCCTCGGTGCCCAGCACGCCGCCGATCAGCTCGAGCACCTCGGGGTTCCAGGTGGCGCCGAGGGCGGACCCGCACGGCATGCACGCCGCGGTCGGCCCTGCGGGGCCGATCTGGGTGCCCCGGGCGCCGTTCGGGCCGTCGGTCAGGCGCACCGGCGGGATGCCGAGTCGCGGGATGCCCGCGGTGGTCCACATGTCGACGCCGGCCGTGAGCGACGCCTTCTCGTCGAGGGTCATCTGTCCGACGAGATCGGCGATGCTCCTGCGGTGGCCTTCGGACATGCGTCCCCCTCTGCTGCGGATGATCCGGACCGCGACTCTAGGAGGCGGAGGGAGACCGGCGGTCGCCGTCCCTCGCGTGTGGTCAGGGCGCGACCGCGTCCCAGTCGGCGAAGCCGGACGGGTCGTGGCGTCCCATGGTGCCGTGCTCGAACAGGCCCCAGCCCTCGGCGCCGTCGTCGCGGGTGGCCCGGCCGACGTGGTCGATCACCCCGTACGGCAGGCGCCCCACGATCGCCGGGTCGGTCAGGTCGTACACGGCGCTGTCGACCCAGTCGCGCCCGCGCCACTGGCCGTGGCCCCAGTCGGGGTCACCTCCGTAGCCGGCGCCGACGTGCAGGGCGACGTAGCCGAGCGACGCCACCTCGAGCGTCAGCGGCTTGCCGCCCCGCTCGGTGAGCCCGATGACCGCCCGCTCGGGGATGCGGGTGCCCGGCGTGTAGGCGATCTCCACCTCGGGCCAGCCGAGCTGGTCGACCCGCCCGTCGGGCCGGAGGCGGGTGGCGTCGTTGAGGGTGCGGAAGCCATCCGGCTGCTCCTGCACGATCACGACGATCGCGCAGTCCTCGAAGCGCAGCGGCACGTACAGCCACCAGAGGCCGGCGGTCGGGTCGTCCGCCGGTCGACCGGCGGGCTCGCCCTCGCCCACGGGCCGGATGCCCCACGAGCGGTCCCGCGTGCCCACCCACACGCCGGGGTCGACCGCGATGTCGTCGCCGTCGACGCACATCGTTCCCGACCAGGTGCCCACCTGGGCGAAGCGGGAGGCGTCGAGGATGGCCCGCGCCCCGGCCCGCATCACGTGGGGCTGCTCCATCACCGCCGGGAACGAGCCCTCCCAGGTGAGGTCGAAACCGAGGCCCCGCTCCGCCGTGTCGCACACGAGGCGGATCCGCTGCAGCGGCTCGGCCACCTCGACGCGGAACGGGCCGACACCGGGGGAGAGGCGGTCGTCGCCGAGGGCGTCGGAGCACCGCACGGTCCACTGCCGGTCGCCGCGGCGGACGGTGGCGTAGGCGTCGGTGACCCCGAGGTTGGG
>DASUQS010000063.1:0-8291 GCA_036280455.1 Acidimicrobiales bacterium
GCCGTGTGGGCGACCGAGCGGGCCATCCAGATCCTGGGCGGCTACGGCTACACCCGCGAGTACCCGGTCGAGCGGTTCCACCGCGACGCCAAGATCTACGACATCTTCGAGGGCACCGAGCAGATCCAGCAGCTCGTCATCTCCCGGGCGATCAGCGGCCTCCGCATCGAGTAGGTCTCACCTGGGGTTTCGCCTGCCCGGTGGTCTCCAAGGCCACCGGGCAGGCGTGCCCGGCCGCCGCGCGCTCCTCCCCTCCGACCACGAGCCCGTGAGGTACGACATGGACAAGTGGGGCTTCATCTACACGCTCGGCGACGCCGATGCGCCGCCCGTCACGACGACCGCGGGTTCGGCAGCGTGCCAACTCCTGTGCATGGGCGTTCCGAGCGTCGACGACGGCCCGGCCGCCGCCCGACAGATGCTCGCCGAGGGCGTCGAGCTCATCGAGCTGTGCGGCGCCTTCGCCGGCGCCGGCCTCGCCGCAGTCGTCGCCGAGGTCGACGGCAAGGTGCCGGTCGGCGCCGTCTTCTACGGCGGTGAGGCCGCCACCGGCCTCGCGGGCCTGTTCGGCTAGGTCTCTGCCACTGCCCGGCAGGTCCGCGGTTCCCATTCCTCCAAGACGTCGTCGGGCCACGCGTGCGACGGTGCGTGACATGAAGCTGCGAACCGACACGGTCTCCGCCGTCGATCTGTCGTCCACCCCGGTGCACCTCGGCCTCGGCTCCCGGGCGATGCCCGTCGAGGGCTTCGCCTGGGATCCCGAGGCGCTCGAGGCCTACGGCGCCGCGGTCGCCGCCGACGGCGCCGAGGGGCGGATGGTGATGATCTTCGACGGCGACGCGTCCTGGACGAGTTGGGAACGCCACCCGGGCGGCGACGAGGTGGTCGCCTGCCTCGGGGGACGCATCACGATGATCCGGGAGGTGGACGGCGACCACGAGGCCGTCGACCTGCGGCCGGGGGAGGCGACGATCAATCCCCCAGGGATCTGGCACACCGCCGACATCGAGGAGCCGTCCCGCATCCTGACCATCACCCCTGGCATCGGCACCGAGCACCGACCCCGGTAGGTTCCCACCAGCGTGGACGCGGCCCGTGGTGCGGTTATCACAACGTGACAACTGACACGCCTACTTGACGGGCGACCGGAGCGCAACCCCTCTATATTGGCCTTCGTAAAGCTCACCGGGTGGCAGAAGCCATCCGGGGGCCAAGGTCTGACAATCTCAAGTCCTGCGGATCGAGTACGAGTACTCCCCCCTCCACTCGTCGCTCTCTGCAGAAATGACAGTGCCGTCTGCATCCCCCCTGCAGGCGGCGCTGTCGCGTCCGGCCCCTTGTCCGATCGGTGAGAGCCACGGCGTTCGCCAGACATCGCTCTGTCTCAGATCGCGCAGGCGGTGACGGCCGGCAGTGCCCGACCCAGCACGGCGTCGAGGACGGTGACGGCGGCGAGGGCGTGCGGCGCGACGGCGGTCACCAGCGCGGCATGGTCGCCGAGGGGAAGGACCGCCACCCGGGTGCTCGTCGCCGCCCCATTCCCGGACGCCCCGGCGTCGGCGACGTCCAGGTGCTCGGCCGCAGGCCCGACGACGAGCCCGGTGGCGACCGCCCGGGCCACGCCGACGCCGGCGGGCCCCAGGGATCCGGGCCATCGAGGGCCGACGGCCAGGTCGTTGCGCAGCAGCGGGCGTCCCGCCACGTCGACCCGCAGGCGTTGGAGCAGCGAGCCGGCTGCCTCCCGGTGGCGACCCAGCACGACGACCTCGCGCCACACGAGCTCGGCGCCGGGGGCCAGATCGATGCGCGCCGCAGCCCTGTGGTCGCACCCCCGCACGACGATCGTCGGTTCGGGTAGCCAGTGCAGCCGGGCGTGCGGCCCGACCGTCACGTCGATGCGGAGCGACGAGGGGGGAGAACCTGGGCCGGGGAGGACGACGGAGGCGGCGACGCTCCGCACGCTCAGCCGAGCGCCCGCGCCCACGGTCACCGCCAGCTGCAGGTCGTCGCCCCCGACCGGGCCGGCGGCGCTTCCGACCAGGTGCACGACTCCGTCGCCGGTGGTGCGCAGCGTGAGGGGTGGGTCGGACCGCAGGGTGGTGCACCGGGTGCGCCCTGTCGACGGTGACCGGTCGGCGACGATCGCCGCGAGCGCCCGCACCGCTCAACCCACCGCGCTCGGCGGCGACCAGGGCGTCGTCGCCCGGGGGCAGGCGGTCATCGCGCGGTCCTCACGCCGCGACCCGGGCGGCGACCAGCGACCGCACCCAGTCCGCGATCGGGGTGGCGACGGGATCCTCCCGCAGCGACACCAGGAACGTCGGCCGCTCGCCCCGCATCCGCGCCGCGTCGTCGCGCATCACGTCGAGGCTGGCGCCGACCAGGGGAGCGAGGTCGGTCTTGTTCACCACCAGCAGGTCGGACGACGTGATGCCCGGCCCGCCCTTGCGGGGGACCTTGTCGCCGCCGGCCACGTCGATCACGAACACCTGCACGTCCACGAGCGCCCGGCTGAACGTGGCGGTGAGGTTGTCGCCGCCGCTCTCGACGATCACGACGTCGGGTTGGAACCGGGCCTCGAGCTGCTCGATGGCGTCGAGGTTCTCGCTGATGTCGTCGCGGATCGCAGTGTGGGGGCAGCAACCGGTCTCGACCCCGACGATGCGCTCGGTGGGCAGGACCGCCATGCGCTCGAGGATCTTGGCGTCCTCGGTCGTGAAGACGTCGTTGGTCACGACCGCCACCGACATCTCGCCGGCGAAGGCCCGGCACAGGGCGGCGACGAGCTCGGTCTTGCCGCTGCCGACCGGACCACCGATGCCCACGCGCAACGGTGCGCCCGACACGGCGTGGCGGTGGGGATGGTGCGGATCGTCGGCGTGGAAGGCGCCCATGGTCGTTCCTCTCGGGTCGGCGGGTGTCGGGGCTCGGCTGAGTCGGGTCGGGTGGCGCGGCGGGGGTTGGCGGGTCGGGTCCCGGCTGCGGGGTGGCTCGGGCCACCCTGGTCAGGTGGCGAACATCCGGACGTCCCACGCCGCGTGCTCCATCGCTGCGATCTCGACAAGAGGGCCGCTGCATGCCGGCAGGTCGGCGAGACCGGGGTGAGGTGGTTCGCCGCCGGTGGTGCCCGCCCGTACGGCATCGACCTTGCCCTCGCGGACGCAGCCGCCACCGTGGCGCTCATGGACGCCGGTCGTTCGGGCGACCGCCTCGTCCCGGCCGGCGACGGCCGCTCGGGCCGCGGCGACGGCCTCGGCCGCGATCCGTTCGGCGATCGGGGCCAGCCGGACCGAGACGGCGGCGACGCCGAAGGGGTCGAGGCCCAACAGCCGCACGGCGGCTTGGGCGGGCGTGGTGACCGCGTGGTGGAGTGAGAGATGGGCGACCACCTCGGGGGACAGCCCGACGGCGCCGGCCACGGCACCCAGGGCCACGGCCTGGTGCACGCCTTCGGGGGCGATGCCTGGGAGCAGGGCGAGCGTGCTGTCGGGCCAGCACCGCCCCGCGACACGCACGAGTTGCCGGCCGAGCTTGCGGGAGGCGGCACGCAGGGGCGGTGCGGCGATGCGAGCGTCCGCCTCCGCGTCGAGCACCACCAGCGCCGACCGGGCGTCGTCGGCGGAGGTGCATCCCGCGAGCACGACGACCGCAGCTGCGGCAAGCGCGGCGTCCACCAGGCCGGTGCTGTGCAGGCGCCCCTCGACGAAGGTGGCGAGGGTCGCCTCGTCGACGATGCGGCCGTCGGCGCAGGCGGCCTCGGCTCCGGCCGAGTGGGCGTGGCCCCCGACGGGGAACCGGCCGTCCGCCAGGAGCATCACCGCCAGAGCGGCGCCGGACGAGTCGGGGCGGACCTCTGTGGACGCAAGTCGTTGCTCAGCAACCAGTTCGGTCCACAGAGGTGCCCCCGCAGCCGGTCCGAGAGGGGGCGAGCCGGAATCTGCCATCAGAACAGGAAGTAGCGCTGGGCCATCGGCAGCTCGGTGGCGGGGTCGGCCTCCACGAGCTCGCCGTCGATCGTCACCGCGAACGTGTCGGGATCGACGCGCACGTCCGGCAGCGCGTCGTTGTTGGGCATGTCGGCCTTGCCGAGCCGGCGGGTGTCGGAGACCGGCACCACCTGCGACCGCAGGCCGAGCCGCTCCACCAACCCCGGTCCTCCGGCGCCGGCCCCCGACAGGTCCAGCGCCGCCGGCGCCACGAACGTCAGGCTGGTGGCGGCCGCGACGGCCGGGGCCGCCCCGAACATCGGCCGGGGCAGCACGGGCTGGGGCGTGGGGATCGACGCGTTGGCGTCGCCCATCTGCGCCCAGGCGATCATCCCGCCCTTCACCACCACGTGCGCCCGCACGCCGAAGAAGGCGGGATCCCACAGCACCAGGTCGGCCAGCTTGCCGACCTCGACCGATCCCACGTGGTCGGCGAGGCCGTGGGCGACGGCCGGGCAGATCGAGGTCTTGGCCACGTACCGCCTGGCCCGCACGTTGTCGGCGGCCCCGTCGCCGGGCAGCGCGCCCCGGCGGCGCTTCATCACGTGGGCGGTCTGCCAGGTGCGCAGGCCGACCTCGCCGATGCGCCCCATGGCCTGGCTGTCGGAGCCGATCATCGAGATGGCGCCCAGGTCGTGGAGGATGTCCTCGGCAGCGATGGTCGAGGGCCGGATGCGGCTCTCCGCGAACGCCAGGTCCTCGGGGATCGTCGGGTCGAGGTGGTGGCAGACCATGAGCATGTCGAGGTGCTCGTCCACCGTGTTGACCGTGTGGGGCCGGGTCGGGTTCGTGGACGACGGCAGCACGTAGGGCTCGCTGACCACGGTGACGATGTCCGGCGCGTGGCCGCCGCCCGCGCCCTCGGTGTGGTACGTGTGGATCGACCGGCCGGCGATCGCCGCCAGCGTCGACCGCACGTAGCCCGCCTCGTTGAGCGTGTCGGTGTGGATCGCCGCCTGCACCCCCGACTCGTCGCAGACCCGCAGGCAGGCGTCGATGACGGCGGGGGTGGTGCCCCAGTCCTCGTGCAGCTTGAAGCCGGAGGCGCCCGCCGCGAGCTGCTCGCGCAGCCCCGCCTCCGACACCGTGTTGCCCTTCCCCAGCAGGGCGACGTTGACGGGCCACCCGTCGAGCGAGCGGAGCATCATGCCGATGTTCCAGGCGCCCGGGGTGACCGTGGTGGCCTTGGTGCCCTCGGCCGGCCCGGTGCCCCCGCCGACGATCGTGGTGATGCCGGTGGCCAGCGCCTCCTCCAGCTGCTGAGGGGCGATGAGGTGCACGTGGCTGTCGACCGCGCCCGCGGTCAGGATCTTGCCGTTGCCCGCCAGGATCTCGGTCGACGGCCCGATCACCAGACCCGGGTCGACGCCGTCCATCGTGTCCGGGTTGCCGGCCTTGCCGATGGCGCTGATGCGACCGTCGCGCACGCCGATGTCGGCCTTGACGATGCCCCAGTGGTCGAGGATCACCGCCCCGGTGATCACCAGGTCGGGGGTGCCGTCCGCCCGGGTGGCGGCGGCCTGGCCCATCGACTCACGGATCACCTTGCCGCCGCCGAACACGGCCTCGTCGCCGCGCCCGGCCGGGGCGCGTGCGCCGGGCGCCCCGGCGGCCGTCGCACCCGGGCCGGCGTCGGCCGAACCTCCCGCCAGGTCCGCCTCGACCTCGATCAGCAGGTCGGTATCGGCGAGCCGGATGCGGTCGCCGGTCGTCGGCCCGTAGAGCCGGGCGTAGCGGTCGCGGGCGATCTGCATCATCCCTCCCCAGGATTTTCACCGCGGATCTGGTCGCTGGAGCGGCCAGATCCGCGTAGAAAATCTGTGTGGGGGGACGAGCCGGCGTCGAGGGGACCGGCCACCTCGCCCCGCAGGCCCGCGACCACCCGTCGCCCGCCGAGTGGCACCAGCTCCACTCGACGTTCGATGCCGGGCTCGAAGCGCACCGACGTGCCGGCGGGGATCGCCAGGCGGTGGCCGCGGGCGGCGTCTCGGTCGAACGCAAGCGCCGGGTTCGCCTCGGCGAGGTGGTAGTGGGAGCCGACCTGCACGGCGCGGTCGCCGGTGTTGGTCACCGTGACCTCGACGAGCGCGGCACCGGCGAACAGCTCGATGGTTCCGTCGCCGGGGATGACCTCCCCGGGAACCACACCGTCGGCCATGTCCATGCCGCCGCTCACGCGATCGGCTCGTGGATCGTGACGAGCTTGGTGCCGTCGGGGAACGTGGCCTCGACCTGCACCTCGGGGATCAGTTCGGGGACGCCGTCCATCACGTCCTCCCGGGTGAGGACCCGTCGGCCGGCGTCCATCAGATCGGCGACGCGCCGACCCTCCCGGGCGCCCTCGAGCACGAAGGTCGTGAGGATGGCGACGGCCTCCGGGTGGTTGAGCTTCACGCCCCGGGCCTGACGGTCGCGGGCCACCATGCCGGCCAGGCTGACCAGCAGGCGTTCCTGCTCGTGCATCGTGAGGTTCATGGCGTGCCCGTGCGTCGTGCCCTGTACGTCCCCATCGGCCGGCAACCTAGGAGGGGTCGCTTACCGCCCTGTCACCGCCCCATGTACGCACAATGCCGAGATCCTGACGCGAACCTGACGTGTCGTTCCCCGGCCGTGCGCCGCCGGGTCAGACGGTGAGCAGCTCGGAGAACACCGCGACGTCGGCCCCGTCGGTCTCGCCCGCATGGGCGATGAGGCCGCCCTCCATGACCGCGTACCGCTCGGCGAGGCGGAGCGCGAACTCGACGTACTGCTCGACGAGGAGGATGGACGTGCCCGACCCCCGGTGCAGCTCGGCGATGGCGTCCTCGATCTCGAGGATGATCGACGGCTGGATGCCCTCGGTCGGTTCGTCGAGCACCAGCAGCCCGGGGCGCGTGACGAGCGCCCGGGCGATGGCGAGCTGCTGGGCCTGGCCGCCGCTGAGCAACCCGGCCGGCCGGGCGAGCAGGCCCCGGACGGTGGGGAACACGTCGAGCGCCTCGTCGATGGCGGACCGGTCCGCCCTGCCGCCGCTGCGCTCGTGCACGACCAGCAGGTTCTCGTGCACGGTGAGGTGCGGGAACACCTGGTGGCCCTGGGGCACGTAGCCGATGCCGGCCCGCGCCCGCTGGTGGGGTGACAGGCCCGCCAGGTCGCGGCCGTCGAGCCGGACCGCCCCGCCCCGCACCGGCAGCAGGCCCATGACGGCGTTGAGCAGGGAGGTCTTACCCACCCCGTTGCGGCCCATCAGGCAGACGAGGCTCCCGTCGGGAACCTCCAGCGACACGCCGAACACGACCTCCGTGCGTCCGTAGGCGACGCGCACGTCGTCGATCTCGAGCCTCACGATGCCACCTCCGCCGTCGCCGGCCGGGACGAGCCCGGCGCCTCGACCTCGTGCTCGGCGTCGACGTCGTGCTCGACGTGCCCGGCGTCCTCGGCGAGCGCCAGCGCCTGGGCCTCGATCGCCTCGACGTCAGTCGGATCCACCGCGATCGCCCCCGACCGCTCGTCGCGCGATCGGCCGAGGTACACCTCGCGCACTCGGGGGTCGGCCTGCACCTCCGCCACCGAGCCCTCGCACAGGACCTTGCCCTCGTGCAGCACGGTGACCGTGTGGGCGAAGCGGCGCAGGAACGCCATGTCGTGCTCGATCACCACGACGGTCCGCTCGCCCGCCAGCCGCTGGATCAGCGCGCCGGTGTCGAGCCGCTCCTGGGGGCTCATGCCGGCCACGGGTTCGTCGAGGAGCAGCAGCTTCGGATCCTGCACGAGCAGCATCCCGATCTCGAGCCACTGCTTCTGCCCGTGGCTGAGCTCGCCCGCCGGCCGGGTGGCGACGGCGGCCAGCCCGATGTCGTCGAGGGTGGCGGCCACCGCGTCGCTGACCCGCCGGGCCCGGCGCAACAGGCGGACGAGCGGGCGGCGGAACGACTCCGCGAGGTCGAGGTTCTCGGCGACCGTCAGCGAGTCGAACACGGTGGGTGTCTGGAAGCTGCGCCCGATGCCCATGCGGACGAGGCGGTGCTCCCGGGTGCGCGTGATCGAGGTTCCCGCGAACCGCACGTCGCCCCCGGTCGCCCGGGTCAGGCCCGTGACGACGTCCACCAGCGTGGTCTTGCCGGCACCGTTGGGGCCGATCAGGAACCGCAGCTCGCCCTCGGCGACGGTCAGGTCGACATCGTCGAGCGCGCGGAACCCGTCGAAGTCGACGGTCAGGCCGCGCACCTCGAGGACGGGCGGGGCAGCGTCCGCTCGGACCTCCGGCGGGGCTGCGAGCGTGTCGCCGTCTGCAGGTCTCATGTCGCCACCTCGAACGTCTCGGGA
>DASUQS010000064.1:0-10453 GCA_036280455.1 Acidimicrobiales bacterium
CATCTGTGGTCGTCATCGGGAACACCCCTCCTCGTTCGCCGATGCCCGCCGCCCGCTCAGGCAGGTGGCGGGTAATCGGGGACCTGGTCCTCTTCCGGGATCTCGTCGTAGGTCGTCACCGACGCCTCGACGTCGAACAGCCCGATCTCGTCCAGCGAGGTCGGCCTGTTCTCCATGGTGAACCGCCGGCCACCGTTGGCGTAGCGGTACATGCCGACGCCCTCGTTGCCGGTCTCGTCGATGCCGGTAGCGGTCGGATCCCACCAGATGAGCGTGCCGTCGTCGTTGCCGCCCCAGTCGAGCTCCGGCCAGATGTCGTGGTCGCCCCGCGACACCAGCGGCTGGGTGGGGCCGCCGCCCGCCGGCGGCGTGCGGAACATGGCGTCGCGGAACGATTCGGGCGTCAGCTCCGGCCCGGCCATGTGGATGCCCGTGAACATCGTCCGGACGGGCGGCTCGAGGATGCGGGCGGTGTTGCTCGGCGGATCCTCGCCGTAGGCCCAGCGGTAGATGCGGAACGCGTCGGTCATCTCGAGCGGGCCCCGGGCGGGGGTGGTCGACACGCCGAAGCCGTTCTTCCACTGCTCGCCGTCGGTCAACCGGGCGAAGATCGTCGTGTCCATCAGCAGGCTCGGGCCGAGGATCCACTCCGGCCAGTAGTCCTGCGCGGTCGCCTCGCGGGTCAGCGCACCGGGGGTGATGGGGTCGCCGTAGTAGATGATCGTCGTGACCCCCTCGTCCATCAGCTTGCCGATGTAGGTGCGGGCGTTCTCCTGCCCACGGGCCAGGTCGAGGGTGAACTCGATGTCGGTGGTCAGGTCGATGCCGACCGCTTCAAGCTCGTCGACGAACTCCTCGAACACCGGCTGGTGGTCGCCGTCGGCGTTGTCGTAGTGCACCAGTGCGTACGAGCGGTCCTGCTCTTGGATGGCGGGGTCGCCGGCCATCTCGGCCTTGCCCGGGCCGGCGAAGGCGCCGATCGCCCCGGCCGCCGAGCGCACCCCCTGGTCGGGGGTCTGCAACGACTGCCACAGGTACGGCTGGTACTCCTCGACGATGTCCTCCGGGACCGCCTGGGTGCACAACGGGCCGCAGACGATGCCGCGCGACGCCAGCTCACCGGCGAACACCGCGCTCGACTGCTGCGGCCCGCCGATCACGGCGAACGGCTCCATCTCCGCGATGGTGATGGCGTCGGCCCGGGCCGCCTCGACGTCGTCGCCGGCACCGGTGCCCATGAAGATCTCGACGTCGACGGTTCGCCCGTACGTCTCGAACAGCTTGTTGTAGAGGTCGACGTACCCCTGGACGGTGCGGGTGCTCAGCTCCGGATCGACATCGGCCCCGGCTTCGGCGACGGTCGCCGCCGTCAGCGGATCGAGTGCCGGGTCGGACTGGTAGTAGACGATCTTGATCTCGTCCTCGGTGACCCCCGGCGACGTGGCCCCCCCGTTGTCGCCGTCGAACGCCTCGACGCAGGGTGGCGCGTAGACCGACACGAGCATGATCGTGCCGAGCTCGGTGTCGCAGTTGGGACCGAAGTCGATCTCGTCGAGGTCGACGCCCTCGAGCTCCGCCTTCTGCGGGGTCATCGGCCCCGAGCGGATCAGCTCCTCCTCGGAGGGGATCTCGCCGTCGGCCACGTCGTCGTCTCCCCCGTCGTCCCCGCCGCCCCCGAAGACGACCACCGCCCCGGCGATCAGCACGGCCACGGCCGCGATCGGGCCGTAGCGGCGCGCGGCCTTCATCCACCCGGGTGGCCCCCCGGGCGACGTCCCGCCGCCCGGGGTGCTCTCGCTCTTCTCGTCGGTGCTGGTCATCGCACCATCCCCTCCCGTTGCTGTCGATGACGCCGGCCGTCAGGCCGGCGGCGGGTAGTCCGGTGTGCGGTCCTCTTCCGGCACCTCGTCGAACACGACGACCGAAGAGTCGACGTCGAAGAGCCCAGCCTCTTCCAGCGACGTCGGCAGGTTACCGATCGAGTAGCGCTCGCCGCCGTTGGCGTAGCGGTACATGCCCGTGCCCTCGTTGCCGACCTCGTCCTCACCGGTGGCCGTCGGGTCGAACCAGATGATGGCGACGTCGTCGGTGCCACCCCAGTCGAAGTCGGGCCACACCCCGTGGTCGCCCCGCGAGACCTGCGGTTCGGTGGGGCCGCCACCCGACACGGGGTAGCGCAGCAGCCCGTCGCGGAACGTCTCGGGCGTCAGCTCCGGCCCGGCCAGGTGCACACCGGTGAACACCGTGCGCAGGTAGGGCTCCAGGATGTTGACGTTGGTGTTCGGCGGTTCGGTGCCGTAGGCCCACTCGTAGATCTGGAAGGCGCCGTTGGTCTCCGTCGCGCCCCGGGCCCCGATGAGCGACATGCCGAACCCGTTCTTCCACTGCTCGGGGTCGGTGCGGCGGGCGAACATCGAGGTGTCCATGAGCGTGCTGGGCCCCAGGATCCACTCCGGGAAGTAGCCCTGCGCGGTCGCCTCCTGGGTCAAGGAGCCCGGGGTCAGCGGGTCGCCGTAGTAGATGACGGTGGTGACGCCGGCGTCCATGAGCTTGCCGATGTTGGTGCGGGCGTCCTCCTGGGCTCGCGCCAGGTCGAGCGTGAACTCCACGTCCGTCTCCAGCTCGATTCCGTTGTCGGACAGGGCCGACTTCAGCGCCTCGAACACCGGCTGGTGGTCCCCCTCGGCGGTGTCGTAGTGCACCAGGGCGTACACGCGGTCCTGCTCGCGGAGCTCGGGGTCGCCGGCCAGCTCGGCCTTGCCCGGGCCGGCCAGGTTGCCGATCAGTTCGGCCGCCAGGGCGGACGACTGGTTCGGCGTGGTGCTGGCCTGCCAGACGTACGGTTCGAGCTCCTCCACGATGTCGTTGTTGAGCGCCGAGGCGCACCCGGGGCCGCAGACGATCTCCCGTGCCGCCAGCTCGCCGGCGAACACCGCGCTCGACTGCAGAGGCCCGCCGATCACGGCGAAGGGCTCCTTCTCGGCGATGGCGATGGCGTCGGCGCGGGCCGCCTCGGTGTCCGACGCGGCACCGGTACCGGTGAAGCCCTCGACGACGATCTCGCGGCCGTAGCCCTCGAACAGCTTGTTGTACAGGTCGACGAAGTCCTGCACCGTCTCGGCGGCGGACTCGGGGTCGATCTGTGCGCCCGCGTCCTGCGCCGTCGCCGCCGCGAGGGGGTCGAGGGCCGGATCGGTCTGGTAGTAGACGATCTTGATCGCGTCGCCCGTCACGCCCGGCGACGTGGCCCCGCCGTTGTCGCCGTCGAACGGCTCGACGCAGGGGGGCGCGTACACCGAGACGAGCTTGATGCGGCCGGTCTCGGTGTCGCAGTTGGCGCCGAAGTCCACCTCTGCGCCTTCCAGCTCGGCTCGCTCCGGCGTCATCGGCCCGGAGCGGATGAGCTCCTCCTCGGTGGCGGTGCCGGTGGTCGACGCCTCGTCGTCGTCGTCCCCGCCCCCGCCCCCGAACACGAGGACGGCGCCGGCGATGAGGACGGCCACGGCCGCGATCGGTCCGTAGCGCTTCAGGCTCTTCTGCCAGGCCGGTTGCCGCGGCGAGGGCGCGCCGCCCGTACCCGTGGTCTCGGTCTCGCCTGTCGATGTCACTGACGTCTCCTCGATGGTGGTCGGGCGTGGCCGGGCAGGATCAGCCACCGGTCGGGATCGTGGCACCGGATCGGGTGATGGCGGCCTCGTCGGTACCGAGGTACGAAGCCACCACGGCAGGATGTTCGATCACCTCTGCGGGCGTGCCCTCCGCGACCACGCGGCCGAGGTCGAGGGCGATCATGCGGTCGGAGATCGAGCTGAGCAGCGGCAGGTCGTGCTCGATGACCATGAGGCTGGCGCCCAGCTCGTCGCGCACCCGGCGCAGCATCGGGGCGAGCGCCTCGGCCTCGCGCTGGGCGATGCCGCTGGAGGGCTCGTCGAGCAGGAGCACGGTCGGGCCCTGGGCCAGCACGCACGCCAGGTCGACAACGCGACGTGTGCCGGTGGACAGCTCGCGCACGAACTTGTCGCGGTAGGCGCCGAGCGCCAGCAGCTCGATCAGCTCGTCGACCCGGGCGTGCACCTGCTGCTCGGAGTCGTTGACCGACGGCAGGTGCAGGGTGGCGGCGATCGGATCGCGGACCTCGACGTGCTGCTCGAGGGCCACGGCGATCGCCTCGTGGACCGTGAGGCCCGGGAAGAGGCGACCGTCCTGGAACGACCGGCCCAGACCGAGCCACGACCGGACGTGGGTGGGCTTGTCGTGGATCTCGACCATCTCGCCGCCCGACAGCAGGCGGATGGAGCCGCCGTCCGCCGGCGTGTAGCCGGAGATGGCGTCGAACAACGTCGTCTTGCCGGCACCGTTGGGCCCGATGAAGCCGAGGATCTCGCCCGGGCGCACATCGAGCGACACGCGGTCGAGCGCGCGCACGCCGCCGAAGCGGCGGGTCACGTCCCGCACCTCGAGCACCGGCGGGCCCTCGCGCAGCGCGGACCCGGCGTGCGTGCCCTCCTCGCCGACCTCGGCCGCCGCCGTGCGCAGGAACACCGATCGCAGCAGGTCGGGGCGCTCGAGCAGCTCGGACGTCGGACCCTCGAAGCGCACCTCGCCCTTCTCCATGAAGTACGCCCGGTCGGCCACCGTCAGCGCCACGTTCACCGACTGCTCGACGAGGATCACCGTGGTGCCGTTGTCGCGCAGCGCCCGCACGACCTCGAGCAGCTGGCCGACGACCGCGGGGGCCAGGCCCAGCGACAGCTCGTCGATCATGAGCAGGCGGGGCTTGCCGATGAACGCCATGCCCAGCGTGAGCATCTGCTGCTTGCCGCCGGACAGGTTGCCGGCCGGCTCGTTGGCGCGCTCCCGCAGGATGGGGAACATGTCGAGCACCCGCTCGGTGTCCTGGCGGGTCTCGGCCGTGCGCTTGCGGTGGTTCCACGCCGCCAGTCGCAGGTTGTCGGCCACGCTGAGCTGGGTGAAAACGCCCTGGCCGCCCGGCACCACCGACACGCCGCGGCCGGCGATCTCGTCCGGGGGTGTGTGGGTCATATCCCGGCCGTCGAACACGATCGCGCCGCCGCTCGCCTGCACGAGGCCGGAGATCGCCTTGAGCAGCGTCGACTTGCCGGCGCCGTTGGTGCCCATCAGGGCCACGATCTCGCCCTCGTCGACCTCGAAGTCGACGCCGAACAACACCTGCACGCTGTCGTAGTGGACGTCGATGTCCCGGCCGAGCAGCAGCTTGACCTTGCCTTGGCGGCGCAGGTGCGCCACCTCGGAGCGGGCGGCGGTCTGCTTCCACACCTGGGCGATGTCGTGCTCGACGAACGCCCCGGCCGAGGCGAGGATCAGCCCGCCGACCACGAACACGGGGGCGGCCAGGGCCAGGCCCCAGCGGATGCCGTAGGTGTCGGACAGCGTGCCGATGACCGGCAGCAGCAACAGGCCGGGGAGGATGAACAGGGTGCCGATGGCGAAGCCGAAGGCCCGCACCTTGGCGGGCACGGCCAGCGACAGCGTCACGAAGATGCCGGGGATGAGCAGGAAGAAGCCCGCCGACAGCACCGCGTTGGCGATGATGGCGATCACCAGGGTGGGGGCGGCGGCGAAGACGACCCACACCGCGGCGATGCCGAACGACACCTTGCCGAGGAACCGCACCACGTGGCCCGGCCCCTTCGCCATCAGGCGAGTGGTCAGCGGGATGCCGAACATCAGGCCGGCGAACTGCGCGGCGCCTTCGAGCCCGGCGGAGGTGAAGCCGCGTGCCCGCTCGTCGAGGTCGAAGACCTCGTCGTAGAAGAGGCCGCTGAGCGTGAGCAGGCCCACGATGGCGACCGCGACGAACGGCAGCGCCACGAAGATGCGGCGCAGCGTGCGCACCTGCCAGATGATGCGGAACGACTCCGCCCACGACGGGGGCTGCTCCTCGGTGTCGGCCACCTCGGCGCTCGCCCCCATGGCCTTGCGCTCGTGGTGGCCGCGCACCGGCTCGCGCAGCCGGAACGACAGCACCACGAACACCGCGGTGACGACCGCGAACACGAGGAACGGTGCCCGCCAGCCGAAGGCGTAGGCGATCAGGCCGGCCGACAGCGGGCCGAGGAACTGGCCGAGGGCGTTGGCGTAGCGGTGCACCGCATAGACGCGGGGCCGGGCGGGGATGTCGTAGTAGTCGGCGAGCAGCGAGTTGTGCACCGGGTCGTTGACGGCCCGCCCCAGGCCGGCGCCGGCGCGGGCGCCCCCGAGCACCCACAGGTTGGTGGCGAGCGCGGTGAGCGCCGAGAACAGGCCCCAGACCGAGGCACCGGTGGATGCGATCGGCACGCGACGCCAGCGGTCCGCGTAGAAGCCGATGGGCAACGCCAGGATCAGCGCCGCCACGAGCGACAACGACACCACCGTGAGGATGCCGTTGTCGTCGAGGCCGAAGTGGTCGCGGATCTCCGGCAGCAGCACGCCGAACGCCGACCGGTCGAGCTCGTCCACCATGTTGAGGCCGAAAAGCACGCCGAGGGGAAAGATCGGGGCGCCCTGGGTGGTGCGGTGCTTCCAGCGCGACCACCAGCCACCGGTGGGAACGTCGGGCTCGGCGGCGGCGCCGGCCACCGCGTCGTGGACGTGGGCGGTGGCGTCGTCGCGGGCGTCGTCGGCCACCTCGTCCGCCACGATCGGGTCGGCCACCGGGGCGTTGACCCCGACCGCACCGAGCGCCGCGTCCAGGGGGGCCTCGCCCGCGCCCGGCGCCGGATCGAGCGGCATCTCGTCGGAGCGGGTCACGACCGCACCTCCAGCGTGTCGTCGTCGGGAGCGGCCGTGCCGTTCCCGTTGGCGGTGGTCCCCGGTGTGCGGTCGTCCCCGGACCGTGGCTCGCCCGGCGGCCCCCCGGGGTCGTCGTGTTCGGCCTGCTCGGCCAGCTCGCCCGCCGCCGTCAGAACGTCTTCGGCCGGCGGCTCGTCCGCAGGCTCCTCGACCCGCAGGTCAGCCAGCAGGCTCGGCACCACCATGCCCCGCCGCGCCGCGATCTTGCGCAGGGCGCCGTCGCGCAGGTCGGCCAGGACGCCGCCGAACCCGCTCGGGAAGACGAGCAGCACCAGCAGCAGCCCCGCGCCGGTGGCGAGGAACTGCCACGCCGCCGGCAGGAAGAAGTCGGCGCCGTGCACGTAGGTGGCGCCGAGCAGCGCGCCCGGCAACGAGCCGAGGCCGCCGATCACCACCATCGTGAACAGCTCGAGGCTGCGCTCCGGCGCGTACTGGATGGCGCTCAGGCCGGTCTGCTGGTGGACGTACAGCGACCCGGCGAGCGCGGCCAGGAAACCGGACAGGGCGAAGGCAGCCAGGCTCGACCGGGTGGCGTTGACGCCGTAGGCGCGGGCGGCCTTCTCGTTCTCGCGGATGGCGATCAGCACCCGGCCCGTGCGACTCCGGCGCAGCCCGACGACCATGAACAGCGCGAGGGCCAGCACCGCCAGGCAGGCGTAGAACATGGCCGTCTCGCTGGCCAGCTCGATGCCGAGGATCGTCCCCCGGTCGATGCGCCGGCCAGGCAGCAGGTCGGGGAACACGGTGCGGTTCAGCAGGTACGACGACACGAACAAGCCGAAGGCGAGCGTGGCGACCGCCAGGGTCATGCCCCGCCGGCGCAGCGCCGGATAGCCCACGATCACCGCGGCCAGGCCGCCGACCAGCCCGGCGACGAGTCCGGCGGCCGCCAGGTCCCACCCGCGGTGGTCGGTGAGCGCCCCGCCCACCGCGGCCCCGACGCCCACGAACGCCATGTGACCGAGGCTCACCTGCCCCGCCCACCCGGTGAGCACCACGAGCGATGCGGCGACGATGCCGAAGATGACGATGATCGTGGCCAGGTTGAGGCGGCTGGTCGACAACCAGGCGGGCAGCGTCAGGACGAACACGCCGACGACCGCCGCCAGGCCGATCCGGCCCCAGACGACCTCGGGCAGGCGCCGCATCTCGCGGGGCACGGGCCGGATCTCCTTGATCGCCTGCCAGGTGGCCGAGTCGTCGCTGTCGACCCGGCCGGAGCTGGTGCCCCGGCGGGTGATGAGCAGGCCGACGAGCACGATGCCGAACAGGACCGCGTCGTTGTAGGCCGGGCGGTTGCCGGCCTGGAAGGTCATCGCCTTGTCGACGATGCCGATGCCGATGGCCGCAGCCGCGATCGTGGTGAACCGCTCGAAGCGCCCGAACACGGCGGCCGCCAGGGCCTGCACCAGGAAGAACGGTGACAGCACCTCGCCGATGGGCAGCCCGACGGCCCCCGCCCGCAGGAACATGGCGAGGAACGCCAGCGCCGAGGCGACCGTCCACACGACCGTGTGCAGCCGCTTCACCGGGATGCCGAGCGTGAAGGCCCGATCGGCCCGCTCGGCGGCACCCACGATGGCGATGCCGATCGTCGAGCGCTGCAGGAACAGCGCGAGGCCGAGCAGGCACACCGGGACGACGATCATCGTGAAGATGTCGGTGGCGTTGAACGTCGTGCCGCCGAAGACCCAGCTCGCATCGAACGGCTGGTCCATGCGGGTACCGAACGACGAGTTGCCGAACGCCCGGGGCAGCAGGAGGCCGGCGCCGGCGAGGATCTGCGCCAACCCGATGGTCGCGACCGTCAGCACCAGGCGGGGCGCCATGAAGAAGCGGCGCACGATCAGCGCCTCGACCAGGACCCCGAGCACCACCGACGCGAGCAGGCCGACGAACAGGCCCGCCCAGTAGCTCCACCCCCAGGCGACGACGAGCATCACCCCGAGCACGGCGGGCACCGCACCGAGATCGCCCTGCGCGAAGTTGACGACGCGGTTGGCCCGGTAGACGAGAGCGATGCCGAGTGCGATCAGCGCGATGCGCCCCCCGCCGATGGCGCCGTTCAGCACGATGCCCGACGGCGCGGGGTACACAACCTGCTGAAACACGAAGAGCGCCAGCAGCGGCGCGAGGAACGACAACCGCCGGCGGACGGTGTCGGTGGCCCACTGTCTGGTGCGATCGATGGCGGCGGACGTCATCGCACGTTCTCCCAGGTCGGTTGGGTGCGGTCGGTCAGCCCTGCGGGCCGGCCGCCGCGCTGTCGGTCGTGGTGGATTCTGAGCTGTCGGTCGGAAGGGACGGCTGGTGTCCGTCCGCGCCGGCGGGGAGCCAGGCAGCGACGAAGGCAAGGACCATCTCGCGCACCTGCTGCGCGGCATCGTCGGCGGCGAGCGCCTGGTGGATGCGCAGCGACTCCCACGTCGTCGGGCTGGTGACGATGTCGAGCGCCCGCAAGAGCCGGCCGGGAGCGACGCTGTCGGCGGCGGCGATCTCGGGAGCGAAGCAGGCGTTGATCTCGGCCCGCAGCGCCTTGCGCCCGGACGCCAGCGCACGCTGCAGGGCGGGCGAGAACGGCTCCTGCAGCTGGGCCGCGCGGCGCACGCCGTTGCCGAGCTCGTGGAGGTGGTTGCGCCGGGTGAGCAAGGCGTCGAGTCGGGTGTCGAGGTCGCCTTCGGTGACGAGGGGAGGGAGCAGCTCGGCAAGTCGCTCGCCCTGCCGCCGACTGGCGGCGAGGAACAGGGCCTCGAGGTCGTCGAAGTGCACGTAGAGCGACCGCAGGGAGACGCCCGCCTTCGACGCGATGTCCCGCGCGGTCGGGCGGAGGTTCCCCTCGTCGTTGAGCGTCAGCAGCGCCTCGACCACCGACGCCCGCGTGCGTGCGGCCCGGGTGAGCCGGCCGTCCTGGTGAGCGGCGCTGTCGCTCGGAGGTACGGCGTCCGGCGACGCCGCTGTGACGGATGTCTCACCCACGCGGGGCACCGTAGGGTTTTTTCACAGCGTGTGCAATCCCTTCCGGCAACTGCAATGAACTTGTGCTCGGGTTCACCTTCGCCGCCATCGAGCGAGTCCCGACGGCCACCGTCCGCGCACGACCACGCCCGGGATCGGGGACGGTGCCGCGGGCTGCCGGCGCTGTGAGGTCGTCGCGTCAATCGGCGTGACGTTCGGCGATGAACACCAGCTCGCGGCCCGGACGGTCCGGCGCGTCCCTGATGTCGCGCACGACGAAGCCGGCGACGTGCAGGTTCGCTCGGACCTCCGGCTCGTTGCGGAAGCGCAACGTGGAGTCGGAGGTCATGGTGACCCCGTCGGCCTCGAAGACGAAGGTGGTGCGGAACGACACCAACGGAAGGCGGACATCCATCAGGTCGATCCAGGTCTCGACGACCCCGACCGCCGGGATGTCGATCCGTCGGTGCGTCCGCGGGCGCGTCCAACCCTCCCAGGCGCGGCGCGCTGGGTCGCGCGTCTCGAACACGAGCGCGCCACCCGGGCGGAGCGCCGCTCGCGCCCCGGCGAGCGTGGCGGCCCATTCCTCGTCGGACACGAACACCTGGGCGACGTTCGCAGTCATCGCAGCGAGGTCGACCCGCATCGGTGGAAGCGTCGTCGCGTCACCGTGGAGCACTTC
>DASUQS010000065.1:0-8951 GCA_036280455.1 Acidimicrobiales bacterium
CGCGGCGGCAGGGCACGCACGGTGGCCTGGCGGGCCACCGACAGCAGCAGGCCCGCGCCGGCCATGCCGAACACGAGTGAGGAACCGCCGGCGCTGACGAAGGGCAGCGGCACGCCGGTGATGGGGAGGATGCCGATCACAGCTCCGATGTTGACGAACGCCTGCACGCAGAACCAAGCCGTGACGCCCATGGCGAGCAGGAGGCCGAAGCGATCCGGTGCGTGCAGGGCGATGCGCACCCCGATGATGGCGAGCAGGACGAACAGGCCGACGACGACGGTGGCGCCCACGAGGCCGAGCTCCTCGCCGATGATGGCGAAGATGAAGTCGGAATGGGCGTAGGGCAGGTAGCCCCACTTCGCCCGGCTGGCCCCGAGCCCGGAACCGAAGAAGCCGCCCGACGCGATGCCGACCAGCGACTGGATGTTCTGGTAGCCCTTGTCCATCGGGTCGGCCCAGGGGTCGAGGAACGTCAGGACCCGGGCGCGCCGGTAGGGCGCGGCGAGCGCCAGGCCCACCGCCGCGGAGAGGCCGAAGGTCGCCCACCCGGCGAGCGGCAGCGCCGGCGTGCCGGCGACGAAGCACAGCGTCAGCGCGATGGCGGCGATGACGAGGGTGGTGCCGAGGTTGGGCTGGAGCATCACCAGGGTCGCGACGACCGCCAGCACGACGATGACCGGGCGCAGCGTCGCCCGCGTGTTGTGCATGTAGGCGGCGCGGCGGGACAGCAGATCGGCCACCCAGATGAGCACGGCCAGCTTGGCCAGCTCCGACGGTTGGATCGTGAGCGAGCCGACGCCGATCCAGCGGGTGGCCCCGTTGGCCCCGACGCCGACGCCGGGGATGAACACCACCATGAGCAGGACGAGCGACACGACGAGGAACGGGCCGGCGTAGCGCCGCCAGCGGTGGTAGTCGATGCGGGCGATCACCACGAGCGCGATGACTCCCGCCCCGGCCCAGGCCGCCTGGCGCAGCACGAAGTACCACGACGACCCGTAGTCGTCGAGCGCCACCACCGACGAGGCGGACATGACCATGACCAGGCCCAGCAGGTTGAACACGGTGATCAGGAAGGCCAGCGCCACGTACAGGCCGGACCGCCCGGCGGGTGCCGGGGGCGTGCGGCTGCTCGGGTGGCGACGGCGGGCACCGGGCGCGCCGCCCTTGCCGGCGGCGCCGCGGGTCTGCCCGCGCCGCCCGGTCTCGCCCCGCCCCTTCGTCGGGGTGCTCATCTGCCCGCCTCCGGCGCGTCGAGGGCGGCCGAGGCCCCGACCGCTCCGCCTCGACGGGGCGCGGAGCAGCGGTCGGCGGGCATCGCCCCAGCCTCGCCCACCGGGCGCTCCCGGTGGGGGACGGTGCGGGGGTCGTCAGTCGAGGACACCGGCCGAGATCGAGTCGGCGTAGAACAGCCCCAGCGCCACGGCCATCGACATGATCGCGAGGATCCAGAACCGGATGATCACGGTCGTCTCGGGCCACCCGCCCAGCTCGAAGTGGTGGTGCACCGGCGCCATGCGGAACACCCGTCTCCCGAACAGGCGGAAGCTGCCGACCTGCACGATCACCGACATGGTCTCGAACACGAACAGTGCGCCGACGATCGGCAGCAGGAGCTGCACGTTGAGCGTGAGCGCGAGGGTGGCGAGGCCGGCGCCGATCGCCAAAGACCCGGTGTCGCCCATGAAGATCTGTGCCGGCGGGGCGTTCCACCAGAGGAAGCCGGTGATGCCGCCCACCATCGCCGCCGCGATGACCGCCAGGTCGAGGGCGTGGTTGATCTCGTAGACGCCCTCGTGGCGGAAGGCCCAGAACGCGACGACCGTCATGGTGATGAACGCGTAGATCGACGACCCGGCGGCCAGGCCGTCGAGCCCGTCGGTCAGGTTCACGGCGTTGGTGGTGCCGGCGATGAGCAGCACGGCGAACACCACCCAGCCGGGCCGGGTGAGCTGCCATCCCGGCTCGCTCCACCGGGTGAAGCTCAGCGTGGTCTCGACGTCGGTCCAGGCGACGCAGGCCACCGCGAACGTCACCGCCACGAACAGCAGGCCGCCCATCTTGGCCCGCTTCGACAGGCCGAGGTTGCGCTCGTTGCTGACCTTGATCCAGTCGTCGAACGCTCCCACGACCGCGGCCCCGGCGATCGCCAGCATCACGAGGACCCCGCTGCGGGTGAAGACCAGGCCGCCGTGCACGTGCGCCGCGGCGTACCCGGCCACGGCCGCCACCACGATCGCCACTCCGCCCATCGTGGGCGTCCCCGCCTTGGTGATGTGCCCGTCGGGCACGTCCTCGTGGATGGGCTGCCCGACGCGGTGGGCCTTGAGCCAGTCGATCAGGTACCGGGTGCCGAGCAGCGACGCGGCGAGGCTGATGGCCCCGGCGATGAGGAGGGGGACCACGGCTCAGTTGCCTTTCTCAGGTTCGGCGTCCGGCGATGCGCCGGTCGACGTTCGGGTGGCGAGCGCCTCTCTCGTTACCACGCGGTCGTCGAACGGCACGGTCACGTCGCCGATGACCTGGGTGGTCTCGTGGCCCTTGCCCGCCACCAGCACCACTCCGCCGGGTCGGGCGGCGGCGACGGCGGCGGTGATGGCGCGGCGCCGGTCCGGCTCGACGAGCACCGGCGCGTCGGCCGGGGCGCCGGCGCGGATGGCGGCGATGATGGCGAGGGGATCCTCGGAGCGAGGGTTGTCGGAGGTCAGCACGACGTGATCGGCGAGCTCGGCCGCCACCCGGCCCATCACGGGCCGCTTGGCGGCATCGCGGTCGCCGCCACACCCGAACACGACGGTGAGCTCGCCGTCTCCGGTGACCAGCTCGCGGGCGGCCCGCAGGGCCTGGTCGAGGGCGTCGGGCTTGTGGGAGTAGTCGACGATCGCGCTGAACGGCTGGCCGGCGTCGACGGCCTCGAAGCGGCCGGGGACGGGGGCAGCAGCGGACAGGCCGCGGGCGACCACGTCCGGGCTGACGCCGAGCACGGCGGCCGTGGTGGCGGCGCCGACCGCGTTGCGCACGTTGAACCGCCCGGCGAGCGCCAGGGAGACCGTCTCGCCGCGCCACGTGAACGACGCCCCCGCCGGCGAGAGGCGCAGGTCGTCCGCGTCGTCGAGGCCGTAGGACGTGATCGGAACCGCACCCCGGGCCCGGATCTCGGCGGCCAGCCGGCGGCCCCAGTCGTCGTCGACGCAGACCACGCCCCGGTCGGACACGGACGGCTCGAACAGCCGGGCCTTGGCGGCGAAGTAGCCCTCCATCGTGCCGTGGAAGTCCAGGTGGTCCTGGGAGAGGTTGGTGAAGACGCCGGCGGCGAACCGGGTGGCGGCGACCCGACCGAGCTCGAGGCCGTGCGACGAGACCTCCATCGTCACCGCGGTGTCGCCCCGGCGGCGGTGCTCGGCCAGGAGGGCCTGGAGCTCGGGGGCCTCGGGCGTGGTGCGAGCGCCCGACAGCGTGCCGATGACGCCGCACGGGCGGTCGTCGGCCGCGAAGATCGCGGCCAGGAGGTGGGTCATCGTCGTCTTGCCCGCGGTGCCGGTGACGCCCACGACCGTCAGGTGCCGCGACGGGTGCCCCCAGTAGGCGGCGGCGACGGGGCCGAGGGCGGCGCGCACGTCGTCGACCACCATCTGGGGCGCGTCGAGGGGCAGCTCGTGGTCGACGAGCAGCGCGGCGGCGCCCGCGTCGAGCGCGCCGGGCGCCAGGTCGTGCCCGTCGATGCGCGAGCCGCGGACGCAGCAGTAGAGCGCGCCGTCGACGACGGCGCGCGTGTCGTGCACCACCGCGGCGATGTCGGGATCTCGGTCGGGACCGGCGCTGCGAACCCTGACCCCCTCGACGGCGGTGGCGAGGTGGCGGAATCGCACGTCGCTACCCCCCGGGTGGGCCGGTCGGGGGCCCCGTCCCGGCGGCCGCCCCGGCCGCTGCGGCCGCATCGGGATCGCCGCCGGCCGGCGGGACCGCCGTGGTGGCCGTGCCCGGAGCCACGGTCGTCGGGGCGGTGGGCAGCGGCGCGGTGGTCGGGGGCGGCACGGTCGTGGGCGGCGCGGCCGGCGTGGCCCGGACACGGCCATCCGCGGTCGAGATGGCGAGCGGCGCCTGCTCCTCGGGGAGCGAGGGCGCGACAGCCATGGTGCGGGCGGCCCGCCGGCCGATCTCCGCGAACGCCGGGGCGGCCACCTCGCTGGCGTAGTAGCCGTTGGCCGGCTCGTCGATGACGACGATGATCGAGAGCTTGGGGTCGTCCGCGGGCAGGAACCCGGCGAAGGTGGCGATGTAGTCGTAGCTGCCGTCGGGGTTCTCGTAGCCGCCGCCCTCGGGCTGGGGCTTGCGCGCCGTACCGGTCTTGCCGGCGACGTCGTAGCCCTCGATGTCGGCGGCCTCGCCGGTGCCCTGGTCGATCACCTCGGTCAGCATGGCACGCAGCTGCGCGGCCGTCGTCGGCGACACGACCCGCCGGGAATCCTCGGGCGCCACGGGGTGACGCTCGCCCTCGGCGTCGCGGGTGGCGGCGACCAGGCTGGGGGGCACGTAGACCCCGTCGTTGGCGAGGACGTTGTAGGCGAAGAGCATCTGCATGGCGGTGACACCGATCCCCTGACCGAGGGGGATCGACCCGATGGAGGTACCCGACCAGTTCTCGAGCGGGAGCATCTGGCCGTTCTCCTCGTGGGGCAGGCCCAGCCCCGTGTCGCGGCCGAACCCGAAGCGGCGAAGGTACTCGTCGAGGCGCTCGCCGCCCAGCTCCTGGGCGAGCTTGATCGTGCCCACGTTGGACGACTGGGCCACGATGTCGGTGACCGTGAGGTTGCCGGGATGGGCGTCCTCGTAGGTGTGGTCGGCCACCCGCAGCGACGACGGCACCGAGATGACCTGCTCCGGCGTGACGAGCCCCTCTTCGAGTGCGGCGGCCACGGTGATGACCTTGTTGACCGAGCCCGGCTCGTAGTTCTGCGTGACGGCCAGGTTGTTGCCCGTGTTGTGGACGACGCCGGTGGCCTCGTCTCTCTGCTGGTTGGCGAGGGCGAGGACCTCGCCCGTCTCCGGGTTGGAGACGATGGCGATGCCGCCGCGGGCCCCCGCCGCCGTGACGTACTCCTGGAGGACGTTCTCGACCTCGTACTGCAGGGCGCCGTCGACGGTGAGGATCAGGTCGTGGCCCGGCCGGGCCGGGTCGATGTGGTGGCGGCCGGCGGGGATGGTGCGGCCCTGGAGGTCGCGCTCGACGACGAGCCGGCCGGACTCACCGGACAGCAGCTCCTCGTACGCGAGCTCGATGCCCGACACGCCCGTGCTGTCGCGGTCCACGGTGCCGAGCAGCGAGGTGGCCAGGTCGCCGGACGGCGTGAACCGTGACTGCTCGTCGAACAGGATCACGCCGGGGATGTCGAGCTCGCGCACGGCGTCGGCCACGTTGTCCTCGACCTGGCGCGCCAGCCACACGAAGCGCACGTTCTCGGAGAGACGGGCCCGCAGCTCGCTGACCTCGATGCCGAGGATCGGCGACAGGCGGGCGGCCGTCGTCGCCGGGGCGTCGATGATGCTGGGGTCGACCGCGATGCTCGACAACGGCACCGAGATGGCGAGGTCCTCGCCGTTGCGGTCGTAGATGGCGCCGCGTCCGCCGGCGACCTCGATCGGCTGGATGCGCTGGGCATCGCCGTAGGCGACGTAGCGCCCGGGGCTGACGACCTGGACGTAGGCGAGCCGCACCACGATGACCAGGAACATCGTGGACAGCAGCACGAGCAGCGTCAGGGCGCGCGACCGGGGGCTGGCCGGGCGTCCCAGGCGCGGCAGCGACCAGCCGCCGACCCCACCGGACGCCGCCCGCGCCCGGGCGCGGCCCGCCGGGCGGCGGGGCGCGGCGCGGTCGCGGCGGCTCGCGGGACCGGTGCCGACGGCGCGTCGTGCCGACCGACTGGCCTTCGTGGACGACGACCCGGCCGATCGGCTCGAGGAGCCGGACCGGCCCTTGGCCGAGGACGATCGCGCGGACGCGGTGCGGGCCGACGAACGCTTCGCCGCCGGGGCGCGCCGGGACGTCGATGACGACCGGGACGACGACGACCGGGCCGACGAGGTGCCGGATGCCTTGCTGGACGACGTCCGCGTGGACGGCGTGCGGGCGGAGCGGGTGGTGGACCGGGCCGGGGAGCGCCGTGATCCGGTGGGCCGTGCGCCGTCTCCGCCAGAGGACGTGCGCCCGGACCCGCTCCGTGAGGTCATGGCGTGGCCTCGAGGTACGGCTTGACGCGTGCCGCGCTGGTGTCGGGTGAGTCCTCCGCCGCCTCGTCGGTGGCGTCGCTCGGCGGGGCCGGCTCCTCCGGGGTCAGCCACACGACCTCGCCCGCGGGCACCATGCCGAGGCGGTCGGTCGCCTCGGTGCGGATGCGGGCCGGCGCCTCGAGCTCGGCGACCTCGCGGCTGAGCTCCTCGTAGCGGGCCTGCTCCTCGGCCACGCGGGCGTCCAGCTCGTCGATCGACGCCTGGCGCTCGATGAGCAGCGCATGGCAGACGGCGACCGCGAACAGGGCGACGAACGCGAGGACGGTGAGGATCACCCCGGCGCGCGGGCTGAGCCCGAGGCCGTTGCGGGCACCGCGCACCAGGCGCAGCGGGGCGCGCTCCGCCGTGTCCTCGCGAGGCTGGTGAAGGGGGAGATGAAGGACGCGTGCTGTGGCCATCAGGCCACCTCCTGCAGATCGAGCTTCTCGACGGCACGGAGGCGGGCTGCCTCCGCGCGGGGGTTCTCGGTGATCTCGTCGTCCGACGGACGGCGAGCGCTGCGGCGGAGCAGTCGGACCGTGGGCCGCACATGCCCCGGCGTGGGCAGGTGCGAGGGGCCGGTCCAGCCCCCGGTCTCGGCGTGGCGGAAGCGGTCCTTGACGATGCGGTCCTCGCCCGAGTGGTAGGCGATGGCGACGCACCGGCCGCCCGGCACGAGGACGTCGATCGCGTCGTCGAGCGTGCCGGGCAGGATCGCCAGCTCGTCGTTCACGGCGATGCGGATCGCCTGGAACGTGCGCTTGGCGGGGTGACCACCGCGGCGGCGGGCGGCGGCGGGCACGGCGTCGCGCACGATGTCGGCCAGCTGGCCGGTCGTGGCGATCGGGCGGTTGGCGACGATGGCGCGGGCGATGCGCCCGGCGAACCGCTCGTCGCTGTTGTCGCGCAGCAGGCGGGCCAGCGAGGCCACGTCGGTCTCGTTGACCAGCACGGCGGCGCTGAGCGGCTGGGTCGGGTCCATCCGCATGTCGAGCGGGCCGTCGCCGCGGTAGCTGAACCCGCGCTCGGGACGGTCGAACTGGGGCGAGCTGACGCCGAGGTCGAAGAGCGCGCCGCTGGCGCCGTCGTGGCCGAGGCCGGGGAGCACCTCGGACACCACGCTGGCGATCTTGTCGAAACGGGTGCGCCGCACGATCACCCGGTCGCCGAAGCGCGCCAACCGGGCGCCGGCCGCGGCGATGGCCGCGGGGTCGCGGTCGAGGCCGAGGATCGACAGGTGCGGGTGTGCGTCGAGCAGCGCCTCGGCGTGGCCGCCCCCGCCGAGGGTGGCGTCGACGACGACCCCGGGGGGCACGGGCGCGAAGAGCTCGACCACCACGTCGACCAGCACCGGGCGGTGCACGAAGTCAGGTGTGGGCCCGCTCACCCGTCGACCTCCGACCGGAGGGCGCCCGCCGGGATGTCTCCCCGGGACGGGCTCGGCGTGAAGCAAGCGGAGCCGGTGCCGCGTGGCACCGGAAAGGGGCCTCCCGCCGCGCCGGCCGAAGGCCTGCGGGCGAGCGGGACCGCACCTGTGTGGTGGTGGGCTGACCGGGTGAGCGCAGCGGGGATCACAGCTTCAGATCCCTCGCCGCCTGGCGGAGGGCCGCGTCGGGGCCGTCCGGGATGGTGTCCATGCGGGTGTCCCAGCGGTCGCGCGCCCAGACCGCCAGGCGCTGGCGGGCGCCGACGACCATCACGGGACCGCCGAGCGACGCGAAGGACCGCAGGTTCTTGTGCACGACGATGCGGCCCTGCGCGTCGGGCTGCACCGGGAACGTGGAGGCGACGAACGCCTCCGCGGCCTCCTCGGAGACGATGCCGAGGGCGACGCCGTCGTCCCACTTGGCGAAGACCGCGTCGATCTGGTCGTCGGGCCACAGGCCGAGGTAGCCGTCGAGGGGGCCGAGGTAGGCGCCAGCCGCGAGGCGTGGCCGGAACGGCGCCGGGAGCACCAGGCGGCTCTTGTCGTCGACCGAGTGCTCGAAGGAGCCGGTGAAGAACCGGGGGCCGGCCGGGCGCGCCGCCGTCGTGACCGCGCCACCGGCGGTCAGGTCGGCACCTACGGGGGTGCTTGCGGGCGTGCCACTGCTCTCCACTTCGTGGGAAAGTACCCCACCTTCTCCCCTCCTACAAGGCACTTGCGCACATTTGCCCAGGTCGGAGCCTCGCGAAGACTGGCCGGTGCGCGCGGATGACGGGCGAGCCGCCGGGGTAGGACACGGCGTGCCGGCGTCCCGCGCCCGCCACGACCTGCCACGGAGCGACGTCGAAGGGCCGCCGACCGTCGCTGTCAGTGAGGCAGGTTGCGCAGGAGCGCGTCGACCACGTCGGCCGGTGACCGGCCGACGCCGACCGCGGCGTCCTCGATCGCGCGGGCCCCGTCGGTGTCGAGCCGCAGCAGGGATGCGAGGGGCCCCGGGTCCCACTGCGTGTACGCCGCGCACTGGAAGCGCGCGGCGGACCGCGTGCGGCGCTGGCTGATGCCCACCACCTTGCGCCGGTCCGGCAACGTCACCTCACCGGCGCCGACCGTCCCGAAGCAGACCAGGCGACCGAGCGGGCCGCATGCCAGGGCGCCGGTGTGCACCTCGACGGGCGCGACACCGAGGTCCGCGAGCGCGCCGCGCCACGCCTCCCCGACCCACCGGGCCGCGCGCCCCACGTCGTCATCCCACAGG
>DASUQS010000066.1:0-7144 GCA_036280455.1 Acidimicrobiales bacterium
TGCCCGCCATGAATACATTTCGAGTAACCGCCCACCTTGTGGCGCCCTCACGACGTGAGGGCTCCTGTCCTGACCCCGCCGACGCTGCCGCCACGCATTTCCGGAGGGGTTGCGAGGCATTCTGTCGTCCCGGCGGACAGATTGCAATGGCACCCCTCGAGCTTGTGGCTCGCCGGGCACCCGCACGCTGGGCAAACCACCTTCGCGGCATGACGGATGACATGGCGAAAGGGTCCCACGGCACCGCCGGCCGTGGGTTCCGGTGGGCCCGGTGGTGGTCAGCTCTGGATGTCTGTGCGCTCGGTCTCCGCGGGGAGGGCGGCATCGGCTTCAGCAGCCGCGAGTCGCTGCCTCGCCTGCTCTCGCCCGCTCGGCGAGACGAACCGCGACCACAGGAACCACAGGATGGCGCCGAGGATGACCGCCACGACCACGTACTGGACGTATCCCATCACGTCCTCGATGGTCTTCCAGCGGTCCTCTTCCCCGAGGATGTAGCCGGCCGTGATCAGGCCGGTGTTCCACACCAGGCTGCCGATCACCGTGTAGACGAGGAACAGGCCGAGCGGCATGCGCCGGAAGCCGGCCGGGATCGACACCAGCGAGCGGATCAGCGGCACGCACCGGCCGATCAGCACGGCCACGATCGCCCGCCGGTCGAACCAGCGCTCGGCGCGCTCGATGTCCTCGTTCGTGATGCGGAACCACTTGCCGTACCTGACGATGAAGCCGTGGAGCCGCTCGGGACCGATCCACGCGGCCAGGCCGTAGAGCACCAGCGCACCGACGACCGACCCGATCGTCGCGGCCACGATCATGCCGGGCAGCGTCGCCCCACCCCGCCGGGACACCACGCCGGCGAACGGCAGGACGATCTCGGACGGGATCGGCGGGAAGACGTTCTCGAGGGCGACGAGCAGCGCCACTCCCAGATAGCCGAGCGCGTCGATGACGTCGATGACCCAGTCGGTCATGTCTGAGAGCATGTGCCAGCCGTCCCCTTGTCCTGCTGGTGCACGAGGCGAAGCCGCGAGGATAGCCCCGCGGCGGGGCTCACCCCGGATCGGCCGCGGGCTGGTTCCACTCCGTCCAGCCCACCCCGGTCCGGCCGCGGTCCACCTCGCGGAAGCGGCACAGCGCCCGGGGGAAGCGCGACACACGACCTGCGCCGTCCTCCAGCAGCACGGGAGCGAAGGCGACCGGCTCGACCGCGAGGCGCAGGTCGCCGACCTCCACCACGTCCGCGGTCGGCATCCCGTGCGCGCCCGGCATCGGCCGCGACGCCGTGTGATCCACGCCGGTGAGCGGCCCACCGGGCGGCTGCACGTACCCCGGGTGGTAGGGCACCGGGTCGTCGCCGAGCCGCACCGACGTGCCGTGGAAGCGCGTGCCGTCCTCCAGCCACCCGGCCGTCCACGTCCAGCCGAGCGACCACCAGTCGCGCACGCCCCACGAGTGGTCGCGCTGGCCGATGGCGTCGAGCGCGACCACCTCGTCGCCGACCAGCACCTCGCCGTGGACCCGGCACGGCACCTCGTAGCGCGTCGTGCCGGGCGGGTAGGCGTAGGCCGCGCCGTCGGTGTCCCACTCGAGGTCGAGGCCGAAGGGCACGCGGTCGCCTCGCGCCCCGCTCCCGGCGTACATCTCGGCCGGGTCGTCCATCGCCAGGCCGAACGCCTCGCAGCCGAGCGTCATGTGATCGAACGGGGCCTCGACCGTGTGGTCGGCCCACAGGCCCTCGGCCCGCACCTCGAGCGAGCCGGGCCGGGGCGGGGCCACGCCGTGGTCGACGACGATCACGAGCGGGCGCCCCTCCCCCACCAGACAGGCCCAGTACCAGACCTCGCCGCGGTTGGGGTACAGGCCGAGGCGCACGTAGCCGCCGAGGGACCCGTCGGTGGTGGCGAAGTCGAAGTACCACGACTCGTTCCACCACTCCTCGGCACCGGGCGGGTGGGACCGCTCGTCGGCGGCGGACAGGCCGTGCGGGGGGCTGGCGGTTCCGGCGCTCACGCGCCGAGCATGGCACGCGCCGGCGAACAGCGCGAGAGTGCGGGCAACCACCGCCGCGGTCTGTGGCACTCCCGCCACCCGGCCGGGCCGGTCAGATCCCCCGAGGGGGCAGCGATGCAGGCACTCCAGCTGACCGCGTGGAAGTCCCCGCCCGAGGTGCGCGAGGTCCCCGACCCGGAGCCCGGTGCCGGCCAGGTGGTGGTGCGCGTCGCCGCCGCGGGTGCCTGCCACTCCGACCTGCACCTCATCCACGACTTCGAGCCCGGCCTCCTGCCGTACGAGCTGCCCTTCACCCTCGGGCACGAGAACACCGGCACGGTCGAAGCGGTGGGCGCCGGCGTCGAGCACCTGGAGGTGGGCGAGCCCGTCGCCGTCTACGGGCCGTGGGGATGCGGGCGGTGCCGGCGCTGCCACCAGGGGGCGGAGAACTACTGCGAGCGGGCCGCCGAGCTGGGCGGCTCGGGCGGCGGCCTCGGCTTCGACGGCGGGATGTCGCCGTACATGCTCGTGCCGCAGGCCCGGTGGCTGGTGCCGCTCGGCGACCTCGACCCGGTGGAGGCGGCGCCTCTCACCGACGCCGGGCTCACCCCCTACCACGCCATCAAGCGCTCGCTGCACCTGCTCGTCGGCGGATCCACCGCGGTCGTGATCGGCGCAGGCGGGCTGGGCCACCTCGCCATCCAGATCCTGAAGGCGAGCTGCCCCGCCCAGGTGGTGGCCGTCGACCTCAAGCCCGAGGCGCGCGACCTGGCGACCTCGGTCGGGGCCGACCACGCCGTGCCCTCCGACGCGTCTGCCGCCGACGCGATCCGCGACCTCACCGGCGGCAAGGGCGCCGACCTCGCCCTCGACTTCGTGGGGGTCGACGCGACGATGGCGCTCGCCACGCAGGTCACGCGGTCGCTCGGGCACGCCACGATCGTCGGCATCGGCGGCGGGACCTTCGGCTTCGGCTTCTTCTCCGTGCCCTACGAGGTCTCGCTGGCCACCACCTACTGGGGCACCCTGCCCGAGCTCAGCGAGGTTCTCGACCTCGCCCGCCGGGGCCTCGTGCGGTCCCACGTCGAGCGGTTCACGCTCGACCAGGCGCCGACCGCGTACGAGAAGCTGGCCGCCGGCGACGTGAAGGGGCGCGCCGTCATCGTCCCGTAGCGCTCGGGCTCGCACGCGGTAGCTTGCCCCGCGTGCGCTACCTGAGCTCGGAGTGGATGGAGGCGGCCCGGCGCGCCCTGGCCGCAGACGACACCGACCGCCCCGCGCTCGCCGGCGTGAAGCTCACCGTCGAGCAGACGGTCGAAGACACCCCCGACGGGTCGGTGACCTGGCACATCGCCATCACCGACGGCCGCATGGCGCTCGACCCGGGCCCCGCCGACCAGGCGGACCTGCGCATCACCACCCGGTGGGAGACGGCAGCCGCCGTCGCCGCCGGCACGCTCGCCGCGCAGCGGGCGTTCGTCGAGGGCCGGCTGCGCCTCGGCGGCGACCTGTCCCTGCTGCTCACCCACCAGCGCGCCCTCGCCGCCGTCGACGACGTGCTGGCCCCCGTGCGCGCCCTGACCACCTACGAGTCCGACTAGCCCGACATCGTCGACATCTCCGGGACGGCCCGGCCAGCGGGAGTCGTTCCGGAGCGAGGCCCATCCGAGACGGAGGAACCCAGTGCCCGAGATGCCCGAGGTCCAGGCCCACGCCGAGCGGCTGACCGAGGAGTTCGCCGGCGCCGTCCTCGACAAGTTCCGCCCCCTCGCGTTCACCGCGCTGAAGACGGCGGTGCCCGCGCCCGAGGCCGCGGCCGGGCAACCCCTCCTCGCCGTCGCCCGGCGCGGCAAGCACATGCTGCTGCAGTTCGAACCGGTGACGTTCGTCGTGCACCTGATGCAGGGCGGGCGGCTCAAGCCGGACGAGAAGCAGGCGGCCAAGCCCCGCGGGGGCCAGGCTCGGTGGGTGTTCGCCGACGGCCGGGCGCTGCTGCTGACGGAGGCGGGCACCGAGCGCAAGGCCGGCGTGTGGGTCGTCGAGGGCGACATCGACGCCCAGGAGCCGCTCGACCACCTCGGCCCCGAGGCCGACGCCCTCGACCGTGAGGCGCTCGGCCGCCTGCTCGCCGAGCATCCGATGCGGCTGCACGGATGGCTGCGCGACCAGCACATCCTGGCGGGGTTGGGACGGCGCCTGGCCAACGAGATCTGCCACCGGGCCCGCATCTCGCCGTTCGCCAACACCGGCAAGCTCGACGACGAGGCGGTCGACCGCCTGCACGTCGCGATGCGCGAGTGCATCGAGGAGTCGCTGGCCTACGAGCGCACGCGCTCGGACATGTCATCGTCCAAGGACCGCCCCGGCGCCGTCCACCACCGCACCGGCGAGGCGTGCCCCGTCTGCGGCGACACCGTCCGCGCCGTCGAGTACCGCAGCTACACGGTCAACTACTGCCCCACCTGCCAGACCGGCGGCAAGGTGCTGGCCGACAACACGACCAGCAAGTTCCTCAAGTAGCTCCCGCTCGACCGATCACCAGGCGACGTCCACCGGGGAGAGCACCGGGTCGCCCGCGTCGCCCGTGACGACGAACGCCTCGAGCTCGTGGTCGCCGTCGTGGAACGCCCAGGGCACGAGCATGCCCTGCACGAGGAGGCCGCCGCCCTCCGGGTGGTCCTGCACCTCGCCCATGGCGGCGACCGTGCCGTCCAGTGCGAACGCCACCACGGTCTCCGCCGGTAGGTCGGTGCCCGCCACCAGCTCGAGCGGCAGCGGCTCGGCGGTGTCGACGTCGTCGAAGCCGCGGGGCCACGTGACCGTCACGGTGCCGTCCTGCCTGTCGCCGGGGGTGAGGTCGGCGACCGGCTGGCCGATGGCGGCGCCGTAGTCGGTGAGCCGCCACGCGGCCGCCGGCCCGGAGCCCGCCACGGGATCGCTGGCCAGCACGCGCCGGAACATCGCTGCCGTGCGGATCTCGACGTACGGACTGTCGCCGGACGTGGACATCACCGGTTCTCCGCCGTCGGTGTAGCTCGACACGTAGGGCTTGACGTGGGCCGGGCGCTCGTCCGCGGCTGCGTGAGCGGGGATGCCGTCGACCTCCCACGGCAGATCGATCCCGAGCTCGTCGGCGATGGTCGGCACGAGGTCGATGGACAGCACGTTGCTGTCGTCGACGACGCCCTCGGTCTGGCCCGGCGGCTTCACCAGCAGCGGAGACCACATGATCTCGTGCTCGTTGCCACGGACCATCCCGCGGGCCGGGGCGAACGGCATGAACGAGACTCCGTGGTCGGCGGTCACGACCACCAGTGCATCGTCGTAGACGCCCCCGTCCCGCAGCTTGGCGATGGCCTCTCCCACCAGGTTGTCCGCCGCCTGCGCCTGCAGGACGTGACGCTGCCGGCCGACGCCCATGCCCGCGCCCGCCCACCCGTTCCCGAATGCACCCGGCACCGAGGGCGGCCTCGCGTAGAGGTCGCCCTCGTCGGTGTATCGCCAGGGGCTGTGTGGGAGCAGCAGGTGCAGGAAGGTGAAGCTCGGACGCTCACCGCCGGTGACGTCGAGTCGGTCGATCGCCCGGGCGGCGTTCCGGTACCGCCGGGGGCCCGTGGCGCCCGGCAGGGTGGGCGTGAGGGCGGCCGCGGTCTCGAGCGTCGCGCCCCGCTGCCAGAATCCCGCCGCATCACCGAGCAGCGGCCAGAACGCGGAAGGGGCGCTGCGCTCGCACAGGTCGGCCGGGCACAGTCGCGTCACGGCCTCGCGGGCCGTGACGTCGTAGCGCTCGCCGAGCAAGGTGAAGATGTTGTTCGGGTCGGGCCTCTCGGACAACAGGTTCGCCGAGGGATACCGCCCGGTCGTGAGGGCGGGCAATGCCGCGACGGTCTCGCCCGCCACGGTCGTGTGGTTGCGGTACCAGGTGGCGTCGCCGGCGAGCGCCGCCAGGTTCGGGAACAGCTCTGCGTCGATGGCGCCGTCGCCGTCGAGCAGCGACGCGGTGGGCAGTTCGTCGAGCACGAGGACCACGACGGGCGGCGCGTCGTCACCGAGACCGGCCGTGGCGGCCGCGGTCGCATCGTGGTCGACAGCGACCGCTGGTTCCAGCAGGTGACCACCCGCCGGCGACAGCAACAGGAACTGGACGAGGAAGACCACCGCGCCGACGCTCGCCCACCGCAGGAAGCCGGCCGCGACGTCTCTGGTGCGGCCGAACCATCGCAGGACGCCGACCACCAGGCCCCCGGCAGCCCCGATCGCCAGGGCCCGTACCTCCCACGTGCGCCCGCCCGTCGGGTCGTGCACGGCACGCCAGACGCCCAGGCCGGCGCACAGGGCAACGAGGCCGAGGTGCGTGGCGTGGCGCACCCGACCGCCCAGCGCCGCGCTCGCCAACCCGACCGTCACGGCTGCGACCGCCGGCACCACCATGACCGCGAACGCGAACCCGGCGATGTCGAGGCGGGACGCGGCTCGCCCCACGAACAGTGCCGGCGTATCGCCGAAGGTGGCCAGGATCGGTCGGCCGAAGGCGAAGCTCGTCAGGGCGACGAGCTCGAGCGCCAGCCACAGCTCTCCCCTCGCCCGCTTCACGGCACAGCAGTCCCCCTTTGCGGCGATCGGCCGACCGGGGACGCGACAGCACACCCCCAGGAGCGCCGCGGCCGGTCACCGTAGTCGACGACTCGATCCCGAGCAGCCGCGCGGTGACGTGCGCGGGCGGGCGGTCAGATGAGGCCGAGCTCGCGCACCGCGTCGCGCTCGGCGGCCAGCTCGGCGACCGAGGCGTCGAGGCGGGCCTGGCTGAACTCGTCCAGGTCGAGGCCCTGCACGATCTGGTAGTCGCCACCCGAGCAGGTGCACGGGAAGCCGGACACCAGGCCCTCGGGCACGCCATAGCTGCCGTCGGAGGGCACGGCCATCGACACCCAGTCGCCCTCGGGCGTGCCCTTCACCCAGTCGCGCACGTGGTCGATGGCCGAGCTGGCCGCGCTGGCGGCCGAGCTGGCGCCCCGGGCCTCGATGATGGCGGCACCCCGCTTGGCCACGGTCGGGATGTAGGTGTCGGCGATCCACGCCTCGTCACCGACGGCGTCGAAGGCGCTCCCGCCGTCGACCTCGCAGTGGACGAGGTCGGGGTACTGGGTGGTCG
>DASUQS010000067.1:0-14150 GCA_036280455.1 Acidimicrobiales bacterium
TTCAGCCGCTGAGCTCGTACTCGTCGGGGTCGGGTCGCCGGGTGCGCTGCCAGTACTCGAGCAGCGTGAACGGCCAGTTCTGGCTGACGCGACCGCTCGCGTTCTTGTACCAGCTGTTGACGTCGGAGACGCCCCACGCCATGCGGGCGTTCTCGGCGTCGACCGCCTCGTTGAACGTGTCGTGGACGTCCTTGCGGACGTCGACCGCCCGCCGACCGTTGGCCAGCGCCATCTCGAGCAGCCCGAGGATGTACCGCACCCCGCACTCCGAGAAGTAGATGATGCTGCCGTTGATCACGATGTTGGTGTTGGGGCCGTACAGGCAGAAAAGGTTGGGGAACCCAGGGACCGTCACGCCGAGGTAGGCCCGGGCCTCGCCGTCCCAGTGCTCGTGCAGGTCGACGCCGTCGCGCCCGGTCACCGTCATCGGCGTCAGGAACTTCGACGCGGTGAACCCGGTGCCGTAGATGATGACGTCGACGTCGTGCGCCACGCCGTCCGCCCCGACGATCCCGGTCGGGGTGATCTCGCTGATGCCACCGGTCAGCAGCCGCACGTTGTCGCGCTTGAGGGCTGCGGCCCACACGCCGTTGTCGCGGATCATCCGCTTGGCGCCGGGGGGATAGGCGGGGATGGCCACCTCGAGCAGGTCGGGCCTGTCGGCGAACTCGGCCTTGAGGTACTCGGTGAACAGCATCTGCACCATGGCGTTCATGGGGCCGACCGAGCCGGGCACCTCCCACGCCGGGTCGACCGTGACGTTGGCGAGCGTGCCGTCGCCCATCTTCCAGAAGATGCAGAACCTGTTGAACTCGCTGTACGCAGGGACGTGGTTGTAGAGCCAGGTGAGGCCCTCGGGCACCCGCTCGTGGTACTCGGGGGTGGGCACCATCCAGGCCGGCGTGCGCTGGAACACCAGCAGCTCGCCGACCTCGGGGGCGATCTCGGGGATCAGCTGCATCGCGCTCGCGCCGGTGCCGATGACGGCGACGCGCTTGCCGGCAAGGTCGACGTCGTCGCGCCAGCGGGCCGAATGGAACGCCGGCCCCTCGAACGTCCCGAGACCGGGGATCTCCGGGTAGTGCGGCCGGTTGAGCTGCCCGACGGCGCTGACGACCGCGTCGGCGACCAGCGTCTCGGTGGAGCCGTCGGCGGTGCGCACCACCACCGACCAGGTCTGGTCGTCCTCGGACCAGGTGGCCGAGACGACCTCGGTGCGGAAGCGGATGCGGTCGCGCAGCCCGAACACGTCGGCGCAGTCGCTGAAGTAGCGGTGCAGCACCGGCTGCGTCGAGTAGTGGTAGGGCCAGTCGTGGCGCTGGGCGAACGAGTAGCTGAAGTTGTGGTTGGGGTTGTCCACCCGGCACCCCGGATAGCCGTTCTCGTACCAGGTGCCGCCGACGTCGTCGTTCTTGTCGACGATCTCGAACTCGACGCCCGCCTGCTGGAGGCGGTGCCCGGCGAGCAGGCCGGACATCCCGGCGCCGATGATCAGTACCCGGAAGTCGACGTCGGGCGCCACGTCGGCCTTGTGCCACGTCGGTGCCCGGCGGTCCTCGCCCCGGTGGGCGAGCTCCTCCTCGAGGAGCGGCAGGTAGTCGGCCATCTCCGCGCCGCCGACGGCGAACTCCATGATCCGCAGGACGTCCTCGTCGGACGGCACCGGCGCGGGGACGCAGCCCCCGTCGCGGAAGCGGACGAGCACGTCGAACGCCAGGTCGCGGATGGTGGCGGCCTGCTCCTCGGTGAACCCGCCGCCGGGGAGCGAGAGCATCAGCGGATCGGGCAGCAGGTCCTCGCGCAGCAGGCTCATGTCGCCCGTCGAGTAGGCGAGCGCGGGCAGCAGGGGTTGCAGCTCCGCGTCGGCGAGGTGGGCGCGGATCTCGTCGTCCGATTCGGTGATCGGCGCGATCTCGGTGACGAACGGGCTCGCCGTCCAGGTGGTGGGCTCGGCCGTGTCAGCCATCGGTCGTTGCCACTCCCTTGGGGGCCTGCTGGGACATGAAACCGAACAGGTAGCCGGCGACACGGCGCATCTGGATCTCCTCGGCCCCCTCGGTGATCCGGTAGCGCCGGTGATGGCGGTAGATGTGCTCGAACGGCTCGTGGCGCGAGTAGCCGAGGCCGCCGAAGACCTGCATGGCCCGGTCGGCCGCCTCACAGCACAGCCGGTTGGCCCAGTAGTTGCACATCGACACCTTGTCGGATACCGAGAAGGCACCCTGCGTGTCCATCTGCCAGGCGGTCTTGTGGATGAGGGCCCGCAGCATCTCGCACTGCGTCACCAGCTCGACGATGGGGAACTGGACGCCCTGGTTGGTGGCGAGCGGCTTGCCGAACGGCGCCCGCACCTTGGCGTACTCGATGGCCCGGTCGAGGCAGTAGGCGGCGGCGCCCAGGCTGGAGGCGGCCTGGCGGATGCGGTTCTCGTTGAAGAAGTGCTGCACGACGCCGAGTCCCCGGCCCTCGCCCCCGAAGATCGCCGAGTGCGGCACCCGCACGTCGGTGAGCCGGATGTGGGCATGGTCGGTCGGCATGTTGAAGGTCCACAGGAACTCGAGGATCTCGAAACCCGGGCTGTCGGTCGGCACCAGGAAGGCGGTGATCCCGTGGCCGTCGCCCGCCTGGCCGGACGTGCGGGCGAAGATCACGTCGTGGCCCGCCCGGTGGATGCCCGTGTTCCAGGTCTTCTCGCCGTTGATCACCCAGTCGTTGCCGTCGCGCACGGCGACGGTCTCCATGTGGGTGGCGTCGGAGCCGTGCGCGGGCTCGGTGATGCCGAAGGCGAAGCCCCGCCTGCCCGCGGCCAGGTCGTCGACCCACTCGGCGCGCTGCTCGTCGCTGCCGTGGGCGAGCATGAGCAGCAGCCCGACGTTGTTGCCGACGATGGCGTGCTCGTTCTGCAGGTCGCAGTGCAGCCCGAGGCCCTTGCGGGCGAGGTGCTCGCGGATGACGGCCATGCCGAGGTTGGTGCCGTCGCGGCCGCCGTGCTCCGCCGGGAACGGGTAGCGGTAGTGGCCGGCGGCGTCGGCCCGGCGCCGGGCCTCGCCCAGGAGCGCCTCCCACTCCTCGTTGGGCAGCCCGCCGCGCTCCCAGTCGGTGCGGGCGTCCTCGCGCCGGTGGTCGAAGAAGCGGATGTTGTCGTCCGCCTCTTCGAGCGGGCGGATCTCGGCCTCGATGAAGTCGTCGAGCTCGTCGAGGTAGGCGGCGAGGTCCGGGGGGATGTCGAAGTCCACAGCGCTGGCTCTCCGGTCGCGAGGAGGTACCCGTAACTTAGCGTTCGTTCAGTGGCTCGCGCTGCCCGGTACAGTCGTGGCCGATGAGCGCCGCCGACGTCCCCACCCGGCGCATCCGCCCCGGCAAGGTGGCGATCCTGCGGGCCGCGGTCGAGGTCATGGGCGAGGACGGCTACGAGGGCGCCTCGATTCGCGACATGGCAGCCCGGGCCGGGGTCAGCGTGGCCGCGCTCTACTACCACTTCCCGTCCAAGCTCGACCTGCTGCACGAGTTCCTCGACGAGTCCTACGACGTGGTGCTGGCCCGGGTGGAGCGCCGGCTCGACGAGCTGGTCGACCCCACCGCGGTCCGGCGCCTGGACGAGGTGGTGGCCACGCTCATCGCCTCGGTGCTGCACGACGAGTTCGCCCGCCTGGCCGCGAACGTCGCGTGGCGCGAGTACGACCGCCTGCCGCCGGTCCGCTACCGGACGGTGGCGGCCAAGCGGGCCCGACTGCTCGACGTGGTGGAGAGCGTGGTGGTGGCGGGGGTGGACGCCGGTGACTTCGCGGTGGACGAGCCCCGCGAGGCGGCCCGGGCGATCATCACGCTGGCCACCACGCTGGTCGAGCCGTTCGACGAGATCGGCCGTCCGCTGCCGGAGGTCATCGCGTTGTACCAACGCTTCGCCCGGGCGCTGGCTCGCGCCGGTTCGTGACGTCCGGGACGCTGGCGCAGGGTCGCCAGCCACCTAAGGTGCCGACGACGGGAACGGCCATCGCGGCCTGACGGGGGGAGATCGATGCACCGCCACTCTGGATTCGTCCGTGCATGCGCGGGCGCGCTGGTGCTGCTGCTGGCCGCCTGCGGACCGGCCCACGGGCCCGGACCCGGCGGAGGGAACGGTGGCGGCGGTGGCGGTGGCCCCCGCACGGTGCACCTGCGGGGCACCGCCTACGAGTTCGGGCGGGTGCACACGCTGCTGGCCGGCGCCACCATCCGGGTGGCCGAGGACCCCGACCTGCAGACCGTGGTGGCGGCCGACGGCACCTACGACCTCGAGGTGCCCGACCGGCGGCCGGTCACGCCGTACATCGAGGCAGCCGGCTACCACGCGATCCACCTCCAGACGTTCACGCCCGCCGGCGAGGACCTGGAGCACGTCAACTTCCAGACCCCCAGCGAGGCGATCTACCAGGCGCTGGTGGCCATCGTCGGCCTGGAGCTCGGCGCCGACGGCAACCCGCAGCAGTGCGCCATCGTGTCGACGTTCAGCACCCGCAACGTGCGGGGCGTCAGCTACGAGGAGTTCATCGGCTACGGCGCCCACGGGGTGCCGGGGGCCACGGCCAGCGCCGAGCCGGCACTCGCCCCGCCCATCTACTTCAACGAGCAGGTGATCCCCGACCCCACCCGCACCGAGTCGTCCGTGGACGGCGGGGTGGCCTGGATCGAGGTGCCGGCCGGCACCTACACGATCACCGCCGACCATCCGACCACCGAGTTCGCCCCCTTCACCGCCACCTGCGAACCCGGGCGGGTCGTGAACGCCAACCCGTCCTGGGGCCTGCACGAGCTGGGCCTACCGATGCCGGCGACGCCCGCGGCCACCTGGTCCGCGGTCCGCGGCGAGCGCGTGCTCGACGCGCTGACCCTGGCGGACGTGCCCGAGGGTGCAACCGTGACGCTGCGCTGCATGGGGGCCGGCTGCCCGCTGTCCACGCTGGCGGGCCCGGTACCGACCGGCACCGTGGACGTGCTGGCGGAGCTGGGGGTGGCCTCGCCGGCGTTCCGGCCCGGGAACACGGTGACGCTGCAGATCGACGCACCGGCCCACGACTCGCGTGTGACCGAGTGGCAGGTCGGCCGCTCGGACCAGCCTCGAGCCACGACGCTGTGCGTCCCCCTGGGGCTGTCTCGTCCGCAGCCCTGCTGACCGGCCGAGGCCCCGGTAGAACGCGTTCTCGTTTCAGGCCATACTGGGGCGCCGACGAGCTGGAGGGGCCGTGCACCTGGCGTACACCGACACCGAGGAGCAGCTGCGCACCGAGCTGCGCGCCTACTACGACGAGCTGCTCGACGCCGACACCGTGCGCGAGCTGCGGCACGCCGAGGGGGTCGGACCGGTCATGCGCCGGGTCGTGCGGCAGATGGGCGCCGACGGCTGGCTCGGCATCGGGTGGCCCACCGAGTACGGCGGCCAGGGACGCAGCGCCATCGACCAGTTCATCTTCTTCAACGAGTCGATGCGGGCGGGCGCCCCGGTCCCCATGCTCACCATCAACTCGGTGGCGCCGACGCTCATGAACTTCGGCAGCGACGAGCAGAAGCAGCGGTTCCTGCCCGCCATCCTGCGCGGCGAGATCCACTTCTGCATCGGCTACAGCGAGCCCGGCGCCGGCACCGACCTGGCCTCGCTCCGCACCAAGGCCGTGCGCGACGGCGACAGCTACGTGATCACCGGTCAGAAGATGTGGACCAGCCTGGCGAGCGACGCCGACTACTGCTGGCTTGCCGCCCGCACCGGCGACGAGGACAGCCGCCACCGGGGCATCTCGATCTTCATCGCCCCCATGGACAGCCCCGGCATCGAGCGCACGCCGCTGCACCTGCTGTCGAGCCACGACATCTGCTCCGTGTACTGGGACGACGTGCGCATCCCCGCCGAGAACCTGGTGGCGGGCGAGAACGAGGGCTGGAACCTCATCGTCAACCAGCTCAACCACGAGCGGGTCACCCTGTGCAGCCCGGGGATGGCCGAGCAGCTGCTCCACGAGACGATCGACTGGGCGCGCGAGACCACGCTGCCCGACGGCCGCCGGGTCGTCGACCAGGAGTGGGTGCAGATCAACCTGGCGAAGGCGTACGCGGGGTTCGAGTTCCTGCGCCTCGCCAACTGGAAGGTCGCCTGGGACGCCACCCGTGACACGCTCGACGTCGCCGACGCCAGCACGATCAAGGTGTTCGGCACCGAGCACTACCTCGAGTCGTTCCGGCTGCTGATGGAGGTGCTGGGGGAGCGGTCCTACCTCACCGAGGACGCCCCCGGCGCCCTGCTGGGCTCGCGGCTCGAGTCGATGTACCGCAGCCTGCTGATCCTCACCTTCGGGGGCGGCACCAACGAGCTGCAGCGCGACCTGATCGCCGCCTTCGGCATGGGCATGCCCATGGCGAAGCGCTGAAGGGAACGAGCATGGACTTCGATCTGAGCGACGAACAGCAGGCCACCATCGACGTGGCGGCCAAGCTGCTGGGCGACAAGGCGACGCCGGACGCCATCCGCGAGCTGGAGCGGCGCGACGACCTGCGGTTCGACCGCGACCTGTGGGCCGCGATGGCCGATGCCGGACTGCTCGGCATCGCCGTCCCCGCGGAGTACGGCGGCGCGGGCCTCGGCGTGCTGGAACTTGCCCTCGTGCTGGAGGAGGTCGGCCGCCACACGGCACCCGTGCCGGCGCTCGCCGCGCTGGCCCTCGGTGGGCTGCCCGTCGGCCGGTGGGGCACCGAGCAGCAACGCGCCACGCTGCTGCCCGAGGTGGTCGCCGGGACGACTGTCCTCACCGCGGCCCTCGTCGAGCCGCACGGCGATCCGCTCCACCCCTCCGTCACCGCCCGCCGGGATGGCGACGGCTGGATCGTGTCCGGTGCGCGCACCAACGTGCCCGCCGGCCTCGTCGCGGATCTGGTGATCGTGCCGGCGCGCACCGGCGACGGCGACGTCGGGCTGTTCCTCGTCCCCGCGGAAGCCGACGGCGTGACCCGCGAGCGGCAGGACACCACCACCGGCACACCCGAGGCCCGGATCACCCTCGATGCCGTGCACCTCGGGCCGGAGGCCGCGCTGGGCCCGGTCGACGCCGAGGGCACCGCGCTGCGCTGGCTGGTCGAGCACGCCACCGTCGCCACGTGTGCGGTGATGTCCGGCGTGGCGGCCGAGGCCGTGCGCATCACCGGCGAGTACACGACCGGCCGCGAGCAGTTCGGCCGGCCGATCGCCACGTTCCAGGCCGTGGGCCAGCGGGCCGCCGACGCCTACGTCGACGCCCAGGGCATCCGGCTCACGATGCTCCAGGCCGCGTGGCGGCTGTCGGCGGGGTTCCCGTCCGACCGGGAGGTGGCCGTGGCCAAGTACTTCGCCTCGCTGGCGGGCCAGCGGGTGGTGCACGCCGCCGCGCACCTGCACGGCGGCACGGGCGTCGACCGCGACTACCCGCTGCACCGGTACTTCCTGCTGGCCAAGCAGCTCGAGCTGTCGCTCGGCGGCGCGAGCCGTCAGCTCGTGGCCCTGGGCGGCATCCTCGCCGCCGAGGGCGCCACCCGGTGACGGTGCGCCGGTGAGCGGCCCGCTCGCCGGGGTCCGCGTCGTCGAGATCGCCGGCCTCGGCCCCGCCCCCTTCGCCGGGATGGTGCTGGCCGACCTCGGCGCGGAGGTCGTGCGGGTCGACCGGCCGTCGGCCGCATCGGGCGGCTTCGGCCGCGCCGACGTGCTCGGCCGGGGGCGCCGGTCGGTCGCCGTCGACCTCAAGCACCCCGACGGGTCCGAGGTCGTGCTGCGTCTCGCCGCCACGGCGGACGCCCTGATCGAGGGGTTCCGGCCCGGCGTCGCCGAGCGGTTGGGGATCGGGCCCGATGCGTGCCTCGCCCGCAACCCGCGGCTGGTCTACGGCCTCATGACCGGGTGGGGCCAGGACGGCCCGTACGCCGCCGAGGCCGGCCACGACATCACCTACGCCGCGGTGGCCGGGGCGCTCGCCCACATCGGCCGGGCCGGTCAGCCGCCGACGCCGCCCCTGAACCTGGTCGCCGACTTCGGGGGCGGCGGGATGTTGCTCGCACTCGGCGTGGTGTCGGCCGTCCTGTCGGCGCAGCGCACGGGGGAGGGGCAGGTCGTCGACGCGGCGATGGTCGACGGTGTCGCCCTGCTGATGGCGCCGTTCTTCATGGCCCTGCGGACCGGCTACTTCACGGAGGAGCGGGGCACGAACCTGCTCGACTCGGGGGCGCCGTTCTACGACTGCTACGCCTGCGCCGACGGCCGGTACGTGGCGGTGGGTGCGCTGGAGCCGCAGTTCTACGCCGCCCTCGTGGCGGGACTCGGGCTCGACCCGGCCGAGCTCGGCGAGCAGCACGACCGGGCCGGGTGGCCGGCGATGCGGGCCCGGTTCGGTGCGGTGTTCGCCACCCGGACCCGCGACGAGTGGGTGACGCACTTCGCCGGGCGGGACGCCTGCGTGGCGCCGGTCAACACCACGGACGAGACCTTCGGCGACCCGCACATGCAGGCACGCGGCACGGTGGTCGAGCCCGACGGCGTGGCCCAGCCGGCGCCGGCGCCCCGGTTCAGCGGCACGCCGGCCGCGGTCGACCGCCCGCCGCCGGAGCCGGGTGAGCACACCGACGACGTGCTGGCCGAGCTGGGCTACGACCGCGCCGCGGTCGAGACGCTGCGCCGCGCCGGCGCAATTCAGTGACGCCGCGCCACCGGTGACCGGCAAGCTGGCGGGATGAACGATCCCGACGAGCCGTTCACGCTGGTGTTCATCGGCCACGCCGACCCGGGGAGCGCGGCGCGGGCATCGGCCTACGAGGACCGCGTCCTGCCGCTGCTCGCCGACCATGGCGCCGAGCTGCAGTTCCGGGGCCTGCGGTCGGCGGGGGAGGACCCGTCGGCGCCGGTCGAGGTGCACGTGATCCGCTTCCCGCACCGGCGGGCGTTCGACGCGTACACCGCCGACGATCGCCGGCAGGCCCTTCTCGAGGAGTTCGGCGAGGTCTTCACGCGCAAGCAGGTGGTCCAGGTCGACCCGGTCGGATTCCTTCAAGACGGTCGGAGATCGAGGTCCGTACGCTGGGCCCATGCGCGAGATCGACCTGCTGTCCGGCATCCTGACCAAGACGGGTGACGTCGTCGCCGGCGTCGCTCCCGACCAGATGGACGCCCCGACGCCCCTTCCCGACTACGACGTGCGGGCGCTCCTCGACCACTTCGTCGGTGGGATCCAGTACTTCGCGGCGAGCGCGGAGGGCACGACGTACGAGGGCGACCCGTCGGCCGCCCGCGCCGGCGACGACCCGGCGGCAGAGTTCCGAGCGGCGGCCGACCGCGTGGTGGCCGGCTGGCGCGAGCACGGGTTCGACCGCGAGATGTCGGTCATGGGCGGCGACCCCCAGCCGGCCGAGATGGTGTTCAACATGACCGTGATGGAGTACCTCACCCACGGCTGGGACCTGGCGGTGGCCACCGGCCAGCCGGTGCCCTACACGGACGAGGAGGCCGCGGAGGTGCTGCGCCGGGCCGAGGGCACGCTGCCACCCCAGTACCGGGGCGGCGAGATGCCGTTCGGGGAGATCGTCCCGGTGCCGGACGACGCACCGGCGATCGACCGGCTCGCCGGATTCATGGGGCGCGACCCCGCCGTCGCGTCCTCCTGACCGGTCAGCGCGCGCCGGTGTCGACGCGGTCGACGACCTCGTCGGTCCCGGCGCTCTCCTTGGCGCAGTGGGCGCAGCAGAAGAAGCGCCCGTCGACCTCGACGCCGTGGCCGATGACCTTGCACTCGCAGTGCTCGCAGATCGGCGCCATCCGGTGGATGGCGCACTCGAAGCTGTCGAAGGTGTGGCTCTTCCCGGCCGCCACCACCTCGAACGCCTTGTCGTAGTCGTTCCCGCAGACCTCGCATCGCGCCATGGGCTCGCTCCCGTGTCGTCGTTCGCGCGAGCCGTACCCGCCTCGCCGGGCCGAGAGACGTCCCACCATCCGCGCGATCGGCGGTACCTTCTGCGTCGCTGGGCTCTCGGAGGAGGGCATGGTGGAGAGCACCGAGATCGTGCAGGGCATCGGCCTGGTCGTCGTGCTCGGGGTCGGCCTGCAGTGGATCGCCCGGCGGCTGAAGGTGCCGTCGATCATCCTGCTGCTCGCCGGTGGGCTCGCCGTGGGGCCGGGCCTCGGGTGGCTCGATCCCGACGAGGTGTTCGGCGACACGCTGTTTCCCGTCGTCTCGCTGGCCGTCGGTGTGCTCCTGTTCAACGGGGGGATGGAGCTGCGGTTCGCCGACCTCCGCGGTGCGGCCCGGGCCCCGGTCCTGCGGCTCGTCACGATCGGGGCACTCGCCACGTGGTTGCTCACCGCGGCGGCCGCGCACCTGATCTTCGACGAGCCGGTGCGGCTGTCGCTGCTGCTCGGCGCCGTGTTGGTGGTGTCCGGGCCGACCGTCGTCGGCCCGCTGCTGCGGCTGGCCCGGCCGACCGACCCCGCGGGCACGATCCTCCGCTGGGAGGGGATCGTCATCGACCCGATCGGCGCCACGCTCGGGTTGTTCTGCGTGAACGCCTTCTTCGTCGCCGAGCTGACGGCGGGGGAGATCTGGGGGGACATCGTGGTCGTCGCCCTGGCCGGGATCGCGGCCGGGCTCGTCGGGGCCGCGGTCCTGGTGGGCGCCTTGCGCCGGATGGCCGTGCCCGCCGACCTCGAGGTCGCCGTCGCGCTCATGCTGGTGGTGGCGGTCTACGTGGTGTCCGAGGTCGTGCGCCCGGAGGCGGGGTTGTTCGCCACGACGACCATGGGCCTGGCGCTGGCCAACCAGCGGGTGGTGCCGACGGAGCAGCTGCGCGTCTTCGGCGAGCCGATCGTGGCCCTGGTGATCGGGTCGCTCTTCATCGTGCTGTCGGCCCGCGTCGAGGCGGAGCCCCTGGTCGAGCACCTGCCGGAGGTCCTGGTGCTGGCGGCGGCGCTGGTGCTCGTCATCCGTCCTCTGGCGGTGGCGGTCTGCACGTTCGGGCAACCCCGGCTCGCCCTGCGCGACCGTGCGTTCGTGGCCTGCCTCGCACCCCGGGGGGTGGTGGCCGCGGCGACCGCCGCCCTGTTCTCGCTCCGCCTCGAACAGATCGGCGAGGCGAGCGACGTGCTGCTGCCGGCCGTGTTCGCCGTCGTGCTCGTGCTGGCGCTGGTGTACGGCCTCGGCGCCCTGCCGGTCGCCCGGTGGCTCGGCGTCTCCCGGCCGGACCCCCGCGGCGCGCTCGTGGTGAGCGACCACCGTTGGGCGTTGGGGCTCGCCGGCGAGCTGGCCGGTCACGGCGTGCCCACGCTGGTGGTGGCGCGGGGGCGGCGCGACCTGGAGGGACGCAACGACCTTCCCTTCGCCGTGCACACCGGCCTGATCCGGGACGTGACCCGGCAGGGGCGGCTCGCCGACATCGGAGGAGCCGTCATCGCGTCGCGCGACGACGCGGTCGACTTCGCCGCGCTGGACATCGCGGTGAACCGGTTCGGCCGACGGCGCGTGTGGGTGCTGCCGAGCGATCGCCGGCCCGGGGACGAGCTGGACGGCGAGCCGGAGGACGACGTGGACCTCGCGATGTGGGCACCGCGTCCGTTCGGCGCCGGCGTCAGCCACGACCGGCTCGACTGGGCGATCGCCGCCGGTCACGGCGTCCGGACCGTCGCCGTCGGTGACCTGGACGCGGACAGCCCCGGGAGTCCCCTGGTCCTGGCCGTGCTCACGCCCGACGGACGGTGGACGGCCGACGTCGCCGGCCCCCATCCCCCCGGCGCCGACCTCGTCGTGCTCGACCCGGCGCCTGCACCGCCCCTCGAGAACGACCGCGAGCCGTCGGTACGGCGAGAGGTCAACGGCTGAGGCCCCACGAGGCCCGGCCCGCAATGAGCGGGGGGTAGACATGGGCGCCATGGCCGAGATCGTCTCTCCCCTCACCGGCACGATCGCACGCGTCGAGCGCGCCGTCGGGGCCGCCGTCGACACCGGCACCACGGTGGTGGTCGTCGAGTCGATGAAGATGGAGTACGCCATCGACGCCGCCGGGCCAGGGACCGTCACCGATGTACGGGTGTCCGCCGGTGACGCCGTGCAGGCGGGCGACGTTCTGGTCGTGGTGTCCGCCCCGACCGTGTCCGCCGGCGCATCCGGCCCGGGGTCCACGGATGCCGCCGAACCGGCAGCGGCCGTTTCCACAGCCGAGCGCTCCTCCACCGCTGATCCCGCAGGCGCCGCCAGGCCCGTCGCCGCCGAGTCCGGCTCCGCCACCGATCCCGCCCCGGCCGGCGATCCGCTCGCCTCCGACCGGGAGGACCTGGCCGAGGTGGTGGCGCGTCACGCCGTCGGGCTCGACGCCGCCCGGCCCGAGGTGGTGGCACGGCGCCACGAGCGGGGACATCGCACCGCCCGGGAGAACGTCGCCGACCTGGTCGACCCCGGCTCGTTCGTCGAGTACGGCCCGCTGGCGATCGCCGCCCAGCGCCGCCGCCGCCCGGTCGACGAGCTGATCGCCCGCACACCCGCCGACGGCCTGGTGGCCGGAGTGGGCACCGTCGACGGCCGCCCCACCGCCGTGCTGTCCTACGACTACACGGTGCTGGCCGGCACGCAGGGCTACCAGAACCACCGCAAGAAGGACCGCCTGATCGACGTCATCGAGCGCCAGCGGCTGCCCGTCGTGTTCTTCGCCGAGGGCGGCGGCGGGCGCCCGGGCGACACCGATGCGCCGGGGGTGTCGGGTCTCGACACCGAGGCGTTCCACCTGTGGGGCCGCCTGAGCGGCCTGGTGCCCCGGGTCGGCATCACGACGGGGCGCTGCTTCGCCGGCAATGCCGCGATCCTGGGCAGCAGCGACGTCGTCATCGCGACGCGGGGCGCGAACATCGGCATGGGCGGCCCCGCCATGATCGAGGGCGGGGGGCTCGGCGTGTTCGCCCCTGAGGACATCGGTCCGGTCGATGTGCAGGTGGCCAACGGCGTCGTCGACGTGCTGGTCGCCGACGAGGCCGAGGCGGTCGCCGTCGCCCGCCGGTACCTGTCGTACTTCGCCGGGCCGACCGGGGACGCCGACCGCGGCTGGACCTGCGCCGACCAGGCGACGCTGCGCGATCTCATCCCCGAGAACCGGCGCCGCGTCTACGACGTGCGGGCCGTCATCGGCGCCCTGGCGGACACCGGCTCGGTGCTGGAGCTGCGCGCCGGGTTCGCTCCGGGGATGATCACCGCGCTGGTGATGGTGGAGGGCCGGCCCCTCGGCATCGTCGCCAACAACCCGGCCCACCTGGCCGGGGCGATCGACTCCGACGGCGCCGACAAGGCTGCCCGGTTCCTGCAGCTGTGCGACGCGTTCGACGTGCCTCTGCTGTTCCTGTGCGACACGCCCGGGATCATGGTCGGCCCACCGGCGGAGGAGACCGCGCTCGTCCGCCACGCCAGCCGGCTGTTCGTCACGGGCGCCAGCCTGACGGTGCCGTTCGGCACGATCATCCTGCGCAAGGGGTATGGCCTCGGCGCGCAGGCGATGGCGGGCGGCAGCTTCAAGGCGCCGCTGTTCTGCGTGGCATGGCCCACCGGGGAGGTGGGGGGCATGGGGCTCGAGGGCGCGGTGCGCCTCGGCTACCGCAAGGAGCTCGCCGCCATCGAGGACGCGGCCGAGCGGGAGGAGGCGTTCCAGCGCATGGTCGACGCCGCCTACGAGCACGGCAAGGCGCTCAACTCGGCCAGCCACTTCGAGATCGACGACGTGATCGACCCGGCCGACAGCCGCCGGTGGATCACGACGATGCTGGCGGCCGCTCCGCCGCGGGAGCCCCGTGCGGGCAAGAAGCGGCCGGTCGTCGACACGTGGTGACCTGCCGGGCGTGGCGGACCTGACGCCGACTCGACCCAGGGTCAAGATCCGCGGCAAGCTGCGGGGATGACGGATCTGTTCTCCATCGCCGGCAAGACCGCCCTCGTCACCGGGGGCTCCCGTGGCATCGGCCTGATGATCGCCCGCGGCTTCGTCGAGGCGGGCGCCAAGGTCTACATCTCGTCGCGCAAGGCCGATGTCTGCGAGCAGGTCGCGGCCGAGCTGAGCGAGGTGGGGGAGTGCGTGGCGCTGCCGGCCGACCTGTCGACCGAGGCCGAGTGCCGGCGCTTGGCCGAGGAGGTGGCGGCGCG
>DASUQS010000068.1:0-5061 GCA_036280455.1 Acidimicrobiales bacterium
GGTGCCGCACGACCGGGCAGACTGCCGGACATGACGTCTGTCACGGCCCCGTCCGACGCCCTCGATCCCGGCGGGCTCCTGGCCGCGGCCGGAAGCCTCCTCGACGACCTGGTGGCGCTGCGGCGCGACCTCCACCGGCGCCCGGAGCTCGGCCTCGACCTGCCGCTCACCCAGGCCCGGGTGCTCGAGGCGCTCGACGGATTGCCGCTCACGATCCGCACCGGGGAGCGGCAGAGCTCGATCATCGCCGACCTCGACAGCGGGCGGCCCGGCCCGACCGTGCTGCTGCGGGGCGACATGGACGCCCTGCCGATGCCCGAGGACACGGGCCTCGACTACGCCTCCGAGATCGACGGCGTCATGCACGCCTGCGGGCACGACGCCCACACCGCGATGCTGGCTGGTGCCGCCCGGCTGCTGGCCGGACGCCGGGACGAGCTGACGGGCCGGGTGCGGTTCCTGTTCCAACCGGGGGAGGAGGGCCAGGGCGGGGCGGCCATCGCCCTGCAGGAGGGCGCGCTCGACGCCACCGACGGCGGCGAGCCCGTGTCGTGGGCGTTCGCGATCCACCAGACGCCGACGGTGCCGAGCGGCATGATCGCCACCCGCCCCGGGCCGCTGCTGGCGTCGGCCGACGAGCTGCACGTCACGCTGCGGGGCCGCGGCGGCCACGCCTCGATGCCGCACCACGCCAACGACCCGGTGCCGGTGGCGTGCGAGGTCGTGCAGGCCATCCAGACCTGGGTGACCCGCCGGGTCGACGTGTTCGACCCCGCGGTCGTGACCATCGCCTGCATCCGGGCGGGCACGACCAACAACGTCATCCCCGAGACGGTCAGCCTCGACGGCACCATCCGCACCGTGTCGCCGCGGGTGCGGGCGGACGCCCGCGCCGCGATCCACCGGATCGCCGAGCACGTGGCCGCCGCCCACGAGATGAGGGCCGAGGTCGAGGTCCTCGACGGCTACCCGGTCACGGTCAACGACGACGCCGCGGCCGGCGAGGTGCTCGCCACCGCCCGCTGGCTGGTGGGGGACGACCGCGCAGTCGCGGTCCCGGCGCCGGCCATGGGGGCCGAGGACTTCTCGTACATCCTCGAGGAGGTGCCCGGCGCCATGGCGTTCCTCGGCACACGGCCTCCCGATGCGTCGCCGGTGGATGTGGCGCCGAACCACTCCAACCGCATGGTCCTCGACGAGGAGGCGATGGCGACAGGTGTCGCGCTCTACGCAGCCGCCGCGCTGCGTCGCAGCGGTGGCGCCGGGGCCTGAGGGAGGGGAGCGCTCAGGCCGACGGGTCTGCGGGCGGAGGCGTCCTCAGACGTCCTCGGCGGCGGCCTTGATGCGGGTGAGCGTCTGGCGCATCCCGACGCGCAGCTCCTCCGCGTGGCCGTCCATCCCGCCCACGAACGGCCCGGCCAGCCGGATCAGCCAGGTGCGGGCGTCCGACAGGTCGCGCGACTCGGTGAGCCGCGTGCTCACGGGGCCGTCGCCGTCGGCGTCGATCGGCTCGAGCTCGTAGCCCCACCGCACCCCCGTCTCGCGTGTGCGGAACACGAACGCCCGGCCGCGCGAGGCCTCCTCGACCTGGTTGGTCGTGAGCCACCGCGCCCAGCCGCGCCGGTTGAACCCGACGAACCGTGCGCCGACCACCGGCTCGCGCCGCGAGCCGATCCACCGGCACGAGTAGCACTCGGGGCTCCACTCGCCCATCCGGGTGACGTCGGCGACCATGTCCCACACGGCCTCGGGCGGCGCGGCGATCGTCACCGAGACGACGTCGGCGGCGTCCACCGCGGCGCCACCGGCGGTGTCCCCCGGTGCGTCCCCGAGACCGGCACCGTCGCCGTCGGCGGTGGCGTCGGCACGGTCGTCGGCTGCATCCGCTGCGGGAGGGCGCGTCGTCTCCGGATCTGTCACGTTCATGACGCTACTGGCCGCCCGCCGCGGACGCGGTGGACGACCGATCCGATCGACCCCTTGACCGCTCGGTCAGGTTGGGGTCTAACGTCGGGTGATGCCGCCGACACGAGGGGAAGCTTTGTGACGACCTACGACAAGATCTACATCGACGGGGCCTGGGTGCCGTCCGAGGGGTCGGACACCCTCGAGGTCTTCGACTCCACCAACGGCGAGGTCATCGCCACGATCCCGTCGGGCACCGCCGGCGACGTCGACAAGGCCGTCAAGGCGGCGCAGGCCGCGTTCCCCGCCTGGTCGACCACCACCCCCGAGGAGCGCGCCAAGGCGCTCACCCGCATCGGCGAGGGCCTCGCCGCCCGCATGGACGAGATCGCCACGGTCATCACCCGCGAGGCGGGCATGCCCAAGTGGCTCAGCGGCATCGTGCAGGCCGGCCTGCCCATCAACTCGTTCAACACCGCCGCCTCGCTCGCCGAGAGCTACGAGTACGAGTCCGAGGTCGGCAACAGCCTGGTGGTGAAGGAGCCTGTCGGCGTCGTCGGCGCCATCACGCCCTGGAACTACCCGCTGCACCAGATCGCCGCCAAGGTCGCCTACGCCATCGGCGCCGGCTGCACCGTCGTGCTCAAGCCCAGCGAGGTCGCACCGGTCGACGCCTTCATCCTGGCCGAGGTCGTGAACGACGCCGGCCTGCCCGCGGGCGTGTTCAACCTGGTCACCGGCACCGGCCAGGCCGTGGGGGAGGCGATCTCCGCCCACCCCGGCATCGACATGGTGTCGTTCACCGGCTCGACCCGCGCCGGCAAGCGCGTGGCCGAGGTGGCGTCGCAGACCCTCAAGCGCGTCGCGCTCGAGCTGGGCGGCAAGTCGGCCAACGTGCTGCTCGACGACCTCGACGACGAGGGCTTCGAGAAGGCCGTGCGCGACGGCATCGGCAAGGCGTACATCAACTCCGGCCAGACCTGCACCGCCCTCACCCGCATGCTGGTGCCGACCGACCGGCTCGCCGACGCCGAGCGCATCGCCGCCGACGAGGTCGAGACCAAGTTCCAGCCGAAGGACCCGTTCGCCGACGGGGCCATGCTCGGCCCGCTGTCGAGCCGGGCCCAGGTCGAGCGCGTGACCGGCTACATCCAGAAGGGCATCGACGAGGGCGCGACCGTCGTCACCGGCGGCCCCGAGCGGCCCCAGGTCGAGGGTGCGGAGAACGGCTTCTTCGTGCAGCCGACGGTGTTCTCCGGCGTGCGCAACGACATGACCATCGCCCAGGAGGAGATCTTCGGCCCGGTGCTGTCGATCCTCACCTATGACGGCGAGGACCAGGCGGCCGAGATCGCCAACGACTCCGACTACGGGCTGTCCGGGGGCGTGTGGTCGGCCGACCCGGAGCGTGCCAAGGCGTTCGCCCGCAAGATCCGCACCGGCCAGATCGAGGTCAACGGCGGCGCCTTCAACCCGAACGCCCCGTTCGGTGGCTACAAGAACAGCGGCTACGGCCGCGAGTACGGCACGCACGGCTTCGAGGAGTTCCTCGAGACCAAGTCGATGCAGCTCTGACCCTGCGGCGTCGCAGAGTGTGAGCGAGGGAGCGCCCACGGGCGCTCCCTCGTCGCGTCCTTGCCGGTGCGGACGTCGTGTGGGTGATCAGCAACCGAGGTGGGCGTTCGCCTGCTCCGCTGCTTCCCGGTGGCCGGCCGACATCGGTGACATCGTGGCCTCGATGCGCAGCGCAGTGACCTCGTCGCCTGCAGCTTGTGCCTCGGCGGCCGAGTCCGCCAGCCCGGCGACCGCCTGTCTGCGGGCGATCTCGTCGCCGGTGTCGTCGGCGGCGAACCAGGCGGCCGTCCACTCGCAGGCCGTGGCGGGATGCTCGGCCTGCTGGCCCGCGGGTCCCGGCGTGCCGTCCGCCGCGGTGGGCGCTGCAACTCCGAGCTCCTCGGCGGGCGAGTCCCGACGGTCTCCGCCGGCCACGTAGACGGCCGACCCCAAGGCCACGACCGCCGCCGCGATCGCGGCGACGAGGGGGCGCCAGCCCCTGCGGGAGCCGGCGGTCGCCGACCACGCCATCGGGACGTGGGTCACGGGCGCGCTCTCCGCGCCCTCATCGGGGCGGGCATCGCCGTACCGGGCTGACAACACCCCGTCGTCGCCGGTGATCCGGCGGGTGGTTGTGGGCACGAACATGGACAGCTCCTCGGTGAGGGCGCGGGATGCGTTCCGCACCTCCGGTCGTTCGAGGTCGTGGTCCGCCACCGGTGCGGCTGCGGCGAGCAGCTCGTCGAGCCACACGTCGTCGTCGCGCATCAGCGAACCTCCTCCTCGATCAGGCGGGCGGGTGCCCGTCGGTCTGTTCCATGTCCGTCGCGGCCGTCGCGTTGCGGCGGTTCGGCGTCGGCGAGCAGGTCCCGGAGCCGTGCCCGGGCGCGGTGCAGGCGCACGCGGGTCAGTTCGGGGCTCAGGCCCAGGACGGGAGCCGCCTCCCGTGGTGTGAGGCCCTCCCAGGCCACGAGCCGGACCAGTTCGGCATCGGTGGCCCCGAGACGGTCGATCGCGGCACGGATGCGGCCGGCGGGTGCGACGTCCGGCGGGGGTGTCACGAATGCGCTGGCGGGGAGAGTGGCGGCGAGACGCTCGACGAGTCGATCGTGGCGGCGCGAGGCGCGCCTGGCGTTGGCGAGGGCCCGCCTGGCGACCCCGAACAGCCACAATTTCGCCTCCTCGCCGGGCGGGACGTCGTCGAGCCGCCGCCAGGCGACGAGGAAGACCTCGGAGAACACGTCGGCGGCCTGCTCGGCCGATGCCGCCCGCCTGGTGGCGTAACCCAGGACAGCGGTGTGGTGGGCCTCGAACAGCTCGGCCAGGCGATCGGGACGCGAGGGTGGCCGGACGCGGGGCATCGTTCTCGTCATGTCCGGCACGGGTCGAGCGTTGCATCCGCTGCGGCGGATCGGTCGACGACATGACCATCGCCCAGGAGACGAACTTCGGCCGCGACTCAGGCGCCCGCGGATCCGGCGGTGTCGCACGGGGCCGTGGTGAACGCGTCTCGCGTGACGGCGTGGCCCTGGTACCAGATGGTGTCCGTCGCGAGATCCGCCGGGCGGAACGTGGCCGCCTGGCCGAAGACCGCGAAGAGGT
>DASUQS010000069.1:0-2315 GCA_036280455.1 Acidimicrobiales bacterium
ACGTTGTCGGCGATGGTGGCGGGGTTGCGGGGGTCGTCCTCGGGGATGCCGGCCTCGACCTTGCCGACGAGGTCGGCGCCGACGTCGGCCGCCTTGGTGAAGATGCCGCCGCCGACGCGCAGGAACAGCGCCAGCAGCGAGCCGCCGAACCCGAACCCGACGAGGATCGCCGAGCTGGTGTTCTGGAACGCCATCATGATCAGCGTGGCGCCGATCAGGCCGAGGCCCACGCAGAACATGCCGCAGACGCCGCCGGTGCGGAACGCGACCTGCAGCGCCGGGGCCATCTGGCCCTCGCGGGCGGCGGCCGCGGTGCGGACGTTGCCGCGCACGGCGAGGCCCATGCCGATGAAGCCGGTGAGGCCCGACATGAGGCAGCCGGCGATGAACGCCAGCGTGCGGAACCCGCCGGACTCGACGAAGCTCAGCGCCTCGACACCGTTGGGCTTCTCGACCGCGGCCGAGGTGATGAAGACGATGATCGCCAGCGGGACGAGGATGTACCCGATGGTCCGGAACTGCCGCTTCAGGTAGGCGAGAGCCCCCTCCTGGATCGCCTTGGCGATCTCGATCATCTTCGGCGTGCCCTGGTCGGCCGCGAGCACGCCCTTCATGAGGATGAACCCGACGGCGAGCGCCAGCAGCGCGGTGAGCGCCGAGCCGATGAGGATGAACCATTCACCCCCTCTGAGGGTGAACTCCTGGTAGCCGCCTTCGGCGGCGAAAAGCTGCACCATGATCGTGCATCTCCCCCTGTGGTTGGTTTGTCAGCTTTGGTTGATCTCTCCGGCGTGCGCCCCGTTGCCCGCGGCGCGCGTCGATGCGTCGAGGGTGCGCGTCACGTAGACCTGGCGAGCCACGCGCTCGCCGATGGTGCGGGTCTGACCGTCGATCTCGACCACGAGCGGCCCGTCGAACGGGTGCTTCTCGATGACGGCGACCTCCACGCCCGGCACCACGCCGAGCGTGCCGAGGAAGGACAGGATCTCCGCGTCGGTCGAGCCGGACACGGCGACCTCCGCCACGTCGCCCGGCTCGAGGTCGTACAGCTCGGGCGTGTTGGGCAGGTCGGCGGCCTCGGGCTGCGGGATCGGGAACCCGTGCGGGCACGTCGTCGGCCGGTGGAGCGCGACGAACAGGCGCTGGGTGACCTCGTCGGGAAGGTCGTGCTCGAAGGCGACGGCCAGCTCGTCGGCCTCGTTCCAGGCGTAGCCGAGCATGTCGGCGAGGAAGCGCTCGACGATGCGATGGCGGCGGATGGCCGCCACCGCGGCCCGGCGGCCGTCGTCGGTGAAGGTGACGCCCTGGTACGGCCGGTGGTCGACCAGGCCGCGGTCGGCGAGGCGCTTGACGAGGGTGGTGACGGTGCCGGGCGAGAGGCCGAGGCGGTCCGCGAGCGTGCCGGTGTGCGCCTCGGAACCATCCCGCGTGAAGCGGTAGATGGCCTTGAGAGCTTCACGCTCGGTCTTGGTGAACTCGGTGTGCTGCATCAAGGGTTTGGCTCCCCCAAAACCCGACATTTCGCACTTGCGATCTGCCTGCCTACCACGGCCCGCAACTCGCCCTCAAACCCAGCCTGTGCCACACTGCCGACCGAAGTCTGACGGTGTGTCAGGAATCGTCGCACCGCAGACGGTATGACCTGGGTCACATGATTCGTTCCGGGAGGATCACCTTGGCGACTGCGACGACGAGCCCCGCCATCGAGGGATGGTTCACGACCGGCGCGCGGCCCGCCCTCGTCGGCACGCGCTGCGCCGCGTGTCGCACGGTGTTCTTCCCCCGGGAGGCGGCGTTCTGCCGCAACCCCGGGTGCACCGGCGAGGCCTTCGACGAGGTCGAGCTGTCCCGCGAGGGCCGCGTGTGGTCCTACACCGACGCCCGGTACCAGCCGCCGCCGCCGTACATCCCCCGCGTCGATCCGTACGAGCCGTTCGCCCTGGCCGCCGTCGAGCTGGAGGCGGAGGGCCTCGTCGTGCTCGGCCAGGTGGCCGACGGCTACGGGGTCGACGACCTGACGGTCGGGTCGCCGGTCGAGCTGGTGGTGGAGCCGCTCTACACCGACGACGAGGGCGTCATCCGCACGATCTGGCGCTGGAAGCCCGTCGCCGCAGGCGCGGCTGCATCGACCGACGAAACCACCGACGCCGCCACCGACGCCGACGCCGCCGGGGAGGGGAACCGATGAGCAACGACGTCGCCGTCGCCGGGGTCGGCATGCACCCGTGGGGCAAGTGGGGCCGCCCCTTCCAGACCTACGGCGTGCACGCGGCGCGGGCCGCGCTCGCCGACGCCGGGCTCGACTGGGGTGACGT
>DASUQS010000070.1:0-9751 GCA_036280455.1 Acidimicrobiales bacterium
GCCGCCGCGGCGAGGGGCACGTTGACCAGGAACACCGACCCCCACCAGAAGTGCTCCAGCAACAGCCCCGACCCGGTCGGCCCGAGGGCGGCGGCGCCCGCGGAGATCCCCGCCCAGGTGGCGATCGCCTTGCCCCGCTCCTCCGGCGGGAACACGTTGCTGATGATCGACAGGGTCGACGGCATCACGAACGCGGCGGCGACGCCCATGACGGCCCGGGCGGCGATGACCATGCCGGCCGTCTCGGCGACCACGGCGACGGCGGAGCCGACCAGGAAGAGGACGAGCCCGACCTGCAGCGCACCCTTGCGCCCGTAGCGGTCGCCGAGCGTCCCGGCGCTGAACAGCAGGCCGGCGAACACGAGCGCGTAGGCGTCGACCATCCACTGCAGCGAGCCGGTGGAGGCGCCGAGGTCGCGGGAGATCGCCGGCAGCGCCAGGTTGAGGCTCATGTTGGCGATCATCACGATCGTCAGGCTGAGGCAGAGCACGCCGAGGGTGCGCCCTCGGCGGGCGTACACGTCGGCGTCGATGCCGTCGATCGACGGCAGGGCGGGCTCGGCGGCCGGGGCGGGGGTGGAGGGGGTTCTGCGCACGGAGCGGACCGTATGACCTCAAGTGAACTTCAGGTCAACCCCCCGCCGTACGTCCGCGGCCCCGGCTGCGGCGTCCGGGGCTCACTCCTTGGTGTCGATCTGGACGTCGACCGGATAGGAGCCCGCCACGTCGGGGCCGAGGCCGACGGGCTCGGCGTCGAGCCCGAGCACCTGGCGCAGCCACGCCGTGACCACGTGCTGCACCACGGGGAACGTCTCCACCACCGGCACCGCCGGCGGGAGGCAACCGTCCTCGCCCAGCGCCCGGAACTGGGGCTGGGCGTCGAGGAAGCCACCGAGTCCCGACGCCTCGGCCACGCCGATGATGCCGGTGCCGTCGCCGAAGGTGCAGAAGTCGTCGAACCCGTTGTGGCCGACGCCGTCGAGCACCCACAGCTCGCTCGGGGCCGGGGCCGCCTCGAACGCCGCCTGCGACACCGCGTCCCACGGCACGACGCCGTCGAGACGCCCCGCCACGAACAGGCTGGGCGTGTCAGGCAGGGCGACGTCGTCGCCGGAGTCACCGCCGACGGCGGCGCCCGACGCCAGCGACACGTAGCCGGCGACCTCGTCGTCGGCGGCGAAGCGGAGCACGGTTCCGCCCCCGGCGGAGTGGCCCACGGCCGCGACCTCGTCGGTGGCGACGTGACCCTCGAACCGCGACCCGTCCGACTCGCTCTCCGCGGCCATGAGGGCGAGCGTCTCGCGCAGGTCGTCGACGTCGTCGCGCTCGGGTGGGGCCGGCTCGCCGAGCACTCCGCCGAGCACGTGGGCCAGGTCGCGGGACCAGTGGTCGGGCGCGGCGACCACCATGCCCCAGCTCGCCAGGTGCGACGTCAGGAACGACGACTGCTGGCGGATGCCGGTGAACCCGTGGCTGAACAGGACGAGCGGGAACTCGCCGTCGGCGACGTCCGCGTCCCGCCCCGCGTCGATGGTGAACTCCGCCGGGACGTCCGCGGTGAGCAGCGCCTGCACCGACGCGGGCACGAGGTTGCGCACGTCGTAGGTGTCCTGGCCCGTGGTGCCCTCGACGGCGGGGTACCAGACCTCCACCGCCACGCCGCCTTCGAGCTCGAGCGTGGTGATGCCCACCGGGTACGGGCCCGGCTCGGCGTAGGCGACGGCCGCCTGCTCGGCCGTGAGCGAGGTGGTCGACTCGCCTGGATCGCCGGGCTCGGTGGGGTCGGCGGACGAGTCGTCGTCGCCACCGGAGCACGCGGCGGCGAGCAGGGGGACGACGAGCATGGCCGCCACCCGGCGGCAGGAGGAGATGCGGATGGCGGTCACAGCTTGATGATCGTCTTTCCCGTGTTGGCCCCGGTGAAGAGGGCGTTGAGCGCGTCGACCGCGGCGCCGAGCCCCTCGAACACCTCGGTGCGGTACCGCAGCCGCCCCTCGGCCAGCCAGCCGCCGAGGATGGTGGCCACCTCACCGAAGCGGTCCCAGTGGTCGAGCGACAGGAAGCCCTCCATGCGGGCACGGCGGTTGATGAGCTGGAAGTAGTTCGACGGCCCCGGAGGACGCCCCTGCTCGTTGTAGACGGCGATCGCGCCGCACAGGGCCACGCGGGCGTGCATCGCCAGCCGGTCGAGCACCGCGTCGAGGATCGGGCCGCCCACGTTGTCGAAGTACACGTCGATCCGGTCCGGGCACAGCTCCTTCAGCCGGGCGTGGACGTCCTCGGTCCGGCGGTTGATCGCCCCGTCGAGGCCGAGGTCGTCGACCAGCCAGCGGGCCTTGTCGTCGCTGCCGCAGATGCCGATCACCCGGCAGCCGCGGATCTTGGCGATCTGGGCGGCGAGCGACCCGGTGGCCCCCGCCGCTGCGGACACCACCACCGTCTCGCCCTCCTGCGCGGCCGCGACGTCGACGATGCCCACATACGCGGTCAGCCCGGTCGCCCCCAGCACGGAGAGCATCGCCGGGACGTCGACCTCGGTGCCGAGGTCGGTGGCGAGCGGATCGTCCCGCACGACCCCGTACCGCTGCCAGCCGGGCAGGCCGTAGACGAGGTGGCCCAGCGGGAAGGTGGCGCAGCGGGTGGCGACCACCCGGCCGATCCCGCTCGCCCGCACGGTCTCGCCGATCTCGACGGCCGGCAGATAGCCCTCCGCCTTCGACAGCCACGTGCGGACGGTGGCATCGATGCCGAGCCACTCGACCTCGATCAGGGCCTCGCCGTCCGCCAGGTCCGGCAGGGCGACACCGGTCTCGTGGACGACGTCGTCGCCCCGCAGGAGGCCGTCGGGGCGTCGCCGCAGGACCACCCGCTCGTTGGTGGTCGTGCCGAGGTCGATGGCGGTGTCCAGGTCCACGGCCGCACGGTATCTGACCCGCCGTCAGGTCTGCCCGGGGTCGCTCCCCCGCCAGCCGCCCCGGTGGAGCACCGACGCCAGGGGCGCCCGCGCCCGCGTGGCCGAGCGGCCCGGCTCGTCCCCCGCCGGCCAGCCGAGGGCCACCGCCCCGAGAGCCCGCCAGCCGTCCGGCACCCCGAGCGCCGCCAAGGCGGCCGCCTCGTGCTCGAACAGCCCGTAGAACAGGGCGCCCAGGCCCGCGTCGACCGCCGCCAGCAGCAGCCCGTGCACCGCCATGCCGCCGTCGACCCACCAGTAGGGCACCGGCCAGGCGTCGACCCCGGCGCCGAGGCCCGTCGCCTGCTTGTCCGGCTCGCCGTAGCGGGCGGGGTACGCCCCCGGCGCCACGACGGGAACGATCACGACCGGGGCGTCGAGCAGGTGCTGCCAGCGGAATCCGGCACGTCGCTCGGCGGGCAGCGTGACGTCCCACAGGCGCGCGGTGTCGTCGCCCTCGAGGACGACGAACGACCACGGTTGGGTGTTGCCGGCCGAGGGTGCCCGGCGGGCCAGGTCGACCAGCTCGTCGACCACGGCCTGCGGAACGGGCCGTCCGTCGAAGGCCCGCACCATGCGGCGGGCGCGGATGGCGTCGCCGACCTCCACGTCAGCGGACCCGGTCGGGCGACGCGCCGCGGATCAGGCGAGCTTGCGCAGGTCCTCTTCCATGGCCCACCCGAACGCCACCAGGCTGTCGCCCTTGTCCGGATGCAGGGCCTCGAACCGCTCGGCGACCTCGGCCTCGATCTGGTCGTCGTGCAGCGACTCGTGGTCGAACACCGGGGCGGGGCCGCCGCCGTCGCCCTTGGCCAGGAAGGCACGCTGGTCGTAGGCCCGGGTCTCGATGCCGTAGCGCTTGGCCAGTCGCCCACCCCAGGCGCGCTCCTCGCCCGAGGCGCGGTGCCCGGCGCGGGGCACGATGTCGTTGAGCGACTTGAAGGCGTCGAAGCCGCCGGGCTGGCAGAACCGGGCGGCGACGAGCACGTCCTCGTCCGGGAAGGCGAGCACCGCCCGGCGTTGGAGGTCCTGCACCAGAGCGCGCAGCACGGTGTCGCGCTTGGCGGTGCGGCGGATGGACGCCAGGCCGACGAGCACGCACGGCGTGCCGCCGATGCGCTCGAGCGTGCAGAACGCGAACCCCTTGAGCCGGCCCTCGTCACGCACCTGGGTGACCAGCACCCACGCTTCGGCCTGCTTCGAGAGGGTGCCGACCTCGTGGGCGTGTGGACCTTCGGCGCACAGGTCGGCCATCTCGACGAGTTCCGCGTCGCTCAACGCCGTGCAGTCCTTGGTGTCTACAGCGATCGACATCTCCTGCAAAGCCCCCGTTCAGCGACGAGTAGAGAGGTACCAGTCCAGTCAAACGGCACGCCGAGTGCAACTCGGGTAGCCGAACACGCGCGCGCCGCGCGCGGAATCACGCCACGATCGCCCCCGGCCCGAGCACCACGCGGAGCTGCCCCAGCAGGCCGTTCGACGTGTCGACGTTCCACTGCGGAGGCAGGCGAACGACCTGCTTGTCGCCCAGGTGCAGCAGCACCGGCGACGCTCCGGGGTGGTCGCCGAGGATCTGCTTGAGGTGCGCAACGGTTGCCTGCGACAACAGTTGCGGGGGGACCCGCACCTTCAGCGGCTCGGCATCGTCGTCGCCCACCTCGAGCACCTCGATGCCCTGCGCGATGAGCTTCGGCGCGTCGTCACGCTTGTCGACGCGTCCCTTGACGATGACGACCGCGTCGTCGGCCAGCTTGTGGCCCTCCTCGGTCATCGTGCGGGGGAAGACCATCACCTCGACCGACGAGCGGAGGTCCTCCAGGGTGAACACGGCCATCAGGTCGCCCTTGCGCGTCCACTTCCGCTGCAGACCGGTGATGACCCCGCCGATGTTCTTCATCGCGCCGTCGTCGAGGCCGTCGAGCTCGTCGATCGACACGTCCGACCGGCGGGCGATGGCGGCCTCGGCGCCCAGCAGCGGGTGGTCGCTGACGTAGAGGCCGAGCATCTCCTTCTCGAAGGCGAGGCGCTCCCGCTTGTCGAACTCCAACGCCGGGATCGCCGTGCGCTCGAAGTCGTCGCCGGGCGCGCCGTCGTCGCCACCGCCGAACAGCGTCATGATGCCCATGTCGCGCTCGCGGCGGCGGGCGACGGTGTGGTCGACGATCTGCTCGAAGACGGTGAGCAGGCCCTTGCGGGGATGCCCGAGCTCGTCGAACGCACCGGCTTTGATCAGCGACTCGACCGTGCGCTTGTTGAGCACCTGGGTATCGACCCGCTGGCAGAAGTCGTAGAAGTCGGTGAATGGTCCGTGCGCGTCGCGCTCGGCGACGATGAGCGCGACGAGGCCCTCCCCCACGTTGCGCACGGCCGACAGGCCGAAGACGATCGCCCGCGGCTGCTCGCCCGGCCCGGCGTCCTCCACCGGCACCGGGATGAAGTCGGAGGCCGAGCGGTTGACGTTCGGCACCTCGACCGTGATGCCCATCGCCCGGCACTCGGCCAGGTAGATCGCCGCCTTCTCGAGGTTGGCCTTGACGCTCGTGAGCAGGGCGGAGAGGTACTCGGCCGGATAGTTCGCCTTGAGGTAGGCCGTCTGGTACGAGACGAACCCGTAGCCGTAGGCGTGGCTCTTGTTGAAGGCGTAATCGGCGAACGGCTCGATGATGTCGAACCAGGCTGTGCCCAACTCGGCGCCGTAACCCGTGCGCTCGCACCCTTCTGTGAACTTGGCGCGCTCCTTGGCGATGAGCTCGCGCACCTTCTTGCCGCAGGCCTTCCGGAGCGAGTCGGCCTCGGCCAGCGAATAGCCCGCGAACCGCTGGGCGATCCGCATCATGGACTCCTGGTAGATCATGAGCCCATAGGTGTCGCCCAGCACCTCCTGCGCGTCGGGATGCAGGTATTCGACCGGCTTGCGATTGTTCTTCCGGTCGGCGTAGTCGTTGTGCATGTTGGCCGCCATCGGCCCGGGCCGATAGAGGGCCACGAGCGCCGCCACGTCCTCGAACTCCGTGGGGGCCAGCGACCGCATCAGCGCCCGCATGGGCCCGCCCTCGAGCTGGAACACGCCGATGGAGTCGCCCCGGCGCAGCAGCTCGTAGGTGGGCTCGTCGTCGAGCGGCACCCGATCGATGTCGACCTCGATGCCGCGCGTCGTGCGGATGATCTCGAGGGCGTCGCTGATGACGTCGAGGTTGCGCAGGCCGAGGAAGTCCATTTTGAGGAGCCCGAGCTCCTCGACGCCGTGCATCTCGTACTGCGTGACGACCGGCGCTTCCTCGATCGGCTTGCCGTTCTCCGGCTTGCGCTGGATCGGCAGGTACTCGGTGAGCGGATCCTTCGTGATCACCACCGCGGCGGCGTGGATGCCGTCCTGCCGGCGCAGGCCCTCGAGGCCCTTGGCGACGTCGATGACCTGCCGGGTCTCGGTGTCGCCCTCGTACATCTCCCGCAGCTCGCCGGCCATCTTGTAGCCGTCCTCGTACTTCGGATGCGGCTCGAGGCAGGCGTACAGCGGCGTGTCGCGGCCCATCACCAGCGGCGGCATGGCCTTGGCCACCTTGTCGCCGACGATGTAGGGGTGGCCCAGCACCCGGGCGGCGTCGCGCACCGCGGCCCGGGCCTTGATGGTGGAGAACGTGACGATCTGGGCGACGTGGTCGCGGCCGTAGCGCTCGGCCGCGTAGCGGATCATCTCGTCGCGGTAACGGGAGTCGAAGTCCATGTCGATGTCGGGCATCGACACGCGCGAGGGGTTGAGGAACCGCTCGAACAGGAGGTCGTACTTGATCGGGTCGAGGTCGGTGATCCAGAGCGTGTAGGCCACCGCGCAGCCCGCCGCGCTGCCGCGGCCCGGGCCCACCCGGATGCCCGCCTGGCGGGCGTGGTCGATCAGGTCCCACGTGATGAGGAAGTACGAGCTGAAGCCCATGTCCTCGATCACCTTGAGCTCGTACGCCAAGCGCTCGACCACCGCGTCGGGCAGCTGCTCGCCCCACCGCTTGCGGGCGCCCTCGAAGGTCAGGTGGCGCAGGTAGTCGCCATCGGTCTCGAACCCGTCGGGCAGCGGGAAGTTCGGGAGCTGGGGGTTGCCGAAGTCGATCTCGACATCGGCGCGCTCGGCGATCCACAGCGTGTTGTCGCACGCCTCGGGCACCTCGCCGAACAGCGAGCGCATCTCGCCGGCGGTCTTCAGGTAGTGCTCGTCGCCGCTGAACTTGAACCGGTTGGGGTCGCTCATCAGCGACCCGGTCTGCACGCACAGCAGGGCGTCGTGCGCCACGGCGTCGTCGCGGTGCACGTAGTGGCTGTCGTTCGTGGCCATCAGCGGCGCACCGATGCGCCGGGCCAGGTCGAGCAGCTGGGGGTTGGTCTTGTGCTGCTCGGGGATGCCGTGGTCCTGCAGCTCGACGAAGAGGTTGTCCTTGCCGAAGATGTCCTGCAGGCGGGCGGCCTTCGTGGTCGCCCCCTCGATGTCGCCCTGCATGAGCGACTGCAGCACGTGCCCACCGAGGCAGCCCGTGGTGGCGATCAGGCCTTCGCTGTGATCCGACAGCGTCTCCCAGTCGACCCGGGGCTTGTAGTAGTAGCCCTCCATGAAGGCCCGACTCGCCAGCTGGATCAGGTTCTTGTAGCCGGCGTTGTTCTCGGCGAGCAGGGTGAGGTGGTAGTAGAGCTTCTTGCCGCCGTCCGCATCGCCGCCCGAGTCGTCGACCCGGCCGCGGCGGGCGGGACGCTCGTGGCGCGAGTCGTGCGCCATGTACGCCTCGGTGCCGAGGATGGGCTTGATGCCCTGCTTGCGGCACTCCTTGTAGAAGTCGAGGATGCCGTACATGTTGCCGTGATCGGTGATGCCGATCGCCGGCTGACCGTCGGCCACCGCCGCCCCGACGACCTCGCCGATGCGGGCCGCGCCATCGAGCATCGAGTACTCGGTGTGGACGTGGAGGTGGGTGAAGCTGCCTCGACCCGTCACCCGGCCGACTCCCTCCGTGTAGTGCGAACGACGTCCGTCACGCCGGCGCACTCATCCACAGGGGGCTGTGGACGAATAACACCGGTGTGATTCACCGAGGGTAGCGCGTCGGGCCGCGGCCGCCGGGGCGTCGGGAACTGATCCTGCGGGGACGCTCAGCGGTGGTAGCCGGAGCCGTCATCGTCGCCGTCAGGCCCGATGAGGGCATCCCAGATCGCCCCCATGGCGGGATCGTCGTCGGGGGCTGTGAGGGACGCACTCTCGAGGTCGCGCAGGCGCAGACCACGGCTCGACAGGTAGCCGCCGATGCCGAGCCGCAGCCGGCGCTCCAGCACCTGGGCACCCGTCCGGTCGGTGTCGGGGAGGATGACCGCGAACCAGTGCTGGGCCTGGTCGGGCACGTGCACGAGGTGGTCGACCACCCCGCCGGCCACGAACTGGTAGCCGAGCTCGCGCAGCAGCGTGAGCTGCCGCCGGTACGGCAACTGGGCCAGCGGGCCGTCCGGCACCTGCACGAGCACGAGCGAGAACGGCCGGCCCGACCGGCGGCTGCGCACCTGCTCGGAGGACAGGCGGTCACGCAGGAACTTGGCCGTCCAGAGACCGGTCTCCGGATCGACGGCAGGCAGGGCAGGGTTCGGCGAACCGTGGCCGGCGGCGGGCACGGCTCGGTGCTGTCCGGTGGCGCGACCGGGGATCGGGTCGTACGGCGCTGGGGCGGCGGTCGGAGCGGCCCAGCCGGCGGACGCCGGAGGCCCCCATGGGTCGGCTGCGTCGTGCGCGTGGTCGTGCCCGTGATCGGGCTGGTGGCCGTGGCCGGCGGCCGGATCGTCCCACACCGGCTGGGTCTGGCCCGTGTGCGACCAGTCGTCCTGGGCGGGGGCGTCCCACGCCGGGCCCTGCGGCGCCACCTCGGGGGCGGGCGACCAGTCGTGGCCGTTCACGGCCTCCTCGGCGGACCAGCCGCCGGGGGATGCCGCATCGGGGCCCCAGCCGTTGACGCCCGCGGCGCCCGTCTCGGGGGCCCAGCCGTTGGTGGGGGCCTCGCCACCCCAACGGTTGGCGCCGGTCTCCCCCGCCCGTCCCTCCGACGTCGGCGCGGCGGCCGAGGCGTCCCACCCGTTGACCGCGGGGGCCGCGTCCTGCCAGCCGCCCGCGCCCTGTGCGGGGGGAGCGTCCTGCCAGCCGCCGGCGCCCTGCTGGGGAGCCTGGGGCCAGGTTCCCCCCGTCGGGGCGGCGTCGCCCCACGGATCGGCCGGCGCCACGGGGTCGGCCCACGGGTCGTCGGCCACCGGCCCGCCGGTCGCCTGGTCGTACGGCCAGCCGTCCTGCGGCGAGCGCCCGCCGTCGCCAGGGGCGGCGCCGCGGGGATGGTCGCGAGGGTCGTCATCCGGCACACCGTGCTGCTCGCGCCAGGACTGCTGGACGGCAGCCCACGAGTCGTCCTCGAGGGGGCCGGCCTCGTCGCCCCCCTGCCACCCACCCTCGGAGGGCCAGGCGTCGCCGCCGTCGTCCCACCCTCGGTCGTCGGGCCCACGGGCGGGACGGCCCGAGGGCTCGTCGCGCCACGGGTCGCGGGGCGGCTCAGGTGGCCAGGCGTTCGACATGCTCATGGGCTGCGGGCTCTCGCTGTACGGGTCGTAGCGGTCGTGGCCGTCGTCGGCGTCAGCACCGGCGCCCGGGGAACCGACTCCGGCGAGGACCGGGGCCCTCCGGTCGGCGGGCGGGCCGTCGTCCCACACCTGGTCCCAGGCCGGCTCGGCGGGACGGTGCACGGCGGTGGCGTCGGCTCGGGGTGGACGGCGGCGGTCGCCCGCACCAGGACG
>DASUQS010000071.1:0-4822 GCA_036280455.1 Acidimicrobiales bacterium
GCGACTGCCGTCGCCGAGAGCCGCAGGGGACCCCACCTGGAGGAGGCGTTCGTGGAGCTCGAACTGACCGAGGAACAGGCGTTCTTCGTCGACACGACGCGGCGGTTCCTCGAGGCGGAGTGCGGCATCACCGCCGTGCGCGCCCTCGAGCACGACCCGGTGGGCTACGACCCCAAGGTGTGGGCCCGCGGCGCCGAGCTGGGCTGGACCTCGTTCCTGGTGCCGGAGGCCGACGGCGGCGGCTCGTTCTCCCCCCACGGGCTGCTCGACCTGGTGCTGGTGGCGGAGGAGATGGGACGCGTCGTGGCCCCCGGCCCGCTCGGTCCGGTCAACGTGGTCGCCGGCGTGCTCGCACGGGCCGGCTCCGCCGCACAGCGGGCCGGTGTGCTGCCCGGGCTCGTGAGCGGCGAGAAGGTCGCCGCCTGGTGCGGCACCACATCGGTCAGCGGCCGCCCGGACGGCGACGGGTTCGTGCTGTCGGGCGCGTGCTCACCGGTCGAGGCGGGTGCTCAGGCCGACCACCTCCTCGTCGCCGTCGAGCACGACGGCCGGCGCAGCCAGGTCCTCGTCGCGGCCGGCACGCCGGGTCTCGAAGTGACCCCGCTGTCAGGTCTCGACCTCGTCCGCCGCTACGCCGAGGTCCGCTTCGACGACGTCGCCGTGCCCGCCGACGCCATCGTCGGTGCGGTGGGAGGCGCCGACGACGACATCGAGCACGCCCTCCGCGTGGCGTGCGTGCTGCAGTGCGCCGAGACCGCCGGCATCGTCGACAAGGTCTTCGCCCTGACCCTCGAATACCTCGGCGACCGCTACTCGTTCGGGCGGGCCCTGGCCTCGTACCAGGCGCTGAAGCACCGCATCGCCGACGACAAGGTCACCCTCGAGTCGTGCCACGGCATCGCCACCGCCGCGGCCCGCGCCGTCGCCATCGACCAACCCGACGCGGGCAACCTCGTCAGCGCCGCCAAGGCGTGGATCGGCCCCCGGGCGACCGAGATGATCCAGGACTGCGTGCAGCTCCACGGGGGCATCGGCGTCACCTGGGAGCACGACCTGCACCTCTACCTCCGCCGCGCCACCGTCAACCGGGCCACCCATGGCACCCCGGAGGACCACGCCGACCGGGTGGCCGCCAGCAAGCTGGGAGCGAGCGCGTGAGCACCGACACGACCTCCACCGACGTCGACCCGGGCGACATCGAGCCCGTCGAGGAGTTCCGGGCCCGCCTCCGGGCGTGGGTGGCGGACAACCTGCCGCCCGAGCCCCCGGGTGCGGTCGAGCGCACTGACGAGCGCTGGGCGCACGAGCGCACGCTGCAGCGCAAGCTGTGGGACGGCGGGTTCGCCGGCGTCCGCGTGCCGAAGGCGTACGGCGGCCTCGGCCTCACCGCCGCGCACACCCGGGCCTTCAACGAGGTGACGGCCGGCTACGACCTCCCGTTCTCGTTCAACGTGCCGACGCTCGGCATCCTCGCCGCCACCCTGCTGGAGGCCGGCACGCACACCCAGAAGCTGCGCCACATGCCCGCCATCCTCAAGGGCGACGAGCTGTGGGTGCAGTTCCTGTCCGAGCCGAGCGGCGGCTCCGACCTGGCCGGCTGCCTCACCCGGGCCGACCGGGACGGCGACACGTTCGTGCTCAACGGCTCGAAGATCTGGTCGTCCGGCGCCTACTCCGCCGACTACGCCATGTGCCTGGCCCGCACCAACTGGGACGTGCCCAAACACCGCGGCCTGACGATGTTCATCGTCAAGATCCACCAGCCCGGCGTCACCGTCGAGCAGATCCGCCAGACCGACGGCTCCACCGAGTTCTGCCAGGAGTTCTTCGACGACGTGTCGATCCCGGCCGCCGACATCGTCGGCGAGATGGACGGCGGTTGGGCCGTGGCGAACATGCTGCTCGTGCACGAGCGGATGGCCGTGGGCGGCGGCTCGCCCTACACCGTCGGGCGCACCTCCAAGCACGACGTGAGCGACGACGGCGCGGAACTGGTCGACCTGATCCGGCGCCGCGGCCTGGAGGACGACAGCCGGGCCCGCATGCTGCTCGCCGAAGCCACGGTGCAGGACATGGTGGCCACCGCCCTCATCGAGCGCATCACCGTGGGCATGACCACCGGCGCCATGCCGGGCTCCGCCGGGTCGCTCATGAAGCTCTTCGGCGCCGAGAACGTCACGCGCCGCTCCGAGATCGGCCTCGAGCTCGCCGGCGAGGACGCCATCGCCTGGCCGGCCGGCACCGAGACGCCCGGCGGCCGGTTCGGGCAGTACAGCCTGGGACGCCAGGGCGCGGCCCTCGGCGGCGGGTCCAACGAGATCCAGCGCAACATCATCAGCGAGCGGCTCCTGGGCATGCCCCGCGAGGCAGCGGCCGACCGCGACATCCCCTACCGCGACGTCCGCCGCACCGGCGGACGCTGAGCCACCCACGGGAGCTTCGACGATGACCACCTTCGACGCGTTCGTCCTCACCAGGGACGACGACCGCAAGCAGAGCCTGGAGTGGACGAGCTTCGACGAGGCCGACCTCATGGAGGGCGACGTCACGGTCGCCGTCTCCCACTCGACCGTCAACTACAAGGACGGCCTGGCGCTCACCGGGTCGTCGCCCGTGGTGCGGCGCTGGCCGATGATCCCCGGCATCGACTTCGCGGGCACGGTCACCGAGTCGACCCACGACGGCATCGCCGCCGGTGACAGCGTCGTGCTCAACGGGTGGGGTGTCGGCGAGACGCACCTCGGTGGCTACGCCCAACGGGCCCGCGTGCCGGGCGAGTGGCTGGTGCCGCTGCCCGACGCGTTCACCGCGGCCCAGTCGATGGCGATCGGCACCGCCGGCTACACCGCGGCGCTGTGCGTCCAGGCGCTGGAGCGCCACGGCGTCACGCCCGCCGACGGTCCGGTGCTCGTCACCGGTGCCACCGGCGGCGTCGGCAGCGTGGCCGTCGCCCTGCTGGCGACCGCCGGGTTCGAGGTCGTCGCGTCGACCGGCAAGGCCGACGAGGCCGGCTACCTGAAGGAGCTCGGCGCCGCCGACGTCCTCGATCGCGCCGAGCTGTCCGAGCCCGGCCGCCCGATGGGCAAGGAGCGCTGGGGCGCGGCGGTCGACTCGGTCGGCAGCCACACGCTGGCCAACGTGCTCGCCGGCATCCGCTACGGCGGCACCGTCGCCGCCTGCGGGCTCGCCCAGGGCATGGACCTGCCGGGCTCCGTGGCGCCGTTCATCCTCCGTGGCGTCACGTTGGCGGGCGTCGACAGCGTGATGGCCCCCCGGCCTGCACGGCTCGACGCCTGGGCCCGCCTGGCCCGCGATCTGGCCCCGGCCACGCTCGATGCCATCACCGAGATCCGCCCGCTGGCGGATGCCCCGGTACTGGCCGAGGACATCCTCGCCGGCCGCATCCGCGGCCGCGTCGTGCTCGAGGTCGCCTGACGGCGTCCCGCCTGGCCGTCCCTTCGGTTCTCTGAACAGTTGTGGCTGCCCAGCAACCACAACTCTTCAGAGAACGGCTGGCGGTCCTCCGGGCGCGGGAAGGGTGGCGAGCAGCGCGTGGGTGTCCTGCTGGAACACCCGGATCTCGACGATGCGGCCACCAACGGCGCGGAAGAGCTCGACGACGTCGACGGTGGCGGACCGGCCGGTCGCTTTAGCCGTCCATGTCTGGGTCGTGATCTGCAGCGCGGTGTCGCCGTCGCCCCATGACCGGACGTCGGCCTCGCCGATCGTGCGGTCCCAGTGCTGGGCGAAGGCGGCGCCCATGGCATCCATGCCGTCGGGGCCGTGGTGGGATCCGCCGTGAGGCAACGACGCGGGCTGCTCGACGCGCAGGTCGGGGTGCAGCAGCGCCCGGGCGCCGTCGCGGTCGCCGGCCCGGAACCGGCGTCCCAGCTCGATGACGAGAGCCGCGGTGTCGCTCGTCGCGCCTTCATCGGCGACCTCACCGGCGGGTGTGCCTGTGTCGCGGGCGCCGGTCACGCGGTCACGCCAGTTCCTCGTACAGGCCGACGACCGGCGGCGGGTCGAGCTGCAGCGCGTCGGTGCGGGTGGTCTCGCCGGCGGACGACCGGCGGCGCAGCTCGCGCACGGGCGCGGCGAGGTCGTCGGCCTCGATGTCGTAGACGGCCAGGTACTCGGGCGCCCCGTCGTCGCCGACGAGCCGGTAGCGCCGGGCGGACACGAACCCCGGCACGGCCAGCAGCTCGGGGATGTGCGTGCCGTCGTACCAGTCGTTGAGGTCGCCGTCGCGCTCCGGGCTCACCGGGCGCGCCCGGACCACGTACGCACCGCGCGCCACGCCGTCTACCCCCGCCGGCGGGACGGGTCGAAGGACGGGAAGAAGCCCGTCATCGTGCCCTCGCTGACCAGCTCGAGGGCCCGGTCGCGGTCGAAGTCCTTGGTGTGGTGGCTCTCGAGCGCCATGATCAGCGCGATGCCCATGACGGCCCGGGCGGAGATGTCGGGGTTCTCGAGCTCGAAGCCGTAGCGGACCTCGACCTCGTGCCACGCGCCGGCAAGGCGGTCCATGGCCACGGAGAAGTGCTCCCGGTAGAAGCGACGGGCCACCTTCGGGTCACCGAAGAGCACGAGACCGAGCAGCGGCAGCACCTCGACCAGCGTCGAGATCAGCTGGCGGTAGAGGCCGTTCAGCTTCTCCCGCTGCTGTGACGCGGTGAGCGGTCCCTCGGCGTCGACGACCTCGGTGGCGGCGACCAGCTCGTCGACCGCGCCGCGCAGCGGCTCGACGACCGCCTCGAAGAAGAGCTGGTCCTTGCTGTCGAAGTGGCGGTAGATCACGCCCTCGCTGATGCCGCCGCGCTCG
>DASUQS010000072.1:0-5352 GCA_036280455.1 Acidimicrobiales bacterium
CCAGCAGCGCCCGCTTGATGCCGCCGCGACCGCGCGAGCCGATGACCAGCGCGTCGGCCGACACCGCGGTCGCCAGGTCGCACAGGGCAGGACCGGCCGCACCGAGCAGCACCTCGGTCTCGGCGCCCGTGAGCCCGAGCCCGGCGACCGCGTCGTCGACGTGCTGCTGGCCCTCGGCGCGCTGCGCGTCGGCCAGCTGGTCGAGGCTCTCGGGGGTCATCACGCCGCCGGCCATCCCGGAGCCGGTGACGAGCGAGGGGTCGACCGGTTCGACGACGGTGGCGACGATCACCCGGTCGCCGTCGCCGGGGCGGACGACCGCCAGGCCGGCGGCCAGCGCGCGGATCGACAGGTCGGACCCGTCGGTGCAACAGACGACTGTGTCGGGCATGCCGGGGAGTATCGCACGCACGATGCGTCGCCGGTCACGCTCCGGGCCATGCCGCCGACCCGCGGATCAGGGGCGGCGGTCGGTGGAGCAGGCGCGTGCCGGGATGCCGGGGCTGCCGCCGTTGCCCACCGCATCGGTGAGCAGCATGGGGCCGTCGATCCCGATGCCTCCGTCGACGGGAACGCGGCCGGCGACCGGCCGGGTGGCCTCGGGCCGCTCGGGCTCGCCCGCTTCACCGCCGGTCGGCTCCGTGTCGCTCGGCTCGGCGTGGTCGCCCGGCTGGCCCAGTCGGCGCGGCCCCGGTCGGCGATGCATGCCGAGAGCCGCCACCGCGCCCACCACGGCGAAGACGAGGCCGACGACGAACGACGGCGGGAACCGGTTCACCTCGCCGCCGTAGACGGTGGCCATGATGGTGATGCCGAAGGCCACGCCGACCTGGCCGGTCAGCCGCTCGGCTGCGCCGGCCATGCCGAAGTCCCGCTCGTCGACCGCGTCCGCGAGGGCGGTGGTCGTCGCGGGGCGCAGCAGGCCGTAGCCGATGCCCTGGAAGATGAAGCCCACGCACACCACCACCAGGAGCGAGTCGGTCGCGGATCCCAGGGCGAGCCCGCTCATGCCGATGGCGAGGGCGACGGCGCCCGCCACCACGCCCGTGCGGCTGCCGGCGGTGCCCGCGAGCCGGCCGCCGATGGGGGAGAACAGGGCGAACAGCGCCGGGCGGATCGCCAGGATCGGCACCGCGCTGGTGAGCGTGTAGTCGAACTGCTCGACGAGCAGGAGGCTGGCGACGAAGAAGCCACCCATGTAGGCGGCGCCGGTGAAGAACCCGCTGCTCAGGGACGACACGATGTCGCGGTGGTGGAAGAACGACAGGGGGACGAGCGGGGCGGTCACCCGCTGCTCGATCACGACGAAGACGACCAGCCCCACGAGCCCGAGCAGGAGGCAGGCGATGATGGACGGGCTGGTGACGCCCCACTCCGGAGCCTGGTTGACGCCCAGCAGCAACGGGCCGACGCCCACGGCGAGGGCGACGGCCCCGGGGATGTCGAAGCTGGCGAAGCGCCGCGGCGTCTCGCGCAGGACCAGCCACGAGGCGAGCACCGGCACGACCATCAGCGCGGCCTGGACGATGAACAGGGTCTGCCAACCGAAGGCGTCGATCGCCGGTGCGCCGACGGTCAGGCCGATCACGGGTGCGCCGGCCGCGGTCATCGACCACCAGCCCATGGCACGGGCGCGGCTCTCGCCGTGGTGGACCGAGTTGATGAGCGCCAACGAGCTGGGCATGGTGCTGCCGCCCGCCACCTGGCTGATGGTCCGCCAGGCGATGAGGAGGGCGGGATTGGTGGCGGTGGCGGTGAGCGCGGTGAACAGCGTCGCCAGTGCGAACCCGGCGACGAACACGCGGCGGTGCCCGTAGAGGTCGCCGAGCTTGCCGAGGACGGGGAGTGCCAGCGCGGAGGCGAGCACCGGGAGCGTGATCAGCCAGGCGAGGCTGGCCTGGCTGGTGTCGAAGTCCTCCGCGATCGTCGGGATGGCCAGCGTGAGCACGGTGACGGGGAACGTCGTGGCGAACAGGCCGGTGATGGCGACGACGAGCACCGCGCGCGGATACACGCCGGCGGCGTCGATGCGCGCCGCGACGCGGCCGGGCAGGGCCGAGGGGCTCGATGACATGGGCGGGGCGGGGGCTCCCTGGGATGGATGCGAACGATGGACGAAACGCTAAGCCAGGCTAAACGACGCGCTGGTGGGTCCCGCCAAACGGCGCGCTGTCGCGCGGGTCGGATGCGGCCTGCCGGTGTTCCCCCGCGTCCCGCTCGGGCTGCGGTCGCGCGCCCTACGATGCGCAGGAACAGCTCACGGCAGGAGGAACCGATGGCCGACACCACCCCGACGGCACCGGAGCGGCCGCGGGCCGCGTTCCACGCGATGACCGAGGGCACGCGGGAGGACTGGCGGATCATCGGTGGCGGCAGCATCGAGCTGGCCGTCGGCCTGCCCGATCGTCTGCTCGACCAGCTGCGGCTCCTCGGCGGCGACTTCGGCGGCTTCGCCGTCGACCGGCTCGAGCACTCGCTGCAGACCGCCACCCGGGCGTACCGCGCCGACCGCGACGACGAGTACGTGTTCTGCGCGCTGATGCACGACGTGGGCGACCTGCTCGGGTCGTTCAACCACGCGGACGTGGCGGCGGCGATCGTCAAGCCCTTCGTGAGCGAGCGCAACCACTGGATGGTCGAGCAGCACGCCATCTTCCAGGGCTACTACTTCTTCCACCACCTGGGGCTCGACCGCGACATGCGCGAGCGGTTCCGAGGTCACGAGTGGTTCGACCACACCGCCGAGTTCTGCCACGAGTACGACCAGCCGGCGTTCGACCCCGCCTACGACACCCTGCCGCTCGAGCACTTCGAGCCGCTCGTCCGTCAGATGACCGCCGCGCCGAAGCACAGCATCTACATGAAGTAGCCGGAGGGCGGGTCAGAGCCCGGCGTGCGCGCGGGTGAGGGCGTGCTCGACGAGTCTGACGAGCACCTGGATGACGGTGTCGCCCCGGCGGGCGTCGCACGTCACGAGCGGCACGTCCGCGCCGAGGGCGAGCGCCTCGCGCAGCACGCTCTCGGGGTGGCGGGCGGCATCGTCGAACTGGTTGACGGCCACGACGAACGGGATGCGCCGGTCCTCGAAGAAGTCGATGGCGGGGAAGGCGTCGGCCGGCCGGCGGGTGTCGATCAGCACCACCGCGCCGACCGCGCCCTTCGCCAGGTCGTCCCACATGAACCAGAAGCGGTCCTGTCCGGGGGTGCCGAACAGGTACAGGATCATGTCCTCGTCGATCGTGCGCCGGGCGAAGTCCATGGCGACGGTCGTGGTCGTCTTGGTGGAGACGCCGGTGGTGTCGTCCACGCCGACCGACAGCTGCGTGAGCGGCGCCTCGGTGGTGAGGGGCGTGATCTCGGACACCGCTCCCACGAACGTCGTCTTGCCCACGCCGAAGCCGCCGGCGATCACGATCTTGACCGATATCGGGTCGTTCACTTCAGCGCTTCCTCAGGCCGGTCAGCAAGCGTTCGAGGACCTCGGTCCCCGGCCGCCCGTCGGTTTCGGTCGACATCCGGTGGATCGTCAGCAACTTGTCGGCGTGCATGTCGGACACCAGCACCCGGGCGACGCCGACGGGGATGCTCAGGCTGGCGGCGACCTCGGCCACCGACACGGGCCGCTGGCACAGCTCCACGATGCGGGCCTGCTCGAAGCGCAGCCGGTGCAGCCAGGCGAGGCCGGTGTCCGTCGTGGTGACCAGGGTCTCGAGGCCGAGGTCGTCGCCGCGCGAGCGCGTGCGACCACCGGTGAGGGCGTAGACCGGGACGACCCGGGGGACGTCCTCGCCGCCGGGGGTCATGACGTCGGTCGGGCCGAGAGCTCCGCGCGCAACGCCGGGGTGAGGACCTGCCCGATCCGTGAGACCAGCAGGCTCATCTCGTAGCCGATCAGGCCGATGTCGGCGTCGGTGCTGCACATCACCGCCAGGGCCGATCCCTCGCTGATCGTCGTCACGAACAGGAAGCCCCCTTCCATCTCGACGATGACCTGGTTGACGCGGCCGGCCCCCATGTGGCGGGCGGCGCCGGCGGTCAGGCTCGTCAACCCCGATGTCACCGCCGCCAACGTGTCGGCGATGTCGCGGGGCAGATCCTCCGACAGCGCCAGCACGAGGCCGTCGGTCGACAGCACGACGACGCTCGTGACGCCATGGATGCGCCGGGCGAAGGCCGTGATGAGCCAGTCGAGGTCGCGATCGTCGGGGGGGACGGTTGTCACCGATTCTCCTGTTGGGCATCGTCGGCGGAGGGCTCCACGACAGCTCTACCCGCTCGCTGGCTGTGCTGGAACCGGGAGAGCATCGACCGGATCTGTTCGCGGTCAGGCCGGGTCGCAGCGCCGTCCGCGCCGGGCACGGACGGCGTGCCGACGGCGGTGGCCGCGGGCGGGGAAGGCGGTGCGGCCGTCGGGCTCGTGGCGGTGGGCGCCGACGCGCCGGGACCGCGTCGCAGGGACGGCGCCAGGTGGGCCCCGGGCACCCGCCGGACCAGACCGTCGCCGAGCCCGGGGAGCGCGGGCGTGGCGGGCTCGCCTGCGGGAGCCGCAGCGAGCGCGGCGGGCGCCGCGGGTGCGTCCGCGGCGGGGGGCGACCCGGGCTGGACAGGCGAGGGGCCCGGGGATTGCTGCGGATTCCCGCCGCCCACCATGGACTCGGACTCGAACCACCAGTCCGGCGGCTGGGGCATACCTCCGCCGGCCGGATCGCCGGCGGCGGCGATGCCGTCGCTCGCCGGCGGGGTGTCCGACGCGGGGACGGCGGCGGGAGCTGTCGGGAGCGCCGCCGGCGCCGGGGGCACGGGGGTGGGTGCGGATGCGGATGCGGGCGGCAGCTCTCGCCAGGCGGGCAGGGCGTTGGTGGCCACCGCGGGCTGGACGTCCGGCAGGTGCCGGACGGTGGCGTCGTCGCGGCGGGGGAGGGAACCCGTCGTGGCGGGATCGGCCCCGTCGCCGACCGTGCTGCCGTTGCCCGCAGCGCCGTGGAGGCCGCTGCCGGTGCCGTTGCTGGTGGGGATGTCGCCGAGTCCGACGCCGTTGCCGTTCGTGCTGCTGCCGACGCCGTTGCCGTTGCCGCTCTCGGGCCCAGCGCCGGCCTCGAGTCCGCGGGCGACGGCGGCGGCCCGCTGGTAGCGGTCTGCGCCTGCGACGACGCCCGTGGGCGCCGGCGCACCCATCGGGCGGTTGCTCACCAGGTCGTCCGGCAGGGTGACCATGGCGGTCACGCCGCCGCCGGGGGTCGGCGCCAGGCGCACCGAGATCCCGTAGCGGGTGGCCAGGCGGGCGACGACGTGGAAGCCCAGCATCGTCGATCGCCCGAGATCGACCTCCGGGGCCTCGACGAGCAGCCTGTT
>DASUQS010000073.1:0-27572 GCA_036280455.1 Acidimicrobiales bacterium
CGGCCGTGGTGCGCCCCTCGTCGAGCAGGCGGTCGATCTCCGGGTCGACGAAGCGGCCGAAGTTCACGGGCGACCCCGACTTCCACCAGTTGTACTGGCCGTCCGGGTCGCCGCCCGGATGGTTGCGCCACCCGATCGCCGTGTAGTCGCCGGACAGGGCGGTGTCGATCTGCGTGGACTGGTCGACGGTGATGATCTCGACCTCCATCCCCGCGTCCGCGACCTGCTCCTTGAGGAGCTGCGCCTGGCGGATGGTCGGACCGGCGTTGGTGGTCGTGTACGTGAACTCGAAGGGCAGTCCGGTCTCCGCCTCGTACTCCTCGACCAGCCGCTTCGCCTCGTCGAGGTCGAACGTCGGGAAGCCGCTGTCCTCCAGGTGGCCGATGTTGCCCGGGGCGAACGGGCCGGTCGCCTGGGTGACGATGCCGGCGTTGAGGATGGCGTTGGCCTCCTCGAAGTCGACGGCGTGGGCGAGCGCCTGGCGAGCCTTGATGTTGTCGAACGGCGGCTTCGACTCGTTCAACATCACGTAGTTGACCTCGCCGAACTCGTCGGACTCGTACGCGTTGAGGCTGCCGGACTCGACGAGGCCCCGGATGTCGTCGACCGTCTCGGGATCGCTGGAGTGCATGGCGTTGATCTCGCCCGACTCGAGGGCGTTGCGCCGCTGCTCGACCTCGATGATCGGTTGGAACGTGATGCCGTCGAGGTAGGGCAGCTGCTCGCCGGCCTCGTCGGTGGCCCAGTAGTCCGGGTTCCTCTCGGCGACGAACTTCTGGTTCTGGACCCATTCGGTCTTCATGAACGGCCCGGTGCCGATCAGGTTGTCGGCGCACGTCGACGCGTCGTCGAGCTGGGCCTGCGCCAGCATGCCGACGCGCCCGCTGCCGTGCAGGGCGGCGTCGAACGAGACCCACGGCTGGTTGAGGTTGACCTGGACCGTGAGCGGGTCGACGACCTCGACCGACTCGATCGGCGCGAACACGAAGATGAACAGCTGCGGGCTGCGGGCCGGGTACGCACCCCGGTAGGCGTCGAGGTTGTTCTTGACGACCTCGGCCGTCAGCGGGGAGCCGTCGTGGAACGTGACGCCGTCGCGCAGCGTGATCGTCCACACCGTCGAGTCCTCGTTGGGCTCGACCGACTCGGCCAGCCACGGCTCGATCTCGCCCTCGGCGTTCGGGCGGGTCAGCGTGTCGTAGATCGACTGGGCGACCATGATGCCGCTGATGGCGAGCTGGGCCTCCGGCAGGCACCAGCCGTCGGTCGTCTCGGCCTCGAGGCCGTAGACCACCGTGCCGCCCGGGGTGGGCGTGCCGGCGTCCTCGCCGGATGTCGACCCGCCTCCGCCGCCGTCATCGCCGCCACCGCACGCAGTGGCCACCATCGCCAGCGCCACGACCGCGGCCGCTCGCCTGAACCATCGTCCCTGCATCGCAGTCGACACCCCTCGTCCCCTCGCTCGCCATGCTGCCGTCGACCTCCGGATGCAACCAGCCCCCTGCTGGTTGACCCTTCGGTCACTACGTGACCAGTGTCACAACACGCGGAAAGCTAGGGGTCCACTGGAAATCTGTCAACAGTCGATCCCGTGACGCGAGCGAGCGCCGTCACCAGGTGGCATGCTGCCGGCCGATGCAGCGCGGACACCGGTCTTCCACCCTCGTCGCCGCCCTCGCGGCCCTGATCATGCTCGTCGCGGGGTGCCGCACCGGGCCGGGCGGGCCCGGAGGACCGGGCGGCCCGGGCGGCCCCGGCGGTAGCCATGGCCCGCCGGTGCGCCTCAACGAGATCCAGGTGCTCGCGTCGCACAACAGCTACCACGTCGAGCCCGAGCCGACGCTGCTCGATGCGCTCAAGGCGTTCCTCGGTCAGCTGGCCGAGGGCTTCGAGTACACCCACCGCCCCCTGGACGAGCAGTTCGACGCCGGCGTGCGCCAGATCGAGCTCGACGTCTTCGTCGACACGCCGGCCGGCGGGCACTACGCCCAGCCGGCGCTGGTGCCCGTCCTCGGCCTCGCACCGCCGGACCCCGCGCTCGCCACCCCGGGCCTGAAGGTCCTGCACGTGCAGGAGGTCGACTACCGCTCGACGTGCCCCACGTTCGTCGACTGCCTCACGCAGGTGCGCGACTGGTCGGACGCCAACCCCGACCACCTGCCGATCACGATCCAGATCGAGGCCAAGGACGGCACCATCCCCGACCCCGGCTTCGGGTTCGTCACTCCCCTGCCCTGGACCGCCACCGACTTCGGCACCCTGGAGGCCGAGATCGGCTCGGTGTTCGGGCCCGATCGCGTCCTGTCGCCGGGCGACGTGCGCGGCCGCTCCGCCACCCTCGCCGACGCCGTGCGGGCCGGACGCTGGCCCACGCTCGACCAGGCTCGGGGCCAGGTCCTCTTCGTGCTCGACGACAAGGGGTCGAAGCGCGACGCCTACCGCGCCCAGCTGCCCGACCTCGCCGACCGGTCGGTGTTCGTCGACGTGCCCGAGACCGACCCCGACGCCGCCGTCATGGTGGTCAACGACCCGATCGGGTCGGCCGACCGCATCCGGGCGCTGGTCGAGGCCGGCTTCATCGTCCGCACCCGCGCCGACGGCGACACGGTGCAGGCCCGCAGCGGCGACACCACCCAGCGCGACGCCGCGCTGGCCAGCGGGGCCCACTACGTGTCGACCGACTACATCTGGGCCGACGAGCGGTTCGGCACCGGTTACGTGGTCGACCTGCCGGGCGACGATGCCGCCCGGTGCAACCCGGTCAACGCCCCGCGCCGCTGCGACCGGGCGGACCTCTCCGGCTGACCGCAGTCCCACGAGATCGTGGGACGCCGCGGCTCAGGGGCGGATCTCGTAGAAGGCGTTGACGGGGTGGTCGATCTCGATGCGCCGGAACCGGGTGAAGCCCGCGGCGCGCGCCATCGCCTCCGCGCGGCGCGCCGACAGGCCGAGGGTGCCGAGGCCGGCCCCGCCCGGCTCGGACAGCGCTGACGACATGCAGCTCAGCACGCTCGTGCCGTACATCATCGCCGCCATCGGGTTGCGCTCGGCGTTCTCCGCGAACGTGTCGTACGCCTTGATGTCGGCCAGCAGCCACGTGCCGTCGTCCGCCAGCGCCGGGCGCAGCGCCCGCACCACGGACTCCGGATCGGTCATGTCGTGGAGGCAGTCGAACGTGGTGATCAGGCCGACCGACCCGTCGGTGGGCAGGGGCTCGTCCCGGGCGTCGTGAAAGGCGACGTTCGTCAGGTCGGTCGCCGCCACGCGGTCGGCCGCCCGGTCGAGCGCGTGGCGCGAGATGTCGTAGCCCGCGAAGGTGCTCGCCGGGAAGGCCGGCGCCATCTCGAACACGGCGCCGCCGGTGCCGCAGCCCACGTCGACCACCGCCGCGCCCGCCTTCAGGCGGTCGACCACCCCGTCGAGCAACGGCAGGAGGTCGGCGACGAGGTGGTTGCCCATCCACGGCCCGAAGCCCCGCTCGACCCCGACGGCCGTGGCGGGCCCGCAGCTGTCGAAGTCGTAGCCGATGCCCGTGCGGAAGCTCTCGGGCAGCACCTCCAGCTTCGCCATCGTCTGGGGGATCTGGTGGAACAGGCCCGCCAGGTTGCTCTCGTGGGACTCGTCGACGAGCACCGCCACCGCCGCCGGGGCGAGCGAGAACCGCTCCGCGGCGGTCGCGTCCGTGGCGACGGACGGGTCGGTCGTCTCCGGCGCATCGACGAGGAGCAGGCCCGCCGCCCCCTGGTTGTAGGCCCACTCCCGCACCCACCGCTCCACCAGCCTGGTCGAGGCCGCCAGCTCGCCCGGCGTCACCGGGCGGCCCGCGTCGTGCAGCGCCCGGTAGAGACCGAGGCGGTCACCCAGGTGGATCATCGCCGCGGTCACCGCGCCGGCCATCTGGTTGGCGACCTGGAAGGCGAAGAGGCCGATCTCCTCGGCGGACGGCGCCGTCGCCTCCGCCCCGCGCGACTCCTGTGCAGTCATGCCCGCCACCCTATGGCCGACCGATCCGCCGGCCGCCGGGGTTATCGCGGCGCGGAATCGCGGTGCCTCAGGGTCGGTCGGATCACCCCCGGGGGCGAGGCCCACTGCGCCGCACCGACGGGCTTCATCGTCCCGGCATTCACCCCCGACGCAGGTTGGCGACCGCCGACGGACCGGGAAGTTGTTTCAGTTTCGCAACATCCCGGCACCGTCGGTGACCAGAGCACTACTTTGACGGCTGAGCAGTCCCCGGACCTGAGCGAGCAACCGTCGCGCGGAGGGGCCGGACCATCGGGCGAGTTCCCTCCCCCGGCCTCGCCCTGGTGGTCCGGTCACCCCGCGGCGGGGCCAGCCCCGGCTCCGCAGCGGCAGGGAGCGGTCGCGGCGAAGAGCGCGTGCGGCGAAGAGCGGCCGCGGGGTTTCCGGTCAGGTGGCGAGGACGGCCCTCGCCACCAGGTCGGTGCCGAAGGCGGTGAGGATCGCCAGGTACAACAGTCCTGTCGCCGCCATCACCGCCGAGTAGTACCGCTCGCGCAGGGCGGCGCGGGTGACGACGACGAGGGCGATCGTGGTGACCGCGCACGCCACCCAGAACCAGCCGAACGTGCCGCCGTACCCGTCGTCGATCGTGCCGTTGAGCACGGACACCATGCCCACCGGCCACAGGAGGACCAGGATCTCGAACGGCCACATGATGCCGGTCCAGCGCACCATCTCGAGGAGCGGCTTGCGGGCCAGGCCGGGCTGCACGAGGTACCAGTGACCGAGCAGCATGCCGTCCGAGATGGAGCCGAGGAACGCCGCCCCGACGAGCACCCGGGCCACCGAGAGGAGGGCGGGATCCCCGGCGGCGATGCCGGCTGCGATCAGCCCGGGGATGCCGACGAGGGGTGCGATGAGGTCGAGCTGGGGCGGGAACTCCGGCACCGTGGCGTCCGGCCCGTCGGCTCGGCGGTCGATCCCCGTCATCGCCGCGACCCGTGCGGAGCGGCGCTCGACCCGGGCCCGCTCCCCCGCCACGCCCGCCTTGCGGCGCACGATCGACACGCCGAGGGCCACGCTGGCGGCGATGATCACGGCCAGGGTCGAGGCCTCGCGCACGGGCACCGGGTCGAGCCAGACCCCGACGGCGAACGCGCCCGCGGCCATCAGGATGTAGGTGCCGCGCAGCAGCCAGCCGTACCCGATGCCCACCTCGCGGCCCCGGGTCGTGACCCACAGGAACAGGAGGCCACCGACGGCCCACTGCAGCAACACGGTGGCGGCGTCGAGGCGGATCACGGCGAGCGAGGGTAGGGCCGAGACTCGCCCGGAGGGCAATCCGCCCGGCCCGCCGGCACAGTCCCCGTCGGTCAGGCGTCGACGATCGCCAGGCCGTGGTCCGCGCGGTTGAGCTCGTCCGGGCCGGCATCCGCCGCCACGACGATGTCCTCCAACCGCAGGCCGAACCGCCCGGGTACGTAGATGCCCGGCTCGATCGAGAACGCGTGGCCCGGAGCCAGCGGCGTGCCGTTGCCGGACACGATGTAGGGGTCCTCGTGCTCCTCCACGCCGATGCCGTGGCCCGTGCGGTGGATGAACCGGTCGCCGTGGCCGGCGTCCGAGATGACCCGGCGGGCGGCGGCGTCCACGTCCTCACAGGGCGTGCCCACGACCGCGGCGGCCGCGGCCGCCCGCTGGGCGCGGTGCAGCACCTCGTACGCCTCCGCCACCTCCGCCGGCGGCTCGCCCACGTGGACGCACCGGGTGATGTCGCTGCAGTAGCCGACGCCGTCGTCGTCGAGCATGGTGCCGCCGAAGTCGCACAGCACGACCTCCCCCGGGACGATCACGTGCTCGCCGGCCTCGTGGTGGGGGCTGGCGGCATGAGGACCAGCGGCGACGATGGCGAAGTTCACGTGCTGGTGGCCCTCCTCGACGATGCGCCGCCCGAGCTCGGCGGACACGTCGGCCTCGGTGCGCCCCACCAACGGGATCTCGCCGGCCTGGAGGTCGGCGGCGATGCGATCGACCGCCTGCGCCGCCCGCCGCAGCGCATCGACCTCGGCCGCGTCCTTCACGGCCCGCAGCGGCCCCGTCACCTCGGAGCCCCGGGCGAAGCGGGCGTTCGGGAGCGCCGCCTGCAGGTCGAGCACGAACCGGGCCCACGTGCGATCGCCGACCGCCACGGTCCCCGCTGCGCCGACCAGGGCGGCGACGATGGCGATCGGGTCGTCGGTCTCGCCCCACGGCCGGAGCGAGAACACGTCCGGCCGTTCGACCACCCGGGGCGCCTCCAGCCCCGGCACGACCAGCGTCGCATCACCGTCGCGGGGCAGGACCAGCATCGTGAGCCGTTCCAGCGGCATCGCCGTGTACCCGGTGAGGTAGGGCAGGTCGGGGCCGACCGACAGCAGCAGCACGTCGACGCCGACCTCGGTCATGCGTGCGCGGACCCGGTCGGTACGTTCGGCGAGCATGCCGGCGAGTCTAGGGACGCAGGTCGGGCACCTCGCGAGGTGCCCCGGGCCGGAACCGTCACCGCACCTGCGGACGCCGGCCGGGACCCGTCACGCACCTCGTGCGGTGTCGAGCCGACGAGGCTCGCCTCCCTCAATCCCCCTGGCCGTCGCTCCATGACTGCGTGCCCAGCTCCTCGCCGTCGGCCGCCCGGAAGCGGAACGTGAGCTCGCGGTCGTCCGCCACCCGCATGACGGCGACCCGCAGACCGTCGGACTGGTCGCTCGATGGCGCAACCTCGATGGCCTCCGCCCGGGCGTCGGTGCCGTCCACCGTCACGGTGGCCGTGCCGGGCGGCACCGCGCCCCACCAGATGGTCCCGCCGTCGTCGCTCGCCACCGGCTGGAGGCCACCGGCGTCGTCCGTGAGGCCGTCGACCATGAGCTGGCAGCCCTGCCCGACCCGCTCGCGGTCGAGGATCAGGGCGGCGCACCAGCCCCGGCCCGTCTCCTCGGGCGCCCGGCGCTCGATCTGGTAGTTACGGCCCGCGACGGTGCCCGTGGCCACGATCTCCCCGGTCTCCCCGGCGACGGGTTCGTCGACCGCCGTGAGACCGGCGGCCACGGCCTCGATCTCGGCGGGTCGGAGCCCGCTGCCTGTCACCGTCACGACGACGCCCGGCTGCTCCTGCCACGTGACGGCGTACAGGTCGCCGCCGTGCAGAGGGAACTGCCAGCCGGCGTGGCCCCGCACCTCGGCGCGCACCGCGCCGGGCACCAGCGCTTCGACGATCTCGTCGTCCGGCAGCGTCCCGCCGACCGTGCTGACGGCCAGCGCGGCGGACTGGTCGGTCGGCTGGTGGACCGTCATCACCGTCGGACCGACTCCTGCGACCCAGTCGACGGGCAACCGCCGCGGTGCCGGCTCTCCAGGGCGGGCGTCGGCCGGGGCCGTGCCCGCGGCCACCACTGCCGCGATCGCCGGGCCGTCGACGAGGGACGCCTCTCCCGCCAGCACGGCGGCGCCGCGGCCCCCGCCGACCTGGGTGACCGGCATTTCGGTGCCAGGTGCACCGACGACGCCGGTGAGGGCGCTCGCCACCCGGCCGGTGCGTGCCTGGACACGATCTGGGTCGGCCCCGTCGCCCAGGTCGACCGCTGCGGCCACGACCACGCTGTCGCCCGCACCCCACACGACCGCGTCGACGGGCACGTCCAGCGCGGGCGTACGTTCGAGCACACGAGCGGTTCCCTCGAGCGCCGGGGGCAGCCAGGTCGCCTCCATGTGCACCGGGGGCGACGCCCCCTCGTCCGCCACGTCGGTGGGCTGTCCGTCGCCGCCGCCCCGCACGATCCACACGGTGCCGGCGACGAGCACAGCCGCCGCTGCCGCGGCCACCATCGCCGCTCGGCGGGCACGGCGGCGACCGCCCCGACCGTCGAGCTCGGCTGACGGCAGGAGCACGAGATCGCCGCCTCGGGGCGCCCGCGCCGGAGCGTCCGTCACGGGCGTCGCCTCGGCCACGCCCCGCAGGGTGCGGGCGACGAGGTCGACGGTGTCGTCGTCGTAAGCGGAGTCGCGGACGGTGCTCATCGGTCCATCTCCTTGCGCACCTTGGCCAGGCCGCGGTGGATCAGTGAACGGACGGTGGCGGGACGACAGCCGAGCAGGCCGGCGATCTCGTCCTCCGGGCGGTCGTCGTAGAAGCGCAGCACGATGGCCATGCGCTGTCGGTCCGGGAGCGCGCGCAGCACGTCCCAGGTCTCGTCGAGCTCGGGGATCTCGAGGGTGACCGTGGCCTGCCGCCCGAAGCGGTCGGACTTGTCGCGATCCCGCCCGAGGCGCCGCAGCGCCGAGTAGGCGCCGTTGGTGACCGCCCGTCGGAGGTAGGCGTCGGGGTTGTCGACGGTCGACCAGCGCCGGCTCGACGCCACGAAGGCGTCGTGGACCACGTCCTCGGCCAGGTCGACCGAGCCTGTCAGCAGGTGGGCGAGGCGCAGCAGGTCACGCCGCATGCGGGCGTACACGTCGTCGACCGACTCACGACCGCCGCCGCCACCACCGCCTGCCCCGGACGTCCCGATGTCCCCCGCCTCGACGTTCATGTGTCGCACCCTCTGAGGACGCCCGGGCGGCCGGCTCCGTTGCACCTGATCATGGCGGGCCGCTCCGCCCGCCGCCGAGGCCGTCTCCGCGTCCTGCCCCGGCAGCCACGCGCCCGCTGAGGCGATGGAGCCTGCCGGAGCGGCATCGTCGAGGCAATAGCTACCGGAGCAGAACTCTCGAGGCAATCACGTTCGGGGGCCGCACCTCATTGCCTCGGGAGCTGCCTGGCGCGCCTCATTGCCTCGAGACCTGCGAGGCGGACGCCATGACGTCGGGGATCGCCCGATTGCCGAGAGGACCGCCCGCCGGAGCCGGGATGCCGCTGGCGGTGTGGCGACCGCGACCGCCCCGCCTGGCGTCAGGCGGAGGCCGGCTCCGGGTCGCTCACACCCGCGAGGCCCGGAAGGCCGTCGATGCTGACCGCGTTCTTCTCCTTGCGGTACGACACCACGCCGGCCGGGCCCCGCCGCTCGGCCCACTCCCGGAGCATCGTGCGGTCGTCCTCGTAGGACATCAGCGGCACGCCGTAGCCGCACGACGTCGACACCCGGTCCACCGCCACCAGGATCACCGACCGCACCCCGGGCGTGTCCGCGGGAAAGCGGGCCCGCAGCCCGGTGAACCGGGGATCGTCGGGCAGCACCGGCTCACCACGCCCGTACAGGCGCACGATCATCGGCTTGCCCTCGAAGGCGCAGAACATCACCGTGATCCGCCCGTTCTCACGCAGGTGGGCGATCGTCTCGACCCCACTGCCCGTCACGTCGAGGTAGGCGACCGTCGTCGGGTCGATCACCGCGAACGACCCCTGGCCGCCCTTGGGCGACAGGTTCACGTGCCCGTCGCCACCGACGGGAGCCGTAGCGACGAAGAACACCGGCTGGCGGGAGACGAAGCCGGTCAGCTGCGCGTCGAGTGCGTCGAGGACCTTGCCCATGTCAGAACGCTACCGGCGCCTGCAACCGAGCTCCCGATCGATTTCCCCCCGGGACCGACGCCCCCTCGCGCGTCTCCGCTGACGCGGGCGGTCAACCCGCGGAGGTGGCCTGGGGCGCCGGGGCCGGCGCGGTGGAGCCGGCGGCCTGGCGGGCGTGGTAGCTCGACCGGGTGAGCGGGCTCGACTCGACGTGCGGGATGCCCATCGCCTCGCCCGCCGCCTTGTAGGAGTCGAACACCGCAGGCTCGACCCAGCGGGCCACCGGCAGGTGGTGGGTGGTCGGCCGCAGGTACTGCCCGATCGTCACGATGTCGATGCCGATGGCGCGCAGGTCGGCGAGGGTGGAGAGCACCTCGTCGTCCGTCTCGCCCATGCCCACGATCAGGCCGGACTTGGTGGTCAGGCCCGCCTGCTTCGCCCGGGCCAGCACGGCCAGGCTGCGGGCGTAGCCGGCCGAGGGGCGGACGGCCCGCTGGAGCCGGGGCACGGTCTCCATGTTGTGGTTGAGGACGTCGGGCCGTGCGTCGAACATCACGTCGAGCGAGGCCTCGTCGCCCTTGCAGTCCGGGATGAGCACCTCGACCTGGACGTCGGGCGTCCGGCGGCGGATGGCGGCGATGGTCTCGGCGAAGCCGGACGCTCCCCCGTCGGCCAGGTCGTCGCGTGCCACCGCGGTGATGACGGCGAAACCGAGGCCCATGCGCTCGACGGCCTCGGCGACCCGCCCGGGCTCGCCTGGGTCGAGCGGCTGCGGGTGCCGGGTGTCGACGAGGCAGAACCCGCAGGCGCGGGTGCAGCGCTCGCCGTTGATCATGAACGTGGCGGTGCCGTCGGACCAGCACTCGAAGATGTTGGGGCAGCCGGCCTCCTCGCACACCGTCACGAGGCCCAGATCGCGCATCGTGTGCTTGAGCCGCAGGTAGCTCGGGTCGGTGCGGAACGTCGACCGCAGCCACTCGGGCTTGCGCTCGGAGATCTGGAGGCCGTCGGTGACCCCCGCCTGCGCGAGCCGACCCTTCAGCCGCACCGGCACCCCGTCGTCGCCCCCCGATCCCCCGAGGGGTTCCCCGGATTCGACCGTGGCCACCCGAGGGGATGGCTTCCGTTCCGACGAGCCTGAGGCGATGGGTTCCGGATCCGGAACCGATTGCCTCACGCTCCGTCCGGCGGAACCCATTGCCTCGCCGAACCGGCGGGGACCGCCCGACTCGGCGGAACCCATTGCCTCGCCGAACCCTCCGGGCCCGTCGGGCACCGGCGAAGCGGGGGCGACGGGCGCTGGGGAGGCGGGGGTGACCGGCGCCGGCGAGGCGGCGCGGCCGCGGGACGGGCCGGACGGCGCCGGCTCCGCCGGGCCGCCGACCTCCCGACCGCTGGCCGAGATCGTGCGGCCGGGACCCTCGCCCCGGCTGAACGCGGAGAGGTCGTCGGGTCGGTGGCGCCAGACGACGTCGCGCCGGTCGACGTCGCCCCGGCCCCACAGGGCCGCGGCCCGTGCCGCCACGACGTCGGTGAACTCCTGCAGCGTCACGTCGAGGCCCTCCTCGGCGATGGACGTGACGCGCTTGTCGGGGATGCCGCAGGGCACGATGTAGCCCCAGTAGCGCATGTCGGGCGCGACGTTGAGGGCGAAGCCGTGCATCGACCGGCCCCGGGTGAGGCGCACCCCGATGGCCGCGATCTTGCGGGGATCGTCGCTCCCGGGGTCGATCCACACACCGGGGTACTCGCGCAGCCGTCCCGCGTTGGGCAGCCCCACGTCCGCAAGTGCATCGATGAGCAGCTGCTCGACCGAGCGGACGTAGGCGACCGTGTCGGCCATGCCGTGCCGGCCGCTGCCCCGCTTGGCGGGCAGCGACACGATCGGGTAGCCGACGAGCTGGCCCGGCCCGTGGTAGGTGACGTCGCCGCCCCGGTCGGTGCGGACGAGGTCGGCCCCGACGTCGGCCGGCGGCACCAGCACGTGCCGCATGTCCGCGCGCACGCCGAGCGTGTAGACGTGCGGATGCTCGAGCAGCAGCAGGTGGTCGTCGGGCGAGGTGGCGTGCAACGAACGCTGCAGCGCCCACGCCTCCCGGTACGGCACCCGACCCAGCCAGCGAACCCTGAGCGTCATGTGATCACCCTAGGATCCGTCATCGGTTCTCCTCGGTCGTGAGGCACGTGGTTCCGGCGCGACGGGGCCGAGGCCATGGGTTCCGCATGCGGACCCATGACCTCGGGCCCGGTCGATGGAACCCATCGCCTCGCCGTCGCCGAACCGGTGGCCCGACAGAGCGAGACGGTGGCACCGGTCGGGCCTCAGGCCAGCTCGGCGGCCCAGTCGCGGGTCTCGAGGATGGTCTTGATCTCGTTCAGGAAGGCGGCGGCGTAGGCGCCGTCGAACGCCCGGTGGTCCCACGTCAGCGTGATGTTGCCGACCGAGTGGACGGCGATGCCCTCGCTGCCGTCCGGCAGGTCGACGACGACCGGGCGGCGCTTGACCGCGTCGGTCGACACGATCGCCACCTGGGGCTGGTTGATGATCGGCATCGTCATCGTCGTACCGAACGGCCCCGGGTTGGTGATGGTGAACGTGCCGCCCGCGATGTCGTCGGGACCGAGCTGCTTGGACCGCGCCCGCCGGGCGAGGTCGCCGGTCTCGCGGGCCAGCGCCCGCAGGCGCTTGCCGTCGGCGTCGTGGATGACCGGCACCATCAGGCCCTGGAAGTCGAGGTCGACCGCGATGCCCAGGTTGACGTAGTTGTGCACCACCAGCTCGCTCTCGCCGAAGCTGGCGTTGACCTGGGGGTACTCGCGGATGGCGTCGACGATGGCCCGGCTGATGAAGGGCAGGTAGGTGAGGCTGAAGCCCTCGGCCGCCTTGAAGTCGTCCTTCTGGGCCCGGCGCACGCGCTCGACGGCCTCGAAGTCGATCTCGATCGACGCGTACACGTGCGCCGAGGTGGCCTTGGACCGCGCCATGTGCTCGGCCGTGCGCCGCCGGATGTTGGTGTGCGGCACGGCCGTGTCGCGCTCGCCCGCCCTGGCCACCGGCTGGGGGGCCGGCGCCGCAGCGGGAGCAGGGGCGGGTGCGGCGGCGGGAGCCGCCTGCGCGGGCGCAGGCGCAGGGGCCGGCTGCGCGGGCGCGGCTGCCGGGGCCTGACCGCCGCCCTGGTCGAGCACGGCCAGGACGTCGTTGCGGGTGATGCGCCCGTTGGGACCCGTGCCGCTGATGGCGGCGGGGTCGAGGTTGTTCTCCGTGATGAGCCGGCGGACGACCGGTGACAGCAGGCGGCCGCCGTTCGATGCGGGGGTGCCCTCCGCCGCAGCTGCCGGTGCAGGCGCAGGAGGCGCCGCGGGAGCCGCGCTGGGCCCGGGGGCCGGCTGCTCGGCCGCGGGGGCCGGCGTGGCGGGCTCGGCCGGGGTGTGTGCGGGCTCGGCCTCGGCGGCCGGTGCCTCCGGCTGCGCCTGCTGGTCGGTCTGGCCGTCAGTGCCCTGGTCGGGCTCCGGTTCGGCCGGGGCCTCCGCCTCCGCGGGCGCCTCGGCCGGTGCCTCCGCAGGAGCCTCTCCCCCACCCGCCGGGGCGTCGCCGACCCGGGCCAGGACGGCGCCGACGTCGACCGTGTCGCCCTCCTCGACCAGGATCTCGGACAGCGTGCCGCTGACCGGGGACGGCACCTCGGAGTCGACCTTGTCGGTCGACACCTCGAAGAGGGGCTCGTCCTCGGCGACGGCGTCGCCGACCTGCTTGAACCACTTGGTGATCGTGCCCTCGGTGACGGTCTCACCGAGCTGGGGCATCTGGATGTCGGCCATCAGGCCTGGGCCTCCGTGTCGTCCGGGGCGCAGGAGGGCGCCCCGGTGGGGCGGGTGGTGGAGAGGGTGGGCATCAGTGCAACCGGCGGCCGGTCATGTCCTGCACCGTGTCGCCGAACAGCTCGGACAGGGTGGGGTGCGGCTGGATGAACGCGGCGACCTCGTCGACCGTGGCTTCCCAGTTGACGGCGAGGTAACCCTGGCCGAGCTGCTCGGTCACCCACGGGCCGACCATGTGGACCCCGACGATCGTGCCCGCCTTGCCGTCGGCCGTCTTCTCGGCGATGACCTTCACCAGGCCTTCCTGGTCGCCGATGATCTTGGCCCGGCTGTTGGCGCTGTAGCGGTGCTTGGAGGCCACGACGTCGAGCCCGGCCTCCTTCGCGGACTGCTCGGAGTGGCCGGCGAAGGCGACCTCGGGCCGGCAGTAGATGCCCCAGGGAACCTTGCCGTAGTCGATCGGCTGGGCGTCCTCGCCGAGGATGCCCCGGATCGCCACCATGCCCTCGGCGAAGCCGACGTGGGCGAGCTGCGGCGTGGCGATGCAGTCGCCGACGGCCCACACACCCTCCTCGCCGGTCTGGCAGGCCTCGTCGACGACCACGAACCCGCGCTCGTCGAGCTTCACCTGGGTGCCGTCGAGGCCGAGGTCGTCGGTGGCGGGCTTGCGCCCGACCGACACGACGACGACGTCGGTCTTGACCGGGTCGCCGTCCTCGACGTTGACGACCGTGCCGCCGTCGCCCGGCTCGTGGCCGGTGACCTTCACGCCGGTGCGCACCTCGATGCCGCGCTTGCGGAACGAACGCTCGACGACCGTCGTGACGTCCTTGTCGCAGCCCGGCAGGATCTTGGGCAGCGCCTCGAGCACGGTGACCTGGCTGCCGAGGTCGGACATCATCGACGCGAACTCGCAGCCGATCGCCCCGCCGCCGATGACGACTGCGGTGCCGGGCACCTCGGGCATCGACAGCACCTCGTCGGAGGTCATGACGATCGTGCCGTCGACGTCGAACCCGGGGATGGTGCGGGTCTCGGAGCCGGCGGCGATGATGACCGCGTCGCCGGTGACCGTGACCTGCTCGGACCCGTCGGTGGGGTCGATCGTGACCGTGCGGTCGGCGTGCAGGCGGCCGTAGCCGTCGAAGATGGTGACCTTGCGGCCCTTGAGCAGCATGCTGACGCCGCCGACGAGCTCGTCGACGACCGCCTGCTTGCGCTGCTGGGTGACCGACCAGTCGACCTGCGGCTCGCCGGCGTTGACGCCGAAGGACGCCGCCTCCGCGACCGTGCGGTAGACGTGCGCGGTCTCGAGCAGCTCCTTGGCGGGGATGCACCCGACGTTGAGGCAGGTGCCGCCGATCCAACGCTTCTCGATGAGCGCGATGTTGAGCCCGGCGCTGGCGCCGTAGAGCGCCGCGGCATAGCCGCCGGGGCCGCCGCCGATGACGACGACATCGAAGTGAGCGGCCGTGGGGACCACCTCCAGGGGAATGACGTGGGGGCCGTGTTCGACCTCCGACTCTACCGGCCCACCGCAGCCCGTGGATCGGGCCGCCGGCAGCGGGTCGACCACGCTTCCCGCCCGGCCCTGACGGGCCCCGGCCGGGTCGCCGCCGCTCTCAGCGGCTGCTGACGATGTCGTAGAGCTGGTAGGTCGACGCCACGAGGATGGCCATGCCACAGAGGAGGGCAGCGAAGATCAGCCGTCGGGTGCTCATAACGATCGACCAGGCTACCGGGAACCGTCGGGCCACCCCCGATCGTCACGCTCACCACGACCACGGCGATGGGCAGACGGACCCGCGTGGCACGGGCGCGTCCCGGGCGTCGACGGCCGCGGGCCGTCGCGGAGGCAGCGCTCGACGTCCGCCGGCGTCATGGCGTCGCCTCGACGGCGCTCCGCCCAGCGGCAGCGCTCCAGTGCGCGGTCAACGCCGCGGCCACCTCGTCGGGCCGCTCGACCTGCCACCAGTGGCCGCAGTCGAGCTCGACGTACCGGGCGCCCCCGGCGCCGGCAGCGGCGCGCCCGAACGACGCCGGCTGGAACGGGTCGTCGCTCCCCCACACGACGAGCCCGGGCGGGTACTCGGTCCCGTCGACGAAGGACCAGTCGCCGAAGAAGGGCTGCGACCGGTACAGCGGCAGGACGTGGTCGAGCATGCGACGGTCGACCCGGGCCGCGACGTCGGTGGCGGACTCGGCCGGCACGCCTGCGGCCTGCAGGGCGCGGGCCCGCTGGGCGACGTCGAGGGCGAGCAACCGGTCGCACGCCGCCTCGCCCAGCTCGGCGGTCTGCCAGATGCGGGCCTGGCGGTGCCAGAGGTAGTCGTCGGCACAGACGCCGCCGCCCAGCACCCAGGTGCGGACGAGGTCGGGCCGGGCGCCGATCACGCCTTGGCTGATGACCGAGCCCTGGTCGTGGGCGACGAGGTCGACCGGCTCGCCGATCTCCTCGAGCACGCCGACGAGCCAGTCGCGATAGGCGAACCGGGTGGCCGTGAAGCCCGGGGGCGACGCGGCGCCGAACCCCGGGAGGCGGACCGCGACGTCGTCGCGGTCGGCGAGCAGGCCACGGACGCGGTCCCACACGGCGGCGGTGTCGGGCACCCCGTGCACGTAGACGACGGTCATGAGGGATCCTTCCTCTCGGTCGGTCGGGCGGCGGCGACGAGCGCCCGGCCGGCGTCGACGAGCCGGCGCTGGGGACCGTCGTCGCCGAACACCTGGCTCGTGGCGAAGGCGCCGTCGATGACGAGCACGAGCTGGTCGGCAAGTGCGGCGGGGTCGGCCACGTCGAGACGTGCGGCCAACGTGGTCAGCCGCCGGCGCAGGTCGGCCTTGTTGGCCCGGGCGGCGGCGCGCACGCGGTGCGTGGGGTCGGCGAACTCGGCGGTGGTGTTGAGGAACGGGCAGCCGCGGAACCGCGGGCTGGCGATGTAGCGGCAGATCCACTCGAGCTGGGCGGTCAGCTCGTCCAGCGGGCGCTCCGCGTGCTCGCGGGCGACGGCGTCCCACTGCCGACGGAAAGCCTCGTCGCGCTGGGCGAGGAACTCGACGACGAGGTCGTCCTTGGTCGGGAACCACCGGTACAAGGTCGACTTGGCGATGCCGGACGTCGCGGCGATCTCGTCGACGCCGACGTTGCTGGCGCCCTTGGACGTGAACAGACCGTCGGCGGCGGCCACGAGCTCGCGGCGCACCGCCTGCCCCCGGAGCTGCTTCCTCGTGCCCGGTGTCGCCATGCCCTCGCCTCGTCGCCTCTGTCGTCGAGGTCAACGCTACCGACTGGTAGCGATCTTACGAGACAGATCGGTCGCGTTGCGCTGCAACCTCCATCGCTCGGCGGCTGTCACGGAGGGAGGGGCTGTCTCGACCTAGGTGTCGAAGGGTTCCGACCGAGAGGAGCAGACGATGAGGGTGTTCGTTGCAGGAGCGACAGGAGCGATGGGCAAGCAGCTGGTGCCGCGGCTGGTGTCCGCAGGGCACGAGGTGACGGGCATGACCAGCAAGGAGGCCAACCGCGGTCTCGTGGCCGAGCTCGGGGCGACGCCGGTGGTGGCGGATGCGCTGGAGCCCGACCAGGTCGCCGACGCCGTGGGCCGGGCGAACCCCGAGGTGATCGTGCACCAGCTGACCGCGATCGGGGCGATCGACCTGCGCCACATGGACCGGAGCTTCGCCCGCACCAACCGACTGCGGACCGAGGGCACCGACCACCTGCTGTCGGCCGGCCGCGCTGTCGGGGTGAAGCGCTTCGTGGCGCAGAGCGCGATCTACGGCTTCTACGCCCGCACCGGCGGAGCGGTGAAGACCGAGGAGGACCCGCTCGACCCCGACCCGCCGCGCGCCATGCGTGAGACCTTGGCTGCGGTGCAGCATCTGGAGGAGGCGGTCCTCGGCGCCGGGTGGACGGATGGCATCGTGTTGCGCTACGGCGCCTTCTACGGGCCGCACACGTCGATGACCGCGGGCAGCGAGCAGTTCGAGATGATCAAGAAGCGGAAGTTCCCCCTCGTCGGCAACGGTGGCGGTGTGTGGTCGTTCATCCACATCGCCGACGCCGCCGCCGCGACGGTGGCCGCGGTCGACCGGGGCACACCCGGGCTCTACAACATCGTGGATGACGACCCGGCACCCGTCTCCGAGTGGCTCCCCGCGCTGGCCCAGACCCTCGGCGCCCGCAAGCCGATGCACGTCCCCCGGTTCGTCGGGCGGCTGGCCGCCGGCGAGGTCGGGGCGCTGTTCATGACCGAGATCCGCGGCGCGTCCAACGCCAAGGCCAGGCGCGACCTGGGCTGGCAGCCGGACCACCCGAGCTGGCGGCAGGGGTTCGCCGAGGCATGACCGAGCGCGAGCAGCTGCTCGACGAGCTGCGGCCGGTGGCGTTCGCGATCGCCTACCGGATGCTGGGCAGCGTCTCCGAGGCCGAGGACATCGTCCAGGAGGCGCTGCTCCAGCTCCACCGGGCTCTCGACGCCGGGGAGCAGATCCAATCGCCCCGGGCCTTCGTCGCCACCGTCACCACCCGCCGGGCGATCGACCACCTGCGTTCGGCCCGGGTGCGCCGCGAGAGCTACGTCGGCAACTGGCTGCCGGAGCCGATCATCACCGACCGCGACGACGACCCGGCGCAACGGGCGGAGATGGCCGACTCCCTGTCGCTGGCGATGCTGGTGCTGCTGGACCACCTGTCGCCCGAGCAGCGGGCCGTGCTGCTGCTCCACGACGTGTTCGATTACGACTACGCCCGCATCGCGGAGATCATCGGCAAGAGCCCGGACAACGTGCGCCAGCTCGCGAAGCGAGCCCGCGGCCACGTCCAGGAAGGTCGCCCGCGGTTCGAGACCACCCGGGAGCAGCAGCAGGAGCTCGCCCGCCGCTTCCATGCCGCCACGCAGGAGGGAGACCTCGCCGGGCTCGAGGCGATGCTCGCCCACGACGTCGTGTTCACCGGCGACGGCGGCGGCCGGGCGCCCGCACCGGTGCGCCCGCTGCAGGGCCGCAGCCGGGTGGCGCGCACGCTGATGAGCTGGCTCGACCACCTCATGCGGGTGCCGGGGCTCCAGATGCAGCCCACCGAGGTCAACGGCACCCCCGGCATCCTGCTGCTCGATGGCGACGGGCGGGTGGTCGGCGTGTGGGTGCTCGAGATCGGTGGCGGTCAGGTCCAGGGCATCTGGTCGGTCGTCAACCCCGACAAGCTCGCCCACCTCGGCCCCACCACGAACCTCGCCACCCTGCTGCGCACCCGGTCCCCCGACGACGGGTCGACGGCTGGCGGGGACGGCGCCGGGTGCATCTAGCCGGGCCGGGGCGAATGCCCGATCCGCTCGCCCTCCGGCCTCCCGGCCGGGCTACCGTGCGCGGGCGCATGTCCGCCCTCGACTCGTTCCGGGCCCGCCTCGACGGGCTGCTCGCGGAGAAGGCCGCGGAGCACGGGGTGCCCGGCGCCGCGTGCGGGCTCCTCCTCGGGGGCGAGACCCACGTGTCGACGTGGGGCGTCGCCAACGTGAACACCGGGGTGCCCGTCACCCCGGCGACCCTCTTCCAGATCGGGTCGATCACGAAGGTGTACACCGCCACGCTCATCATGCAGGCGGTCAGCGCCGGCGTGATCGCGCTCGACGAGCCGGTGCGGGCCCAGCTGCAGGAGTTCATGGTCGCCGATCCGGCCGCCACGATCGAGATCACGCCACGGCACCTGCTGGCCCACACGAGCGGGATCGAAGGCGACCACCTCATCGACACCGGTTGGAACGCCGACGCTCTCTCCCGCTACGTGGCCACCCTCGCCGGCCTCGGCCAGATCCACCCGACCGACCAGGCCTACAGCTTCTGCAACACCGGCTACGGCGTGCTCGGCCGGCTGCTCGAGGTCGTGACGGGCGAGCACTTCGACCGCGTGCTGCGGCGCCGGCTCACGCGGCCGCTGGGCTGCCGCACGACCCTCACGTTGCCCCAGCACGCCCTGCTCCACAGCGTGGCGGTGGGCCACCTCCAGACGCGGGGTGGCGAGCCCACCCGCCAGCCGCGCTGGGTGCTCACCCGGTCCAACGGGCCGATGGGCGGGATCATGGCCGCGCCGGGCGATCTCCTGGCCTTCGCCGGCATGCACCTGGCGGAGGGCCGGGCACCCGACGGCGTCGACCTGCTCGCCCCCGCGGCCGTCGAGGCCATGCTCGTCCCCCAGGTCGAGAGCCCCGTCCCGGGGGAGCTCCAGGCGATCGGGTGGACGCTGCGCCACTGGGGCGACCTGACCTGCTTCGGCCAGGACGCCGACACCTTCGGCCAGCGGGCCGTGCTGCGGATCGTGCCCGAGCGCGACCTCGCCGTGTGCGTGATGGTCAACAGCCAGACGGGCGCGGCCGTCGCCCAGGCCGTGCTGGAAGGGGTGGCGACCGACCTGCTGGACGTCCCCGGCGCGGCGCTCGACATCGCGGGCCGCTTCGCCCCCACCGAGGGGGAGACCTCCACGGCGGAGGATCGGTCCTCCGCCGCGATGGCCCCGGACCTGGCCGCCTACGCCGGCGTGTACGAACGGCTGCACCAGCGGGTCGTCGTCACCGCCGGCGAGGACGTGCTGACGCTGACCACCGAGCCGTCCGGCGTGCTGGGAGCGCTCGAGGTGCGGCCGATCGTGCTCGATGCGACCCCGGTCCTCGACGCCCCGGACGGCGGCACGGAGGGCCGGCTCGTCGTCGAGGGCATCGATCCCACCTCCGGCCTGCGCGAGGTGGGGGTGTTCACCCCGGCGTCCGGCGCGCAGAACGCGTGCGTTCACCTCTCCGGCCGCCTGCACCGCCGCACGGGCTGACCGGTCGGATCAGGACAGACCCCGACGGCACCGCGGCTGGGCCGATCGGTCCGATCGGGACGGCGTCAGCTGCCGGTGAGGATGCCCCGCACGTCGTCGATGCTCTCGGCGGTCACCAGCACCAGCACCTCGTCGGCCGCCTGGAGCCGGGTGTCGCCCCGGGGGACGATGACCCGGTCGTTGCGCAGCACGGCCACCACGGTCGAGTCGCGGGGGAAGTCGAGATCGACGATCTCGCGGTCGATGGCCGGGCTGTCACCGGCCAGCGTCACCTCGATCAAGGTCGCCCGGCCGCCCTCGAAGGACAGGAGGCGCACGAGCGTCCCGACGCTGACGGCCTCCTCGACCAGGGCGGTGAGCAGGTGCGGCGTCGAGACCGAGACGTCGACGCCCCAGTTCTCGTTGAACATCCACTCGTTCTTGGGGTTGTTCACGCGGGCCACGACGCGGGGGACGGCGAACTCCTGCTTGGCGAGGAGGCTGATGACGAGGTTGTCCTCGTCGTCGCCCGTGACGGCGGCGACCACGTCGGCCTCGCCCAGCCCGATGGTGCGCAGGCTGGACACCTCGCAGGCGTCCGCGACGTGCCACTCGACGCCCACCGGCTCGCCGACGGCGACCATGCGTGCCACCCGGTCGCCGTCCTGCTCCACGAGGTGGACCTCGTGCCCCGCCTGCTGCAGCTCGCCGGCGATGAACGTCCCGACGGCACCACCGCCGGCGATGATCACCTTCATCGTGCGCCCTCCGCGAGGTGCCGGTCGATCTCGGGCAGCCGGTCCGCGGCCACGGCGAGGTACAGGACGTCGCCGTCCTGGGTGATCAGGTCGGGGGACGCCACCTGGGCGAGCCCGGTGCGGCTGAGGGCGACGGCGCGGGCCGTGCCGGGCAGCTCGATCTCGGCCAGGGGGCGCCCGGCCCACCCCTTGGCGACGGGCCGCTCGACGACGACCACCCGGGCGCTCGGGTCGACCCAGTCGTGCTCGGACGCGTCGGGCAGCAGCTTGCGCAGCACCCGGTCGATCGTCCACTGGACGCTGGCGATGGTCGGGATGCCGAGGCGCTCGTAGATGACCGCCCGCCGCGGGTCGTAGATGCGGGCGACGACCCGTTCGATGCCGAAGACCTCCCGCGCCACCCGCGCCGTGAGGATGTTGGAGTTGTCGCCGTTCGTGACGGCGGCCACCGCCATGGCGTCCCGGATGCCGGCGGCCTCGAGCCGGTCACGGTCGAACCCGACCCCGACGACCTGCTGGCCGCGATAGCCCTCGTGCAGGCGGCGGAACGCCGTCGGATCCTTGTCGAGCATCGCCACCGAGTGGCCCTGCTCCTCGATTATGCGGGCCAGGCCAGACCCGACTCGGCCGCAGCCCACGATCACCACGTGCATCGTCGGGGGACGCTAGCGCGGCCACGGGTGCGGCCCGCCGCACGGCCGTCGCGCACAGGCGACGCGCGATCGGACCTTGACACGCACCGTCGACGGTAAGCATGCTTACCCTCACATGACCAGAGTCGTTGCTGGCGGGCCGAAGGTGGCCAAAGTACCTGGTAGCAAGCCCGCTACGCGCGGTGCCGGCGAGGTGGCCCGATGATCATCTGCCATTGCAAGGTCCTCAGCGACCGTCACGTGAGCGACGCGATCGACTGCGGCGCCTGCACGGTCGACGAGGTCGGCGATCACTGCGGTGCCGGCACGCGCTGCGGGTCGTGTCGGCCTACCATCGGGGTGCTTCTCGCCAGGCTCCTGGCGCCGGAGCAGGTAGAGCCGGCCGCCTGACCCACCCCCGGGGCAGACCTTCGGCCCGCACGCGAACCGGAGGTCACGTCCGATGCAAGGGCACCCCGAGATCATCGAGCTGCTCAACGAGGTGCTGACCGCCGAGCTCACGGCGGTCAACCAGTACTTCGGCCACTCGAGGATCCAGAAGAACTGGGGCTACACGCGCCTCGCCGACCACTCCTACGAGGAGTCGATCGACGAGATGAAGCATGCCGACACCCTCATCGAGCGCATCCTCTACCTGGAGGGCATGCCCAACCTGCAGCGCCTCGGGTCGGTGCGCCTGGGCGAGAACCCCGTCGAGCAGTTCCGGCTCGACCTCGAGGTCGAGCGCGAAGCCGTCGAACGGCTCAACAACGGCATCGCCCTGTGCGTGTCGCTCGGCGACAACGGCACCCGGGAGCTGCTGGCCGACATGCTCACCTCCGAGGAGGACCACGTCGACTGGATCGAGACCCAGCTCGACCTCGTGGAGAAGCTGGGCGAGCAGCTCTACCTCAGCGAGCAGATGGGCTGACCGGGAGATTCGCCACACGGTCGCTCCGACCTGGCCGGCGGGCGATGCGCCCGCAGCGCATCACCACCCGGTGGTCGACGGCGGCGGCCCTGCGGGACCGGGCCTCCCCGGGGCCTGGCCACCCGCGACGGTCTGGGCGCGGAGCAGGTCGCGGATCTCCGAGAGCAGAGCGGCCTCGTCGGACAGCTCCGCGGGCTCGGGCTCCTCGCCACGCCGCCGGCGCTCCTGCAACATGTTGAGCGGCTTCACCACGAGGAAGAACACGACGGCGGACACCGCCAGGAAGTAGATGACGGCGTTGATGACGAGGCCGTAGGTGAACACGCTGTCGTTCAGCGTGAAGTTCATCTCCCGGAAGTCCTTGCCGACGACCATGCCGATCAGCGGCGTGATGAGGCCCTCGACCACCGCGGTGACGATGGCGGTGAAGGCGGCGCCGATGACCACCGCGACTGCGAGGTCGACCACGTTGCCACGGGAGATGAACTCCCTGAACTCCTTGAAGACGCTCGACACGTTCGCACTCCTCACCATCGGGTCCACCCGATTCGAACCAGGCACGTACGGTACAGAACCGATGACAGCGCAGGTACCGCCGGAGCCCGAGAGGGCCCGGCCGAGGGGAACGGACACGCACGCTTGACCACACGCACCATCGCCGTCACCGGCGCCACCGGGTTGATCGGCTCCGCGCTCGTGCGGTCGCTGCGCGCCGCCGGCCACACCTTGCGGCCGCTCGTCCGGCGACCGAGCGACGACCCGGGCGCCATCCGCTGGGATCCGGCCGCGGGCACGATCGACGCCGACGCGCTCACCGGGGTCGACGCGGTGGTCCACCTGGCCGGGGCGGGTATCGGCGACAAGCGGTGGTCGCCGGCCCGCAAGCGCGAGATCCTCGAGAGCCGCACCCGGGGCACGTCGTTGATCGCCCGCACGATGGCCGAGATGGCCACACCGCCCACCACCTTCGTGTCCGGCTCGGCCATCGGCTTCTACGGCAGCCGGGGGGACGAGATCCTCACCGAGGACAGCGCCCCCGGCGACGACTTCGTGGCCGGGGTCGTCCAGGCGTGGGAGGACGCCGCCCGGCCGGCGGTCGACGCCGGCATCCGCACCATCTTCGTGCGTACGGCGCTGGTGCTCGCACGGGAGGGCGGCATCCTCAGCCGCCTGGCCCTGCCGTTCCGGTTCTTCGTGGGCGGCCGGCTCGGCTCGGGCCGGCAGTGGATGAGCTGGATCACGCTCGCCGACGAGGTGGGCGCCATCCGCTTCCTGCTCGACCACGACGACATCTCCGGACCGGTCAACCTGGCCGCGCCGCAGCCGGTGACGAACGCCGAGATGGCCACGGCGATCGGAGCCGCCCTGCGCCGGCCCAGCGCCGTGCCCGTCCCCGCCTTCGCCCCTCGCGTCGCGCTCGGACGGGAGATGGCGGACTCGCTGCTCTTCGCGAGCCAGCGGGTGCAGCCGACGGTCCTCGCCGGCGCCGGCTTCACGTTCACCCAGCCAGACCTGGCCGGCGCCCTGGCGGCCACCCTCGGCCGCCAGCCGTGAGCGGCACCGACGCGCGGCCTGGTCTCGCCGCCTTCGACTTCGACGGCACGCTGGCGGCGCGCGACACGCTCGTCCCGTTCCTGCGTGCGCACCGCGGTCTCGCACGCGTGCTCGCCGCCACCGCCCTGTCAGGGCTCCGCACGCGCGAGCGCGACGCGCTCAAGGTGGCGATCATCGGTCGGCTCTTCCGCGGCATGTCCGCCGACGAGCTCGATGCCGCCGGCCGGGACTACGTCGCCACGCTCGTCCCGCTGCTCCGGCCCGAGATGGTCGAGCGGGTCCGCTGGCACCAGGACCAGGGCCACGCAGTCATCATCGTGTCCGCATCGCTCGGGACGTACCTCCGTCCGCTGGCAGAGCATCTCGGGCTCGACGCGGCCCTGGCCGTCGAGCTGGTCACCGACGCGGACGGCCTGCTCACCGGCGCGGTCGTCGGCGAGCTCAACACCCGGGGCCCGCAGAAGGTCGCACGCCTCCAGACCTGGGCGGCGACGCGCTTCGGGCCTGCGACCCCGTTCGAGCTGTGGGCGTACGGCGACTCGGCCGGCGACGAGGAGATGCTCGCGCTCGCCGACCATCCCACCTGGGTGGGCCGGCGGGCCGCCGTCCGGGACTGACCCGCCGAAGGCCCGCAGAGCCCGTCGCACGGCCGGCCCGCCAGCGGACGTCGGACCTCGGTGGCGTCGAGGGCGCCGCCCCGGCCGCGGCCTGGTGGCTCAGGTGGCGAAGCCCCGGCGGACGGTGCGGCTCGGCCGGCGGCTGATCGCGAGCGCCACCGGGACCCCGCCCAGGGCGGCGAGGCCGAGCGTGACCCGGGCGATCGTCGCCAGCACACCGGGGTCGTCGTCGGTCGACGCGGGCGTGGACGAACCGGAGCGCTGCGCCATCGCGACGTCGTCCTCCGCGCCGGTCGCACCCTCGCCTGTGACGCCCTCGGCGGTGATGCCGTTGGCCGCTGCCGTGTCCACGAAGAGGGACGCGGCGTCGGCCGGCACATCGGGGCCGGCGAGGCCGGCGAGCGATGGCGCGGCGCCTCCCGCACCCGTCGAGCCATCGGCACCCGTGGCGGCGCCGCCTCCGGTACCGCCTCCCCCGGCCGCGGGCGGGCTCGCCGCCGCGACCCCGCCGTCGCCGCTCGGCGCGGCACCCGACCCGGAGGCCGACACCGTGATCACGGTCGTGAGGAACAGCGGGAGCAGGTCGGGGCTGAGGCAGGCGCCGGAGACGACGTGGCGCCCCGGCTGCAGATGCCGGGGCACCGTGACGGTGGCGCTGGCCACGCCATCGGCCCCTGCCGCGGGCGCGGCGACCAGCTTCAGGTCGATGCCGAGCAGCGCGATGGTGCCTGCCCGGCACGTGCGCAGCGTGATGGTGATCGCTTGTCCCGGGGCGGGGGTGGTGTCGTCGACCGTGATCGAGCGCACGGGGGGCGGGTAGGTCTGCGCGGACGCCGGCGCACCGGCACCGACCGCGACGACCGCGGCCACGACTGCGGCCGCGACGGCCATCACACGCTTGCTCATGATCCTCCCCCTGGCGACCCCGGCGGGCGCTCGTGCACGGCGCGACGACGCGTGCCGCTGCGGTTTATCACACGAGCCGCTGTTGGCGTCGAGTCAACAGCGGCCGTCGTGACGACCGCCACCGTCGGTAAGGATCAGTCGCGGGCGGCGGCGACCGAGAGGCTGCGGGGTTCGTCGCGCGTCGTCGACCACTGCACCGTGTTGCCCTCGACCGTCGCCTCGCCGTCGGCGACCGGCGTGGCTCCGACGACCTCGAGGTTGAGCTGGAGCTCGTCCGGTGTCGCGAACGGCTGGACCGGCAGCTCGAGGTCGTAGCGGCGACCGTCGACCGAGCCGGTGAGGTCGAGCTCGATCTCGACGGTGCCACCCGGAGGGATGTCGACGAAGAGGGAGTACACGTTGTGGCCCAGCTCGAGCTCGGACTGGATCGACACCGGCTGACCCCCGAGCCGGGCCTCGTCGAGCGCGAACGGGCTGTAGATGGACACGTAGGACCGGTTCGTGCCCGGAGGCAACCCGACGGAGTTGCCGAGCACGTAGTGCGGCCAGCCCTCGGTCGGAGCCATGTTCTCCAGCGAGACCCGAAGCGTGCTCGTGACCTCTCCGGTCTCCGGGTCCCACCGGACGTCGTACTGCTGGCTGCGCTTGAGGAAGACGTCGATCTTGTTGCCGCCGGCGTTGGCCGTGGTGAGCGTGACGGTGTCGCCGCCTTCGAGAGGTGGGGGCATGACGCCGGTGACGCCGTTGGCCTGCATGATGAAGGCGGCCGCCGGGTCGAACGGGACGAACTGGATGTGCCCGCCATCGACCGCACGGTCGAGGTGCTCGCTCAGCGCGCGGGGGCCGGGGAGGTCGGCCGAGGTGAGGCCGTTGAACGTGTGGTCGGCCACGGTGTCGAGCATGTCGACGCGGTCGTCGTTGTCGGCCTGGAACTGGACGTACTGCTCCAGCAGCAGGAACTGCTCGACGTTCTCGGAGGTCAACGGCTCGGCTCGCCCCTCCACGGGGATCGGGTCGGTGTAGCGCATCAGCGCCGCCAGACCGGCGGGGTCGACGCCGATCACGCCGTCGACGGGTTGACCGCCGGACTGCGGGTACAGCTCGCCCGCCGCCAACGCCAGCGAGACGAAGTCGGGCGTCATCGTGAGGTTGCGCCACGTGTTCGTGATGTCGAACCGGCCGTACCGCGCCACCATCTCGGGTGACTGCTGGAGCGTCCGCCCGGCGCCGAGACCCGCCTGTTCGAGATCGGCCACCCGGCCGAACACGGGCATCGAGAGCTGACCGTCGTCGACCACCAGCTCGGCGTAGTTGCCGGGGAACCCGACACGTCCGCGGGCCTCGACCGGGGTGGTGAACAGCACCAGGTAGCGCTGCGGACCATCCGCGCCGAGGAGGGTGGGCGCCACCGTCAGCACGTCGTACGCGACCCGGGCGTCGGGCACCGCGGTCGCGATCTGCTCGTCGAGGCGGTCGAGGCGGGTGGAGACCAGGCTCGTCAGCCACGGCGAGCGGGCTTCGTCGATCTCGTCCTGCAGCGTGCTGAGCGCCTTGCTCACCTGGCCGAGGGGCTCCTGCATCGAGGCGACGGCCGCAGGGTCGAGCCGCCCGTCCACGAACCGCAGCGAATCGACGTCGGCCGAGCTGGCGGCGAGCGAGGTGACCTGGGCGACCTCGGTCGCCTGCGAGGCCAGCGACGTGACCGCCTCGAGGTTGGGGCCGACGATCGGCAGCGACTTGGCGGGCCCGACGAACCAGCTCGACAGCGTGGCGTCGGCGGACGCCAGCGACCGCGCCGCCTGGTCCAGCTCCACCGCCGCCAGGTCGTCGTCCGCGTCGCGGGCGGCGGCGATGCCCCCGTCGATCGAGCGCACGCCGTCGGCCACCTCGCCGGCCACCGACACCACGCCGAGCACAGCGCCCGCGATCATCAGGCCGATCACGGCCGCCGCGACCCCGGCCACGCGGCGGGCCCGCCGCTGCACGCGCCGGCCGGCGTGCGCGTAGCCGGACACGACCATCGGGGCGACCGCGAGCCCGGTGAGGATGGCGGAGAACCCGTGGAAGGCGATCGGGTCGGCACGCAGCAGGGCGATGACTCCGAGGGCGGCGAC
>DASUQS010000074.1:0-12096 GCA_036280455.1 Acidimicrobiales bacterium
CTTCTCGACCTGCGTCACGAGCCGCCGGCGCTCCTGGTCCGCCACGCGGTCGCTGGCCGCGCCCTGGATCACGCCGAGCAGCTCGCGCCGGAACACGAACAGCGTGCGCCGCATGCACAGATGCTTCACCAGCGTGCGGTCGTCGTAGAGCGCAGCGTCGACGTCGGCGGCGGTCAGGCCGTCGACGCGAGCCCACGCGGCCAGGTGGACGGTCGACGGGTCGGTGGCGTGCAGGCACACCACGCCGTCGGTGGCGGCCAGCACGTCCGGCGCCCGGTGACCGGGCGCGAGGTGGTGGCGGCGGCTGAGCCGCGCGCGTCGCTCGGCGACGTCGAACCTGCGCACCGCGGCCACTGCGGCGGTTCAGCCGAGCGGGCGGCCCTCGGGCCGGCGCGTCACGGTGCGGGCCAGGATGCCGAGCGTGGCGCGCAGGGCGCCCTCCGACAGCACCGGGAAGATCCCGGCGTCGCGCCAGGCCTGATCGATCTCCGACCAGTCGTAGTAGGAGGTCACGACCGTGCCCGCGTCGACGGGCTCGAGCGTGTAGCCGTAGACGTGGCCGATCTGCGGCTTGATCTGGCCCTCGATCGTCCACGCGATCTCGCGGTCCGGGACGAACCGGGTGATGTTCACCGTCACGTCGTACAGGCCGAGGGGGTAGTCGTTGAGGGCCTCGCGGTCCATGTGCACCACGAAGGTGTCGCCCACGGCCGTCACCGGATCCCCCGTGGCGTCCATGAGCATCCCCGAGCTGTCGATCGCCACGTGGCCCTGGGGGTCGCACAGCACGGCGAAGATCGACGCCGGGTCGGCCCCGATCGTCCGCTGGACCTCCAACCGCTCTGTCGTCATGCCGCATCCTGGCAGGTCGCGCCGGCGGTCGCCCGGCACCATCCCGGGTCGGCCCGTCCCGCCGGTCAGAACCGAGGGTCGGGCGTCCACGGGATGACGTCGGCCGTCGACACCGTCCACTCGAGCACCCCGTCGCGCATGTCGCGCACGATGTCGGGCCGTGCGCACGCCAGGTTGTCGAGCTCGTCGGGGTCCGCGGCGCGGTCGTACAGCTCGTCGTCCTCGTACAGCCGGTAGACGTAGGTCCAGTCCGGGGTGCGCATCGAGATCGCCCGACCGACCGCGGTCGGCTCGTCGTGCTGCAGCGCCGCCTTCAAGTCGTAGGGGAACGGCCCGCGCTCGAGCAGCGGCTCCTCCTCGACGGTGAACCCGCCCTCCGAGAACGCCGCCGTCCGGGCGGCGCCCGTGAGCAGGCTGCGGCCGAAGTGGGTGTGCTGCGGCTCGACCTCGGCGAGCTCCAGCACGGTGGCGAACAGGTCGATCAGCTCTGTGGGCTCGCCCCGCACCTCGCCCTCGCCGACGCCCGGCCCAGCGAGCACGAGTGGGTTGCGGAGCAGGCAGTCGTGCAGGCCCGACGGCCACTTCTCGACCAGGCCGTAGTCGCCGAGGTACTCGCCGTGATCGGTGAAGAAGGCGGTGACCGTCCGGTCGCCGGCGCCGCTGGCGTCGACCGCCTGCAGCACGCGACCGAGCTGGTCGTCGACCCGCGACACCATCCCGTAGTAGGTGGCGCGCACCTCGGCCCAGTCCCCGGCGTCGAGCCGGTCGAGCCCGTGCAGGCGGTTGAGGTCGGCGACGAACCGGGGTGCGGCGCCGCGCGGCTTGGGCCGGGGTGCCGGCATGTCCGCCCGGTCGTGCAGCGAGTACCAGGGCTCCTCCACCTCGAACGGTGGATGGGGGAAGATCAGCGCCACGAACAGCACCCACGGCTCCGGCAGGCCCTCCGCCAACCACGCCTCGGCGGTGCGGACGGCGGCCTCGTCGTGGTCGAGCGACACCCCGGGGCGCTCCCGCCGACCGTGGTGGTGCGCCCGGGCGAGGCGGTGCTCCCGGTCGTGCGGCGAGCGGCCGTAGATCATCTTCGGCATCACCGTGAAGCCGGCGCGATCGGTGCTCTCCTCGGCCACGCCCGGGGCGAAGGTGTCGCCCCGCATCCCCGCCCAGACGACGTGGTAGCCGCCGTCGCGCAGCATCCGCAGCAGGTTCGGCTGCCACGGCTTGATCAGGTTGGTGAGCGTGCGGTGGCCGGCGACGTGCGGGTACCAGCCGGTGAACAGCGACACGCGGCTCGGGCCGCACACGCTGTGCTGGGCGTAGGCGTCCGACCAGCGGGTGCCGCGGGCGGCGAGGGCGTCGACGTGCGGCGTCCGCGCCACGGGGTTGCCGAAGGCACCGACGGCGTCGGCGCGCAACTGGTCGGGCATGAAGAGGACGAGGTTGGGACGCGACATGGACCCCCGCTGACGCCGGCACCACAGGGCTTAGTGAGCACTAAGCCGTCCGCAGCATCGACGGTCGCGCCGGCGGCGTCAACCGCGGCATCGGGGACCGAGGTCAACCCCGGCGGCGACCGCTGCGGCGACCGCCGAGTCGACCGCCGTCGACGGTGGCGGCGGCCCCTGGCGGCGAGCCCGACCGGTCGTGGGGACGCTGCGTCCGCCGGCCCTCATCGGGCTGCCGGGGCCCGCCGGTTCGGGCGCGTGGCGGCTCGAACGGGCCGGAGTGGGGTACCCGCGGACGATGCGACGCACGTCCACCGGCACCCTTCCCCGGCCAGACATCCGACCGCCGTTCAGCTTCCACGGGCCGACCGGAGCGCAGCGGATCGTGGCCACGGCCATCCACGCCGGCCACGACGTGCGCGACGAGGTGGCCCGCGACCTCGCGCTGGCCGACGGCGACCGGCGCCGCGAGGAGGATCCCCACACCGACAAGCTCATCGCGCCGCTCGCCACCCGCGCCGTCGTCCACCGCTCGCGCTTCGAGGTCGATCTCAACCGCGCACGCGACGAGTCCGTCTACCGCGCCGACGACGAGACGTGGGGACTCGACACGTGGCGGCGCCCGCTGCCCGAAGAGGTCGTCCGCCGATCCCTCGCCATCTACGACGACTTCTACGCCCGCCTCGGCGCGCTGCTCGACGGTCTCGCCGAGCGCGGCCCCTTCGTCGTGTTCGACGTGCACTCCTACAACCACCGCCGCGGCGGCCCGCAGGCGGCGCCCGACGATCCGGCGGAGAACCCCGACGTCAACGTGGGCACCGGCTCGCTCGACCGCGCCCGTTGGGGCTCCGTCGTCGAGGCCCTGGTCGACACCTGCGACGGCGCGGCTGTGGCGGGCCGGCCGCTCGACGTGCGGGAGAACGTGCGCTTCGAGGGTGCGCACCTCGCCGAATGGGTCCACGACCGCTATCCGGACACCGGCTGCGCGCTGGCGCTCGAGTTCAAGAAGACCTTCATGGACGAGTGGACCGGGCACCTCGACGAGGCCCACCTGGAGCAGCTCCGCGCCACGGTCCAGCGGGCCGTGCCGGCGGTCCTCGAAGCCCTGGGCGACGTCGCCGACCCGGCGCGACGATGACGAGCACCAGCTCGCCGTGAGCGACCCCCCGTGGAGCGCCGCGCGCACCACACCCGACCGCCCTCCCCGTCACCTGGCCACGCACATGGCTCTCCCGAGCCGCAGGACCATCGACCCTGCCGACCGATCGGAACCACCGCATGAGACTCGCCTTCGTCGTCAACGACGTGGACACCGAGAAGCCCACGTACACGACCACCCGGCTCGCCCTGGCCGCGACGCAGATGGGTCACGACGTGTTCCTCACCGGTGTCGGCGACCTGACCTACGAGGCCGACGGGTCGCTGTCGGCCTGCACCCGCGCCCCGTCGAAGCAGCACAAGTCCGCCGAGAAGTACCTGGACGACATCCAGGGCGGGCGAACCCGGCAGACGCCGGTGGCCGACCTCGACGCCGTCCTGCTGCGCAACGACCCGGCCGACGACGCCGTCGAGCGACCGTGGGCGGTCACGGCGGGCGTGGCCTTCGGTCAGCTGGTGGCCGCCACCGGCGTGATGGTGCTGAACGATCCGGGGCACCTGGCCGACGCCCTCAACAAGGCCTACTTCCAGCACTTCCCGGAGACCGTCCGGCCGGCCACCCTCATCTCCCGCGACCCGGCCGTCATCGCCGACTTCGTCGCGGCCCAGGGGGGACGAGCGGTGCTCAAGCCCTTGCAGGGATCGGGCGGCAGCGGGGTCTTCCTCGTCTCCGACGAGGAGTCGCCCAACCTCAACCAGATCATCGAGGCCATCTCGCGGGACGGCTACGTCGTCGCCCAGGAGTTCCTCCCCGCGGCGAACGAGGGCGACGTCCGCGTGTTCGTGATGAACGGCCGACCCTTGGAGCAGGAGGGCACGGTCGCCGCGTTCCGCCGGGTCAACGAGGGTGCCGACCTCCGTTCGAACATGAGCGTCGGCGGCAAGGCCGTCGAGGTCGAGCTCACCGACGAGATGCGACGGCTCGTCGACGTCGTGGGACCCAAGCTGCTCGAGGACGGCATGTTCCTCGTCGGCCTGGACATCGTGGGCGACAAGCTGATGGAGATCAACGTCTTCAGCCCCGGCGGCCTGGGCAGCTGTCAGCGCCTCTACGGCGTGAAGTTCGCCGAGTCGATCGTCGCCGCCATCGAGCGCAAGGTCGAGCTGCAACGCCAGTACGGCGACGGCCTGACCAACCGACGCATCGCCACCCTGTGACCTGACCGGCCGGCGGCGTGCCGACGCGGGCCCGACGACACCCGCGCGACGCCCGGCTCCGTCAGACCGTGGCGACCACGCCCCCGTCGACGAGGATGTCGGTGCCGGTCACATACGACGCCTGGGGCGAGAGCAGGAAGCCGACCGCCGCCGCCACCTCGTCCGCCGTCCCCAGCCGGCGGATCGGGGTGGCGTCGACCAGCGCCTGCATCGCCGGCTGGGACTCCAGCTCGCGCCGGCCCATCGGCGTGTCGATCGACCCCGGCGACACCGTGTTGACCCGGATGCCGCGCGCCGCGAGCGCGACCGCCCGCTCGGCGGCCAGGCGGATGACCCCCCGCTTCGACCAGCCGTAGGCGAGGCCCGCGTTGCCGGCCACGTCGGGGCTGTCGACGAAGCGGTCGGCGGCGCCCTCGGCCAGCGGGTCGGCGAGGACCGCGGCCAGGTCGTCGCCCGGCGGCGTGGTCGCCAGGAGGTGCGCCGCCATCGACGCGAACAGCACGGCCGCCGCCCCGTCGGCGAGCACGGGGGCGAAGGCGTCGAGCACCCGTGCGGTGCCCGCGACGTTCACCGCGAACACCTGCCGGGCGTCGCCCATCGACGGAGAGATGCCCGCGGCGTGCACGAGGCAGGTCACCCTGCCGGTGCGCTCGGCGGCCCCGGCGAGCGCAGCGACGTCGGCATCCGCCGTGATGTCGCAGCGGACCGCCTCCCCGCGGCCGGCGGCGCCGACGGCGGCGAGGTCGACGGGCGCCAGGTCGGCGAGCACCAGCCGGTCGCACCGACCAGCCAGCAGCCGCGCGCAGGCGGCGCCCATCCCGCTCGCTGCGCCGGTCACCACCGCGACCGTGGGCCCCGCTTCCGCCACCCCGCCCGACTGCTGCTGATCCGATGCCGTCATCGACCCTCCCGGCCTGCGACCCGGCCGACCCGCGTCGACCGACCTGCGGCGCCCACTATGGCCGCTCGGCACCCAGGGCTCGACCGGCGGGGTTGTGTTCACGCAAGACCTTGACGGTCTCCAGTTTCCTTGGTGGGATCTCCGTAGGTGGCCTCGCGTTCACCGAGCGGGGTCAGCCCGCGTCGTCGACGCTCGCATCACAGGCGTGCCGCCCTCCCGGCGCGGTCCACACGACTGAAGCCAACCCTCGAAGGGAGCCTTCGAGGAAAGGAGAGGTCATGACGAGCCAGGACAGCGACCGCAGGCCGCCCACCACGACCGATGCCGGCATCCCGGTAGCGAGCCAGGAGCACTCCCTCACGGTCGGCCCGGACGGGCCGGTGGTGCTCCAGGACTTCTACCTCATCGAGCAGATGGCGAACTTCAACCGGGAGCGCATCCCGGAGCGCCAGCCCCACGCCAAGGGCGGCGGCGCGTTCGGCAAGTTCATCATGCACGAGGACGTCAGCCGGTACACGAAGGCCGCCGTGTTCCAGCCCGGCGCGGAGACCGAGATGGTGATCCGCTTCTCGACCGTGGCCGGCGAGCGCGGCTCCCCCGACACCTGGCGCGACCCCCGCGGCTTCTCGATGAAGTTCTACACGTCGGAGGGCAACTTCGACATGGTCGGCAACAACACGCCGGTCTTCTTCATCCGCGACCCGCTCAAGTTCCAGAACTTCATCCGCTCGCAGAAGCGGCTGGCGGCGAACAACCTGCGCGACGCCGACATGCAGTGGGACTTCTGGACCCTGTCCCCCGAGACAGCCCACCAGGTGACCTGGCTGATGGGCGACCGCGGCATCCCGAAGACCTGGCGCCACATGAACGGCTACTCGTCGCACACCTACATGTGGGTCAACGCCCAGGGCGAGCGGTTCTGGGTGAAGTACCACTTCAAGACCGACCAGGGCATCGACTTCCTCACGCAGGAGGAGGCCGACCGCCTCGCGGGCGAGGACGGCGACGCCCACCAGCGCGACCTCTACGAGGCGATCGAGGGCGGCGACTACCCCAGCTGGACGCTGAAGATGCAGATCATGCCGTTCGAGGAGGCGAAGACCTACCGGTTCAACCCCTTCGACCTCACCAAGGTCTGGCCGCACGGCGACTACCCGCTGATGGAGGTCGGCAGGTTCACGCTCAACCGCAACGTCACCGACTACCACACCGAGATGGAGCAGGCGGCGTTCCAGCCGAACAACACCGTGCCGGGCACCGGCCTGTCGCCGGACAAGATGCTGCTGGCGCGGGGCTTCTCCTACGCGGACGCACACCGGGCCCGCCTGGGCGTCAACTACCAGCAGATCCCGGTGAACCGGCCCCACGCCCAGGTGCGCAGCTACTCCAAGGACGGGGCGATGCGGTACGACTCGGTGACCGACCCCGTCTACTACCCGAACTCGTTCGAGGACGCACCGGCCGCCGACCCCGACGCCTACGCCGAGCACGCCGTGTGGGCCGCGGACGGCGAGATGGTGCGGGCCGCGTACACGCTGCACCCCGAGGACGACGACTACGGCCAGCCCAACACGCTGATCAACAGGGTGATGGACGACGGGGCGCGCGACCGCCTGGTGAGCAACGTCGCCGGCGCCGCCGCCGGCTGCCAGCGCCAGGAGGTCCTCGACCGCGTGTTCCAGTACTGGCGCAACATCGACCAGACGATCGGCGACCGCATCGAGGCGGCGATCAAGGAGAAGCGCGCCGCCGACGAGGCGAACAGGGGCGGCGCCCGCTTCGACTGATCCGAGCGACGCGCAACGGCGTGGCGGCCATCCTGGCGCGGGAGGCCGCCACGCTGCGTCGGCGCGCGCTCAGGTCCCCGCGGGGGCGCTGGCCTGGGCCGACTGCGGCGCGGTCGGCGTGAAGCGCACCGGCAGGCGCTTGAGACCGCCGACGAGCGGCATGCCCGCCGCCTCGAGCGGCACCGCCTCGCCGGTCACCTCGATGTCGGGCAGGCGGGTGAGGAGCTGGCGGAACGCCACCGAGACCTCGCGGCGCGCCAGGTGGGCGCCGAGGCAGAAGTGCGGGCCGGGGCCGCCGAAGCCGACGTGCGGGTTGGGGTCGCGGCGCACGTCGAAGCGCTCCGGGTCCGCGAACTGCCGGGGATCGCGGTTGGCCGCCCCGTAGAGCAGCACGACCTTGTCGCCCTCGGCGAAGTCGTGGCCGGACAGCGTCAGGTCGTGGGTGACGGTGCGGCGCATGAACGTGACCGGCGAGGCGACGCGGACGATCTCCTCCACCGCGGTGGGCGTGACGCCGTCGAGGTCGTCCTGCCAGATCTTCCGCTGGTCCGGGTTCTGGGCCAGGAGGTTCATGCCGTGGCTGATGGCCGTGCGGGTCGTGTCGTTGCCCGCCACCGCCAGCAGGATGAAGAACGGTGCGATCTCCTCGGGGGCGAGCATCTCCTCGCCGAGATCGTTGTGGACGAGCTTGGACGTGAGGTCGTCGGTCGGCCGCGCCCGCCGCTCCTCCGCCAGGTCGTTCATCAGCGCGGTGAGGCTCAGCCCGGCCTCGAACATCGCCGTCAACGGGTCGCCGTCGCCCGTGAACTCGGGGTCGCCGCCGCCGAGGATCACGTTCGTCGCCTTCAGCACCGTGTCGAACTCGGTGCGGGGGATGCCCATCATGTCGCAGATGATCAGCAGCGGGAACGGCTGCGACATGGCCTCGACCAGATCGACCTCGCCCTTCGTGCAGAAGCCGTCGATCACCTCGGTGCAGATCGTCTCGACCGAGTCGAGGACGCCCTGGAGCTGCCGGGGCGTGAACGAGCGCGCCACGATGCCGCGCTGGCGGGCGTGCCGGGGGTCGTCCATGTTGATGAACGAGCCGAAGAACTCGAGCGCCTCGGCGGGCAGGTCGGGCACCGAGATGGCGCCCTTGCCCGAGCAGAAGTCCTTGGGGCGCCGGCTGATTTCGATCACCTCGTCGTAGCGGGTGACCGCGTAGAACACCTCGGTCTCGCCGGTGAGGGGGTTGGGGAACGACGCCCGCGTGAACGCCCCGGTCTCCCGGATCTCCGCGAAGGCCGCCATCCGGTCGGCGAGGGGCTGCCGCCAGAACAGCGGGTCGGTCAGTCGTGCGTCGGTCTCCACGGAACTCCCTTGGGGGTGCTTGTCGCGCGGCGTCACGTTTCGCCGGGGAGACGGCGGCGCGCGGCCCACGATCGTAGAGGCACCACTGCGGTCTGCGGCCATCCCGCCCACCGAGGGTGACGCAGAGTAGGGAGCCGACCGTGCTTCCGCCTACCCTGCCCCTCCGGGAAGGGAGGCGCGGTGGACCTGACGCAGCTGGCGACACCCCTGTACTTCGGGACGATGGCGATCGAGCACAAGGTGCTCGCCCGGCGCGCGGCGACGCGGGGCCCGTCCGCCGGCGACTACGCCGGACCCGACACGCGGGCGAGCCTCACGATGGGCACGGCGAGCCTGGCGCTGCCCCTGGTGACGCACCGGCTCGTGCGGGCGTTCGCTCCGGGGCGGGGACGCTGGGCCCGCGGCCTGATCGCGGGCACGATGGCCGCGGCCGTGGCGACGACGGTGGCCGACACGATCGTGCGCCGCCGGTCCCCCGCCGGACGCCCCGGGCCTGCCGAGCACGCCGGCACCAGCTGGAAGGCTGCGTCTGCGGGCGCGGGGCCCGCCGCATCGACCCGCCATCGCACCAGCGAGCCCACCGATCGCGCTGTCACCGCCGTCCCCGCCACCGAGCCCACCGTCACCGCCTCGCCCGCTGTCGCTCCCGCCTCGGCCGCCCCAGCTACCGCAGCGAGCACCGGGCCGGCTGCGCCGGGCTGGGCCGTGACGGTGCAGCGGGCGGGAGGCGTCGCCACCGTGGCGGGTGCCGTCGTCCTGGCCACCGCCACCGCGGCGCACCTGTGCGGCACCGCCCGCATGTGGGAGCGCGGGCGCCACCGCGACCTCGGCGCCGGCCCCCTGGCGTGGATCGCCGCCATCGTCGGGTGGGACGCCATCTACTACTGGAACCACCGGATCATGCACGAGGTGCGGCTGCAGTGGGCCCACCACGTCGTGCACCACTCGAGCGAGCGCTACAACCTGTCGACGGCGCTGCGCCAACCGGTCAGCCCCTTCGGCGTGTGGGTGCCCTACGGGCTGCTGTGCCTGGGCGGCGTGCGCCCGGGGCTCGTCGAACACGCCCGCGGCCTGAACCTGCTGTACCAGTACTGGATCCACACCGAGGCGATCGACTCCCTCGGCCCGGGCGAGGAGGTGCTGAACACGCCGTCGCACCACCGGGTCCACCACGGCAGCAACCGGCGCTACCTCGACCGCAACCACGGCAGCTTCCTCATCGTGTGGGACCGCCTCTTCGGCACCTTCGCCCGCGAGTCGGCGGAGGAGCCGGTGGTCTACGGCCTGACGCGCAACATCGACACGTTCGCCCCGCTGCGCATCGTCACGCACGAGTACGCCGACATGCTGCGCGACGTCGCCCGGTCCGACACCTGGCGCGACCGGCTCTCGTTCGTGCTGCGCGGGCCGGGGTGGGCCTACCGGCGCCGAGCCGAGCGCGAGGCGCCGAGGGCACCGTGGGGCAACGGGAGCGTCGCTATCCCCGCCGCCCTTCCAGCTCGGTGATCTTCCGTTCGATGTAGTCGAGGGTGAGGTCGTGGCCGGCGGTGACGCCGAGCCCGCCCTCCAGTGCGAGCACCTGGCCGATGCCCGTCATCAGCAGCAGGGCGACGACCGGCGGGATCTGCTCCTCGTCGACCCCCTGGGCGGCGAGCGCCGCGGTCACGGCCTCGATCTGGACGGCCCGGAAGCGCTCGGCGTAGCGGGCGACCTCGGTGCGGACGGCCTTGCGGTGGTTGGCGAGCGCGACCCACTCGATCCGGAACGCGGCGCCGCGGGGGTCGGCGTTGAGCCGCCAGAGGTTGCGGAGCGAGCCGTCCTCGGCGATCGACCGTTCGAAGCGGGCGATGTTCTCGTCGGCCCGGCGCCGGAACAGGTCGAGGAACAGGTCGTCCATCGTGCGGAAGTAGTAGTGGACGAGCTGCGGCTTGAGGCCGGCCTCGGCGGCCACCCGGCGCGAGGTGACCGCCGCGTAGCCCTCGTCGTTGAGCAGGCGCTCGGCCGCGTCGAGGAGCTGGAGGCGGGTCTTGGAGCCCTGCGAGCCGATCCGCCGGGGCGAGGGCGCTGTCGTCGTCACGCCCAACACCTTGCCACCCTCGCCGCACCGATGCTAAGCAACTGCTCAGCATTGCTGTGCATGTGCACAGCACGTCGACGGGGAGCGTACCGGGTTGACCGACTGGAAGACGATCGACTTCTTCACCGACCAGGGACTGGTGGAGGACCCGTACGCCTACTTCGACGAGCTGCGCGCCGCCGGTCCCGTGCTGCCGCTGCCCCACCTCGGCGTGGTGGCGGTGTCCGGCTACGACGAGGCACTCGCCGTCTACCGCGACCCCGACACGTTCTCGTCGTGCAATGCGGTGATCGGCCCCTTCGCCACCTTCCCCGTGCCGCTGGAGGGCGACGACATCAGCGACATCGTCGCCACCTACCGCGACCAGCTCCCCATGCACGAGCACATGGTCACCATGGACCCGCCGGACCACACCCGCGAGCGGGCCCTGGTCATGCGCCTGCTCACGCCGAAGCGCCTCCAGGACAACGAGGCGTTCATGTGGGGCCTGGCCGACCGCCAGATCGACGAGTTCGCGGCCGACGGCCGGTGCGAGTTCATCGCCGCCTACGCACAGCCCTTCGCCATGCTCGTCGTCGCGGACGTGCTCGGCGTGCCCGAGGAGGACCACCAGCGCTTCCGTGAGGGATTTGGGCTCAGCGGCACCGTCGGCGAGGTCGGCGCCGGTGAGGAGGGCAGCCCGGGCGAGAACCCGCTGGGCTGGCTCGACACGACGTTCGCCGCATACATCGAGGACCGCCGCCGCAACCCCCGCGAGGACGTGCTCACCCGGCTCGCCCAGGCCACCTACCCGGACGGCAGCACGCCGGAGGTCACCTCCGTCGTGCGCACGTCGACCTTCCTGTTCGCCGCCGGCCAGGAGACCACCGCCCGCCTGCTGGCGTCCGCGCTGCGCCAGCTCGCCGAGCACCCCGCCCTGCAGGACGAGCTGCGCGCGGAGCCCGAGAGGATCCCCGCCTTCCTCGACGAGATGCTCCGCGTGGAGAGCCCGGTCAAGGCCGACTTCCGCCTGGCCAAGCGCACGACGACGGTCGGCGGCGTCGAGATCGCAGCCGGCACGCCGGTCATGCTGCTCAACGGCGCCGCCAACCGCGATCCCCGCCGGTTCGGGTGCCCGGCCGAGTTCCAGGCGGACCGCGAGAACGCCGCCGCGCACATGGCCTTCGGGCGCGGGGTCCACTCGTGCCCCGGCGGGTCGCTCGCCCGGGTCGAGGGCCGGGTCAGCCTCGAACGCCTCCTCGCCCGGATGCGCAACATCCGCCTGTCGGAGGAGCACCACGGCCCCGAGGGCGCCCGCCGCTTCCAGTACGAGCCGACGTGGATCCTGCGGGGCCTGACGCAGCTGCACCTGGAGTTCGACGCGGTGGA
>DASUQS010000075.1:0-15008 GCA_036280455.1 Acidimicrobiales bacterium
CGACCTTGGCGGGGGTCACGCCGAGGGCGCCGTCACGCCGCGGCGGCCGCGGCCAGCCCGGCCGCGTAGAGCAGGACGTCGTCGGAGGTCGGGTCGGTGCGCAACGCCGCGACGTCCTCGGCAGCCCGGCGTATCACGTCCGGGCGCGCGGCGAGCGGGTCGCCGTCGAGCTCCGCGGTCGCGAGCGCGATGTCGGCCAGGTCCGGTCGGGCGTCCGGGTGCTGCCGGTAGTGCTCGTCGAGGATCGCCCGCTGGGCGAACGCCTCGAGCAGATCGCGCAGGCCCCGCACCGTCAGATCGGTCGTCGACTCGGCAAGCCCCAGCTCGGTCGCGACGACAGCGGCGTCGCGCAGGTTGGCGGGCAAGCGCACCGACGTGCCCACGGCATCGCCCCCGGCCCGGTCGAGGAGATCGATCAGCTTGCGCAGGCGCCGGTCCACACCCGGCAGCGTACCACGGGACGTACCACAGCCCGGCGACGTGCGGATCAACAGTCGGACGGAGGCCGGCCTCGGTGCCGAGGGATTGTGGCCGCCCCGGGGGGCTGGACGGGGACCGGCGGGCCTGGGCCAGACTCGGAAGGTGCCCGCCGCCGACCCGGCCTCGCCCGGCCCCGCTGCTCCCGATCTGGCCGCCGTCGTCGACCGCCTGCTGGCGGCCGGATGCGTCGCGGCGGAGGAGGAGGCCGCCGACTACATGGCCGCCGCGCCCGACGCGGCGACGCTCGAGGCCTGGTTGCGCCGGCGCGAGCAGGGGGAGCCGCCGGCGTGGATCACGGGCACGACCGTCTTCTGCGGGCGGACGCTGCACGTCGTGCCCGGCGTCTACGTCCCCCGCGCGCAGACCGAGGACCTGGCGGCGCGCGCCGCAGCGCGGCTGGCCGCGGGCGACCGGGCGGTCGACCTGTGCACGGGGAGCGGCGCAGTGGCGGCCCACTTGCGGGCCGAGGTGCCGGGCGCCGTGGTGATCGGGATCGACGTCGAGCCGCGTGCCGCTGGCTGCGCCCGCCGCAACGGCGTCCCGGCGGTTGTGGCCGACGTCCGGGCGCTACCGCTCCGGATGAGCGGCGGGCCCCGGCCGGGCGGACCCGCCGGCGTCGATCTCGTCACCGCCGTGGCGCCGTACGTGCCGACCGGCGACCTCCGCCTGCTGCCGGCCGACGTGCAGCGGTACGAGCCGCGGCTGGCGCTGGACGGCGGGCGCGACGGCGTCGACCTCGTCCGCCGTGTGGTCGGCGCGGCCGGCCGCCTGCTGCGACCCGGTGGTTGGCTGCTGATGGAGGTGGGCGGCCGGCAGGACGAGGTGCTCGCGCCCGACCTGTCGGCCGCGGGTTTCGTCGACGTGGACCCCTGGCGGGACGAGGACGGCGACCTGCGCGGCATCGCCGCCCGCCGGGCCGTCGTCACCTGAGCGCGCCGCCGGCCCGGCGCCCGCACGGTCGGCACGGGAGCGGGCGACGGCCCGACGTCCGGAACGACGGAGCGCGCCGCCGGCCCGGTGCCCGGAACCACGGAGCTTGTCCTAGCGTCCCACCACCATGCGCGCGGACCCCTCGACCTCATCCCGACCGTCGTCCCCCGGGCGACTCAGATGCGCCGTGCGCCGCCGGGCCGCAGCTGGGAGCCTGCTCGCCGTCGCCACTGCCGGGCCGTTGCTCGCCGCCTGCGCGCAGGAGGCCGACGGTAGCGCGGGATCGACGGACCTCGACCCGGCCACCGCCGTGGTCGAGTACCGCTACAACGACAGCTCGGTGCCACCGGAGTACCACCGCAGCTACACGATCACCGTGCGGGAGGGCGAGGCCCGCATGGTCGTCGACTCCTACGGCGACGGGCTGCACGACGTCACCGAGCCCGTCGACGACGCGATGTGGGCCGATCTGCTGGACGAGGTCGCGGACGTGCGCGTGCGCCAGCCCGGACGGTCGTCGGAGTGCGCCGGTGGCACCTCGCGCGAGATCCAGGTCACCGACGCCGAGCATCCGATCGAGGATCCGGCGTTGCATGGCCATGCCGAGGTGTGCGGGGGAACGGGCGCGGACGACGCACGCAGCATCGACGCTGCCATCGAGCCCGTCCTCGAGCTGTTCGACACGGACGTGATCCTCGCCACGGAGTGACACCACCATTCGTCGTACGTGGCGGCCGGTCGTAGGCTGGAGGGCGATGGGCAAGCCGACGAGGTGGGTCACCGAGACGAGCGAAGGCCATTCCGAGTGGTACATCGACCGCTTCCGCGGCATGGCCGCCGAGGGGGCCGACCTGGCGGGTGAGGCGCGGCTCATCGACGCCATGGTCCCGCGGGAGGCCCGCATCCTCGACGCCGGCTGCGGCCCGGGCCGGGTGGGCGCGGAGCTGCACGCCCGCGGCCACACGGTGGTCGGCGTCGACGCCGACCCGGCACTCATCGACGCCGCCAACCACGACCATCCCGGCCCCCACTGGCTCGTCGCCGACCTGGCCGAGCTCGACCTGGCCGCACAGGGCGAGCCCGAGCCGTTCGACGCGGCGGTGCTGGCCGGCAACGTCATGGTCTTCCTCGCCCCGCGCACCGAGGTCGAGGTGCTGGCCCGGGTGGGGGCGCACGTGCGGGCCGACGGCTTCGTCATCGTGGGCTTCCACGTCAACCGCGACCTCGCGCTCGACGACTTCGACCGCTTCGTCGGCGAGTCCGGCCTGGTGATCGAGCACCGCTTCGCCACGTGGGACCTGCGGGCCTGGCACGACGGCGCCGACTTCGCGGTCACCGTCCTGCGTCACCCGCACGGCGGCTGAGTCCGGATCCCCCGCGCTCGCCGTCCGGCAGGACCGGCATCTCCAGGCCGAGGTCGCGGCCGAGGTGCACGGCCCGGCCGAGGGCGTCCGTCCCGAACCGGGTGCGCACCGCGTCGAGCGCGGCGTCGAGTCCGCCCGGCCCCTCCCCGCTGAAGGGCAGGGCGAGTTGCACGGCGCTGTCGGGCGCCAGGTTGCCGATCGCCACGCCGACGAGGGTGAGGCCTCGCCGCTCGATCGTCGGCGATGCGGCGGCCAACAGGTCGCGAGCCGCGGCGAGGATCACGTCGGTGCGGCCGGTCGCCTCGGCCAGCGTGTGGGAGCGGGTGGCGCGGCCGAAGTCGTCGAATCGCAGCCGGACCGTGACCGTGCGCCCCACCCGACCGCCGTCGCGCAGCCGGCGGGTGACCCGGTCGACGAGCCCGACGAGCACGGCGTCGATCTCCTCGGCCGTACGGCGCCGGCGCCCGAGCGCGTGCTGGGCACCCACCGACCGACGCCGGCGCCCCACGGTGACCGCCCGTGGATCGCGGTTGTGGGCGAGCGCGCACAGGTGCCGCCCGGCCGCCGGCCCGAGCGTGGCGACCAGGGCCGACTCGGGGATCTGCGCCACCTCGCCGACCGTGGTGATGCCCCGGGCGTGCAGCGTCGCAGCGGTGACGGGGCCGACGCCCCACAGGCGCTCCACCGGCAGCGGGTGGAGGAACGCGAGCTCGGTGCCGGGGGCGACGACGAGCAGCCCGTCGGGCTTGGCGACGGCGCTCGCCACCTTGGCCAGGAACTTGGTCGTCGCCGCGCCGACGGTGATGGCGAGGCCCACCTCGTCGCGCACGCGGGAGCGCAGGCGCACCGCGATCTCCCGGGGCGTACCGGCCGTGCGCCGCAGCCCGCCGACGTCGAGGAAGGCCTCGTCGATCGAGATGCCCTCGACCAGTGGGGTCGTCGCCTCGAACACGGCGAACACCGCCGCGCTCGCCTCGCTGTAAGCGCCAAGGCGGGGCGGGACCACGACCGCGTCGGGGCACAGCCGCCGGGCCTGGACCCCTCCCATCGCCGAGCGGACGCCGCGGGCCCGGGCCTCGTAGCTGGCGGCCATGACGACCCCGCCCCCCACGATCACGGGTCGGCCCCGCAGCCGGGGATCGTCCCGCTGCTCGACCGACGCGAAGAACGCGTCCAGGTCGGCGTGCAGGATCGACGGATATCGGCGCACGAACACATGTTCGTCTCCGGTGAGAGGTGGCGCAACCGGCAACCGGCACCCACCACCGTCCTGGGGCGGTCCCGGTGCCGGTTGGCCGCGCCAGGGCCCCGCTGGGAGGATGCACCCGTGACGAGCGAGCCTGTCGACGGCGGGGCCCATCCGGAGGCGTGCCCCTGCGGCTCCGGCGCGGCCGAGGATCGCTGCTGCGGCCGCTTCCTCCGCGGCGAGGGCCAGGCGGCGACGGCTGAGCAGCTGATGCGCTCGCGCTACACCGCCTTCGCCCGCGAGGACGCGGCGTACCTGCTGGAGACGTGGCACCCGTCCACCCGTCCCCGGCGGGTGCGCTTCGACCCGGGGCGGCGCTGGGTGGGGCTCGAGGTGCTCGAGACCACGGGCGGCGGCATGCTCGACGGCGAGGGATCCGTGAGCTTCGTCGCCCACCACGAGCGCGCTGGACAGCGCCGCGAGCTGCGCGAGGTCAGCCTGTTCGTGCGCGACGAGGGCCGGTGGCGCTACCTCGGCCCGGTCGACGCGTCGCTCGGCGGGTGACGATCGCTCGTGAACCGGTGGGCGACCGCCGGGTCGCCCACCGTCGCGACCCGTGTCAGCGCGCCGGGCTGACGACCGAGCGCTCGTCCTCCACCCGGAGCACCGCCGGGAACAGCACGTTGTTCTCCTTGTGCACGTGCAGGTGGGTGTCGGCTTCGACCTCGGCGAGCGCCTCATAGCAGGCCCGGTACGAGGCGCAGCCGTCCTCGGGCACCGCGTAGCCGTCGGTCACCCGGCGCAGGTCGGCCAGCAGATCGCCGGCGCGGTCGTGCTCGAGCAGCATCATCCCGATCGGGTTGGCGACATGACCGAACGGGAACTCGGGCACCGGCGAGTCGGCAGCCAGGGCGCGGATGGCGGGGAAGAGCACCCGCTCCTCCTTGGCCAGGTGCTGCTCGAGGTCGGTGCGCAGGTCGGTCACGAGCCGCCGGACCTCCGCCAGCTCGGGGTGACGGCCGCCGTGCACGCCGGCGATCTTGTCGGCCAGCGCCTCGACGCGGGGCAGCTCGTCCCACAGGTAGCGGTGGTGGGTGTCGACGATGTGGTCGGTGAGCTGGACGATCCCCATCGCGGCCCACGGCGGCGGGCCCTCGTCGGCGTCCTCGTGGGCAGCCGCGGCGTCGCTCAGCTCGGCCGCCACCGTGATGGGGTCGAGACCGGCCTCGCGGGCGGCGTCGCCGAGCGAGCGCCCGCCTCCGCAGCAGTAGTCGAGGCCTCGCCGCTCCAGCTCGCCCGCCAGCCGCGGATGGTTGGTGACCAGGTCGCCCAGGCTCGTGCTCGTGTCGATCATCGTCATCGGTTCTCCTCTTGTCGTTGCATCAGGTCGCGATCACACCGGCAGCGGTGACGGCCACCAGGGCCAGGCCGAGACCGAGCTGGCGGAAGCCCAGGACCTTGGCCGGCACCGGTGGCCGCCGCACCCAGCGGGACTGCAGCACCGTCACGCCGAGGACGAACACGGCGCCGGCGAGCGCGGCACGGTCGAGGGCGACGGCCGCGAGCGCCATGGCCCCGCCGGCGAGCTGCGCCCGGTCGCTCACGACCAGCCGACCCGTGCCGCGGCGCAGGCGGGCGATCTGCACCCGGACGAAGGGAAGCGTCGCCACCGACCGGGCGGCGAGCACCAGCCAGAGCGCGGCGGCCAGGCCGGCAGGGGCACCACCGGCGAGCGCCACGGCCGCCACGAGGGCCGCCATCCCGATCGCTCCGCACAGCTCGGGCACCAGCCGCCGGCCCCGGCTCCGCATGTCGAACCACAGCTCGACCGCCACGAGCGGGACGGCGAGCGCCGCAGGGATCAGCCACGTCCAGCCGGCCAGCGCCACGGCCGCCGCCCCGAGTGCGGCCAGGGCGACCAGCTCGGCGGCGGCGATCCGCGCCGCCAGCCCCGTGCGGGGCAGCCACCGGCCGCGCCAGCGGTCGACGAGCACCAGCTTGAGGGGGGTGCGCACCAGGAAGGCGAGGAATGCGGCGATGCCCAGGGCCGCTCCGGCCCACGACGGGGCGACGAGCAGGCCCAGCAGCGCGGGCTCGGCGGTGAGGCCCCAGCCGCCGTGCTCGTCGGGCATGGCGACCGCGCGCCACGCGGCCCGGGGTCGCTGCGGCCTTGACGGGGAGGGGGCGGTGAGGGGTGTCGGGCCATCCAGGGTCGTCACGGACCGAGGGTCCCGCCCGCGGGCGGGTTCCCGCCAGGGCCGAAGGTCCCATTGGCCCTTGACCTCAAGTGAAGTTGAGCATTTACCGTCCATCCCGAGCCGAACCCCCATCACACGAAGGAGACGCGATGCCGACCACCCGACTCCAGCTGGCCGTGATCGTGGGCAGCACCCGGGAAGGACGCTTCGGCGACACGGTCGCCCACTGGTTCGCCGCGCAGGCCCGCCGGCGCGACGAGCTCGTCGTCGACGTCGTCGACCTGGCCGAGCTCGGGCTGCCCGCTGCGCTACCCGCCCACAACACCCCCGAGGTGCAGGCCTACGCCGAGCGCATCGACCGGGCCGACGCCGTCGTCGTCGTCACCCCGGAGTACAACCACTCGTACCCCGCCTCGCTCAAGCAGGCGATCGACATCCTGCGGGCCCCGTGGGAGCGCAAGCCCGTCGGCTTCGTGTCCTACGGCGGGCTCTCCGGCGGCCTGCGCGCCGTCGAGCACCTGCGCCCGGTGTTCGCCGAGCTCTACGCCACGACCATCCGCGAGACCGTCAGCTTCCACGGCGCGGCACTGGCGTTCGACGAGGCGGGCGAGCCGCGCGACGCCACAGGCGCGGCGGCGGCCGCCAAGAAGCTGCTCGACGAGCTGATCTGGTGGGGGAACGCCCTGCGCTCGGCCCGCCGGGCCCCCGACCTCGCCGACATCACCTGGGCGGAATGAGGCCCGCCGGCACGCCTGCTCGGTGAACTGACGCGGCGTCCGTGCCCCGGGGGAAGCTACCCGTGCCACCGCGATCGAGGCCGCCGCGACGGTCACCTACGTTGTGACGATGGTCCTGCGCATCTCCCTCACCGGCGGCGGTCCGTCCGTCGATCGCATCATCGACTCCGCTCAGAAGGCCGAGGCCGCCGGCTTCCACGGCCTGTGGTTCCCCGGCGGCGGCGGGGCGCTCGACCCGCTGGTGCTCCTCGGCGTCGTCGGTCGCGCCACCGAGCGCATCGAGCTCGGCACCTCGATCGTCCAGACCTACACGCGCCACCCGGTGCTGATGGCGCAGCAGGCAGCAACCGTCGGCGCCGCCATCGGCGACTCGAGCCGCTTCACCCTCGGCATCGGCGTGTCGCACCGCCCGGTCATCGAGGGCGTCTACGGCCTCGACTACGACAGCAACGCCCGCCACCTCCACGAGTACCTGACGGTGCTGAGCGCGCTGCTCGGCGAGGGTCGGGTCAGCTTCACCGGCGAGGAGTACACGGCGCGTGCCGACCTCGGCCAGGCCGGCGACACCTCGGTCGGGCTGGTCGTCGCCGCGCTCGCGTCGCGCTCGCTGACCTCGGCGGGCGAGCTGTCGGATGGCACGGTCACCTGGATGGCCAACGCCGCGGCGATCGAGTCCCTCGTCGCTCCCACCATCAACGCGGCCGCGGAGACCGCGGGGCGACCGGCACCCCGCGTGGTGGTGGGTCTGCCGGTCGCCGTCACCGACGACGAGGACGCCGCTCGCGAGACGGCCGCCCGGCAGTTCGCCGTCTACGGCACGCTGCCCAACTACCAGCGGGTTCTCGCCGCCGGCGGCATCTCGACCCCGGCGGAGGCCGCGATCGTCGGGAACGAGCAGCAGGTCGGCGACGCCATCACCGCCCTGTTCGCCGCTGGCGCCACCGAGCTGTGGGCGGCGCCCTTCCCGGTCGGCGACGACCGCGAGGGCCGCTCCGCGTCGCGCCAGCGCACGATGGCGCTGCTGCGCGAGCTGGTCGGCTGACCGGAGGCTGCGCGTCGGGGCGCTGAACGGCGACCGGCGGGGCCCGCGGCCCCGCCGGTGCATCCGGATGTCAGGAGGTCGGATCCCTCAGGCGCCCGACCCGGGCTCGGTCAGGAGCTCGACCCGGCCCCGGTCGTCCCGGTCGTGCCCTCGCCGGTGGTGCCGGTCGAGGACGCCTCGATGGAGGTTGCCGGACCGCCGTCGCCGTTGGTGGACTTGCCGTTGGCGGACTTGCCGCCCTGGGAGGCCGCGAAGCCCTGCACCAGCTCGGCCAGGTCGACCCCGAACAGCGCTTTGACCATCTCGCCGCCCTGGGCGACGGTCGAGGCCACGCTGCGCACGGTCTGGCTGGCGCCGTCGGTGGAGATGACCGTCATCTGGTCGATCTGGCTCATCGGCGCCGCGGCCTCGGCCACGACCTTCGGCAGCGTGCCGGCGACGATGTCGATGACGGCCGCCTCGCCGTAGTTGCGGTAGGCGTCGGCCTTCTTCTGCATCGCCTCGGCCTCGGCCTCGCCACGGGCGGCGATCGCCGCGGCTTCCGCCAGGCCCTCCGCCTTGGTCGCCTCGGCCAGCGCCGTGCGCCGCTCCCGCTCGGCCGCACCCGACAGGCGGGTGGTCTCGGCCTGGGCCTGGGCGTAGGCGATGTCCCGGGCCTTGTCGGCGGCCGCGGCCTGCTCGACGGCGTAGCGCTGCGCGTCGGCCGGCTTGCGGACCTGGGTGTCGAGGTCCCTCTCGGTCAGCTCGGCACGCCGGGCGGCGACCTGCTCCTGGGCGACCAGGACCTCCTGGTCCCTCGCGGCCTGCGCCAGCGGGCCGGAGGAGGCGGCGTTGGCCGCGGCCGCGTCGGTCTGCGCCTTGATCTCGGCCTGCTTGAGGGCGAGCTCGCGGTGGGCGACGGCGATCTCCTCCTCGGCCTGGATGCGCGCCTGCTCGGACTCGCGGCGGGCGATCGCCTCCGCGATCGCGGCTTCCTTCTCGGCGCGCGCGGCCTCCGGGCGTCCGAGGTCGGCCAGGTAGTTGCCTTCGGTCTGGATGTCCTGGAGCTGGAAGGTGTCGAGCACGAGGCCCTGGCCGGTGAGGCTGTTCTCGGCCTCCTCCGCCACCGCGGAGGCGAAGGCCGCCCGGTCGCGGATGATCTCCTCGACCGTCAGGCGGCCGACGATGGCCCGCAGCGAGCCGGCGAGCACCTCACGCGTGAAGACGTCGATGTCGTGCTGCTGGCCGAGGAACCGCTGGGCTGCGGCCCGGATGAGCTCCTCCGTGCCGCCGACCTTGACCACGGCCACGCCCTCGAGCGAGCCGCGGATGCCGTTGAGCGCCACGGCGGCGGGCACGCTCACGCCGATCTGCCGGCTCGTCAGGTCGATGACGCCCAGCTTCTGGACGAAGGGGACGACGAAGACGCTCGCCCCCATGACGACCTTCTGGCCGGAGGTGTCGTTGCCGCCGCCCTTGCCCTTGCGGCCGGTGATGATGAACGCCTCGTTCGGGCCGGCCACCCGGATGCGGCTGATGACGAAGAGGATGAGGAACAGGATGAGGGCGGCGATGCCGATCGCCGCCACGAGGGTCGGTGAAGCTTCCATGTCTTGGCTCCCTGCAGGAGTCGGGGTGTGAGAGGGGCGCCGTCAGGCGTCGAGTGCGGGCAGGCCGACGTCCTCGAACGGGGCCACCGAGACCAGCGTCGACGACAGGACGTCGACGACCACCACCTCGGTGCCGAGGGGCAGCGGGTCGGGTGCGGTGCACGCGACCTTGAGCGGCCCGCCCGGCCGGACGAGCATGACCTCGCCGTAGCGCCCGACGGCGGGCGCGGTGACGATGCGGCCGAGCGAGCCCAGCAGGCTGGCCTGGGACTCGGTCGCATCGGTGGGCATGAGCATGGCGGCGCGGCTCAGGCGCAGAGCGACCCAGCCGAGCGCCAACCCGGCTGCGATGCCGGGGACGAGGGCGACGGGGCCCAGCGCGTCCCAGAAGGCACCGGTGCCGAAACCGAAGGCACCGAGGAAAGCCGCCACCGCGGGCAGCGAGAACTGCCCGGGGCCCATGTCCAGCGCGTCGAAGGCGTCGCCGATGCCGTCGAACACGATGGAGGCCACGAGCAGCAGGGTGCACGCGACACCGAGCCACAGGAAGCCGTTCATCCGGGCACAGTAGTGGAGCCGCGACGGGGCCCCGGACGCGCGACGGCGGCCGATTGTACGCAAGGCGCACCGCAAGGAGCTCGGGAAGCCCTGGTGGGGAGCCGCTTCCTTGACGGCGTTGGGCGTTGGTTGTACGCAATGCCCACATCGGGACGGGGGAGAGACCGGGACATGACAACTTCGCGACCGTTCGACTTCGAGGGCATCCACCACCTCGCCCTCGTGTGCAGCGACATGGCCCGCACCGTCGACTTCTACACGAACGTCCTCGGCATGCCGCTGGTCAAGACGATCGAGCTGCCGGCGGGCATGGGCCAGCACTTCTTCTTCGACATCGGCGGCGGTGACCACCTCGCGTTCTTCTGGTTCCCCGACGCCCCCGACGCAGCCCCCGGCGTCGCCTCGCCCGCGGCCCGGCCCGACAACGGCGACCTCACGAGTGCCGTCGCGTCGATGAACCACGTCGCGTTCCACGTGGCCGACGACCGCATCGAGGAGTACCGGGAGCGGCTGCTCGCCGCCGGCGTGGCGTGCTCGAAGGTCGTGGCGCACGACGACTCGGAGTGGACCGTCGCCGACCACATGCATCCCGGCGTCTACCTGCGCTCGGTGTACTTCCAGGATCCGGACGGGATCCTGCTCGAGCTGTCGTCGTGGGTGCGCCGGCTGACACCCGAGGACGTCAGCCACGTCCCGGCGACGGCCGCCGGCACGACCGCAGGCACGGCGACAGGAAGCACGGCGACTGCGGCACCGGCCCCTCCCGGCGGGTCTGCGGCCCCCGCGCCTGCCGATGCCTCCGCTGCCTCGGCCGACGTCTAGAGCTCCGGTTCGCGGCTCCGCCGACGTTCGCCCGGCACGCCACGCCACTCGTCCCCGTCCGCTCGCCCCGCTCGCCGGCGCCCCGACGCGCCACCACGAAAGGACATCCATGCCCCGACTCCGTCAGGTTCCCCGGTCCGAGGTCGAGAGCCCCGTCGTCAACGCCATGTACGACCTGGTCTTCGGCAAGGACGTCGACCCGGTCGTGGACGGAGGCGGGACGGCGACCGGCTCCGAGGGCGACTGGTGGACCGTCTACGCGCTGTCCCCGGACGTGATGGAGCACGCCGTCGACGGCTTCGTCCTCTACCGCAGCCCCGATCGCAAGCTCGACCCGGTCATCCGCGAGCTGGCGATGACGCGGGCCGGGTGGGCGCGTGGCAGCCAATTCGTCTACTCCCAGCACGCCAAGGCGCTGCGCGGGCTCGGCGTCGAGGAGCAGAAGATCGAGGCGGTCGCGGCCTGGTCGGTGAGCGCGCTGTTCTCCCCCTTCGAGCGGGCGGTGCTCGCCTTCGCCGACGCCATCGTCCACGACGGCGGCCGGGTGGCGGACGCCGTGTTCGCCGTCCTGCGCGACGAGCTCGGCGACGAGGCGCTGTTCGAGCTGACCTACCTGACCGCCATGTACGACATGCACGCCACCATCTCGCGGGCGCTCAAGCTCGAGACCGACGACCGCCCCGAGCCGGTGGACGAGCTGGAATCCCCGGAGGACTTCGACGCCGAGCACTACGTCCAGGTCGGCGCCACCGAGGACGCCAAGGCCCAGTTCAAGAGCCTGAAGTGAGCCGGTGGTGAGCGCCCCGACGGCGGCGGCGGTGGCCGGCCCGCAGGCGGCCGACGCCTACCGGCTGATCCGGCGGGCGATCGTCGAGGGCGCGTACGCGCCCGGCCAGCGCCTGGTCGAGCAGCGGCTGGCCGAGGAGCACGGCCTGTCCCGCACGCCGGTGCGCGAGGCGTTGCGCCGGCTGCAGGCCGAGGGTCTCGTCGACGTCGAGCGCCACCGCGGCGCGGCGGTCCGCCGGCTGTCCGCCGACGACATCGCCGACATCTACGAGCTGCGGTCCCGGCTGGAGGGCTACGCCTGCGAACGGGCGGCCAGCCGTGCCACCCGGGAGCAGCTCGACCGCATGGCCGTCGCCGTGACGTGCTTCGCCGAGCAGGTCGCGGACCTCGGCCCGGCCGCCGTCCCGCCGTCGGTCGAGGCGTCCCACGCGCTGACCCGCTGGAACGACGAGCTGCACCTCACCATCCTCGACGCCGCCGGCAACGACCGGCTCACCGCTCTGCTGTTCCGCACGGTGGACCACCCGCTCGTGTTCCAGGCCCTGCGCCGCTACGACGGCGACCAGCTCGAACGCTCCGCGCTGTTCCACCGGCTCATCCAGGAGGCGCTCGCCGACGGGGCGGGCGATCGGGCCGGCCGGCTGATGGCCGAGCACGTGCTGCAGGGTCGCGACGTGTTGCTGCACGCCGTGCGGGCCGCCGGCGATCAGGGATAGAAAGCCACCAGAGAGGGGAGGCCCGGTGCCGATACTGGATGCCAGCCACGACTTCGCCCACGAGGTCGAGGGCGACACGGCGTGGAGCGAGTCCTACTACTTCAACGCCTACGACCCGGCGGTCGACGCCGGCCTGTTCACCCGCATCGGCGTCCGCCCCAACGAGGGGACGATCGACGTCGGGCTGTCCGCCTGGCTCCCGGGTGATCGCATCGCCAACGTCCGCGGCGTGCGCACCCAGACCGTGATGACCGACAGCGACCTCGACGTCGGCGGCGTGCGCTACGAGCGCGTCGAGCCCATGCGCTCGTGGCGGCTCACCGCAGACGCCGACTGCGAGGTCCTCGACCTGGCCGGCGACACCACCCCCGGTACGGGGCGACCCGGTCGCCTGGTCGTCGACCTGACCTTCACCTCGCTGATCCCCGCCATCGGCACCGACGGGCTCGGCCGCGAGAAGCGCAGCGACGACACCGCGGCCTCGACCGCCACCACGGTCGGCAAGGGGCACCTCGAGCAGTCCGGCACGTGGGCGGGCACGATCGCGCTCGACGGCGAGACCTGGCGCCTCGACGCCGCCACCGCCCGGGGCAACCGTGACAAGTCGTGGGGGCCGCGTCGCTGGGGCGGCCCGCAGATGTGGCGCTGGTTCTCGATCAACATCCCCGGCGAGGGCGACGCGGCGGGCACCAACTTCGGGGGCATCCGCATCGGCACCCCCGCGGGTGACCTGCACCGCGGCTGGGTGTGGCACGACGGCGAGGCGGTGTCGATCCGCGACTGGGACGTCACCAGCGAGCTGGCGGACGACGGCGTGACCCACCGCGTCACCCACGTGCGGGCCACCGACAAGCGGGGGCGGGTGCACGAGCTGCGCGGCGACATCCTGCGGGTGTACGGGCTGCCTCACCGCACCGGGGAGCGCCGGACGATCGTCAACGAAGGTCTGGCCCGGTGGGTCTACGACGGTCGCACCGGCTACGGCATAAGCGAGTACCTGCACCAGCTCGACGACGACGGCAACCCGCTGGTGCCGATCGAATGAGCACCGCCGGTCCGGCCGCCTCCGGCCCGTCGTCCGCCGCAAAGCCGGGGACTGCGCCCGGGTCCGGGTCCGGCGGTGAGGGGCGTGCGGCGCGGGAGCAGGCGCTGGCCCACGACCTCGCCGCGAGGCTGGGCGCGGGCGCCGTCACCGGCCTGACGCGCCTCTCGGGCGGCGCCTCCCGCGAGACGTGGGCGTTCGAGGCGGACGGCACACCGCTGATCCTGCAGCGCGAGCGTCCCGGGGGCGTCCGCAAGGCGGGGATGGCGACCGAGGTCGGCCTCCTGCGGGCCGCCCGCGCCGCCGGGGTGCCGGTGCCGGGGGTGGTGCGCAGCGACGCCGAGGTGTCCGCCGGGCAGGGCGGCGAGGCGCTGGGCCCCTCGTGGATGATCGTCGACCGCGTCGAGGGCGAGACGATCGCCCGCAAGATCCTGCGCGACGACGCCTACGCCGACGCCCGCCCCGTCCTGGCTGCGCAGTGCGGCGACGCGCTCGCCCGCATCCACGGCATCGACCCGGCGGCGGTGCCCGGGCTGGCGGCCACCGACCAGGTGGCGCAGTTCCGCGAGGCGCTCGACGCCGTGGGGGAGCCGCACCCGGCGTTCGAGCTGGGCTTCCGGTGGCTGGAGGCCAACCGGCCCGACCGGGCGGACCGCGCCGCCGGCGTCGGTGCCGAGGCGGGCCCCGCCGCCGTGGTGCACGGAGACTTTCGCAACGGGAACCTCGTGGTCGGGCCGGACGGGTTGCGGGCGGTGCTCGACTGGGAGCTGGCCCACCTCGGCGATCCGCTGGAGGACCTCGGCTGGCTGTGCGTGCGGGCCTGGCGGTTCGGCGCCGAGCCCCGGGTGGGCGGTTTCGGTGACGTCGACGAGCTGGTCGGCGCCTACGAGGCCACGTCCGGCACCACGGTCGACCGGGCCGCCCTGCACTGGTGGGAGGTCCTCGGCACGCTCAAGTGGGGGATCATCTGCGTCGTCCAGGCGTCGACGCACCTCACGGGGGCGATCCGCTCGGTCGAGCTGGCCGCCATCGGCCGCCGCGTGTGCGAGGTCGAGCACGACCTCCTTCTGCTGCTCCCGGGCGACACGTCGGCGTCCGGCGCGATCGACGCGCTGGCGGATTCGGCTGCAGACGATCCGGATGCCGGGTACGGCGGTGCGCCGCACGACGCGCCGACGGCGGGGCAGCTGGTGGAGGCGGTGCGGGAGTTCCTCGAGGGCGACGTCATGGGTGCGACCGAGGGCCGGGTCCGGTTCCACTCGCGGGTGGCCGCGAAGGCGCTGGCGATCGTGGAGCGGGAGCTCGCCGCCGGTGACGGTCCGTCCCGCGCCCACGCGGCCCGGCTGGCGGCGCTGGGCGTCGGGTCGGATGCGGAGCTCGCCGCGGGGATCCGGTCCGGTGCGCTGGACCACCGCTGGGACGAGGTCGCCGCCGCCGTCCGCGCCACGGTCGCCGACAAGCTCGCCGTCGCCAACCCCACCTACGCCACCGACACCCCGAGGTCATAGGTACCGATCAGACGAGCCTGAGGTCATGGGTTCCGGATCCGGAACCCATG
>DASUQS010000076.1:0-6322 GCA_036280455.1 Acidimicrobiales bacterium
CGGATGTGCGTCTGGTTCCACAGGCCGCGGTTCTGCTCCAGCAGCAGCACCGGCACGCCGCCGGGGCCGATGCGCGCCCGGTTGCGCGAGACCTGGATCTCCATCAGGGCCACCAGGCCGTGGACCTCCGGCTCGGTCGGGGCGAGCCCGGCCAGCACCCGGCCGAGCCGGAGCGCCTCGTTGCACAGCTCGGGCCGCAGCCAGTCGTCGCCCGCGGTCGCCGAGTAGCCCTCGTTGAACACGAGGTAGATGACCTCGAGCACCGACCGCAACCGGCCGCCGAGCTCGGCCCGCTCTGGCAGCTCGAAGGGCACGTCGGCGGCGGCGAGGGTGCGCTTCGCCCGCACGATCCGCTGGGCCACGGTCGGCTCGGGGACGAGGAACGCCCGGGCGATCTCCTCCGTCGTGAGGCCGCCGAGCAGGCGGAGCGTGAGCGCCACCCGGGCCTCCTTCGACAGGACGGGGTGGCAGGAGATGAACATGAGCCGGAGCAGGTCGTCGCCCACGTCCTCGATGTCGGCGCCGAGGTCGGCGTCGGGGTCGGCGATGGCGGCGCTCTGGCGGGTCTCCAGCTCGTGCCCCACCTCCTCGTGGCGGGCCTCGAGGCGTTGCCGCCGCCGCAGCAGGTCGATCGCCCGGTTCTTCGCCGTCGTCATCAGCCATGCGCCGGGGTTGGCCGGCACCCCCGCGGTGGGCCACCGCTCGAGTGCGGCGACGAGTGCGTCCTGAGCCAGTTCCTCGGCGATGCCGACGTCGCCGACCATGCGCGTCACCCGCGCGATGACCTTGGGCGACTCGATGCCCCAGATGGCGTTGACCGTGCGGTGCACGTCGGAGGCCGTCACGGCGGTCGATCCGACCACCGCGACGGCCCCGTGCGCAACCCCGTCGGGCACGAGGGCCCGCAGGGCGCCGGTGCTACTCGAAGTCCGAGTACTCGGCGACCTGGCGGACGTCGACCCGGGTCGAGCCGGACACCGCGGCCCAGCGCTTGGCATGCTCGATGGCCTCGTCCCTGGACTTGCAGTCGAGGATGGCGAAACCGGCGATGAGCTCCTTCGCCTCGGCGAACGGGCCGTCGGTCACGTTCGGCGTGCCGTCGTCGGTGATCTCCACCCGGGCGCCGAACGAGCTGGGGCGCACGCCTTCGCCGGCGAGCAGCACGCCCGACTTCACGCTCTCCTCCATGTACTCGCCGATCGCTGCCATCTGCTCGGGGGTGGGGGGCACGCCGGCCTCCATGTCCTCGGTCGAGTAGTGCATCAGCATGAACCGCATCGTCGTGTCTCCTGGTTGGTGGGTTCCCGAGCCGCCGTTCCGGGCTCTTGCAGCAGGCGACGAACGGGGGAGGACCGGATCGACACGCTGCCGGAGAATTCTTCCGCGATCTGGCGGGCGATCTGCGGCGGGCGATCTGCCCCGGCTGATCTGCGCCCCGACGGGTCGGCCGAGAGGTGTGGTCGGCGTCGCCGGGGGCAGAATGGGCGCATGGCGACCGCCGCGCAGCTCGAACGACCCGTGTTCCTCTACGACGGAGACTGCTCGTTCTGCTCGACGTGCGCCGACTTCATCGAGCGCCGCATCCCCGCCGATGCCGATGTCCAGGCATGGCAGTTCGCTGACCTCGACGCACTCGGGGTCACGCAGGCGGAGGCCGAGGACGCCGTCATCTGGGTGCCTGCGGGCGACGGGGCGGCTGGGTCGGCCGCGCCGACCAAGGCCGGCCCGGAGGCCATCGCCCGCCTGCTCATCGAGGCCGGCTCGTTCTGGCGGCCGCTCGGGTGGGTGCTCGACCTGCCCCCGGTGCGGTGGGCGGCGTGGCCGATCTACCGGCTGATCTCCCGCAACCGGCACCGCCTCCCGGGCGGCACCGCCACCTGCTCGCTGCCCCAGGCCGAGCGCGACCGCCGCCGCTCCGCCTGACCCGGCGGCCTGGTGTCCGGCTCGACGTCTGCGCGCCGACACGCCGCGCTGGCGACCGCCGTCGCAGCCGGGCCCGTCAGCCGCCGCTGTCTCCGTCAGCCGCCGCTGTCTCCGTCGGCGATGTCGGGCGCACCGTCCCCGCCGGCGATGTCGAGGAGGGCGGTCACCGGCAGGTGGTCCGACAGGGCGGCGAACCGGGCGAGGTCGCCGGCGTCGGCCTCGGGCACCTGCACCGTGGACGTGCTGATCGCGGGCGACACGTACACGTAGTCGAGCCGCAGGGTCGGCAGCTCGTCGGTGCCGCGACGCCAGCCCTTCCAGTTGGTGGGCGCCAGGTCCGGAGGCCGCTTGCCCTCCCCGGGCGCCTGCTCGTCGCCGGGCGACACACCCCGGCCGTCGCGCAGGCCGGCGGCCGCCAGCTGGTGGTGGATGGCGCCACCCGGTCGCTCGTTGAAGTCGCCGCTCACCACGACCGGCCCGGTGCGGTTCCCCACGATCGCGAGCACCGTCGTCGTCTCCGTCGTCCTGAGCTCCGCCTGCCCGTGCGGGGTCAGGTGCACGTTGACGAGCGTGAACCCCTCGTCGTCGTCCTCCCCGACCACGGTCGCGACCTGCACGATGCGGCGCCGCCAGCTCCACAGGCGCCACCTGCTCGACAGCGCACTCGTGCGCACGTGCACCTGCCTCGTCACACCGACGACGGCCATGCCCTCCGGCCAGGTGCGGATCGGCCAGTGCTTGAGGCCCCACCCCCACGACCGCGCCCCCAGGGCCCGGGCGATGCGGCGGGCCTGGTGCCACTGCACCTCCTGCAGGCCGACGACATCCGCGCCCACCTCGCGGAGGTAGGCGGCGACCGCGGCGGTGTCCGGGTTGCCGCTGCCCTTCAGGTTCCACGAGACGAGGGTGGTGCGCACGGCCGGGGACGGTACCGCTCGGCCGGGCGGCCGGTACGGATGGGATCGACGCCGCACCGGCCTACGATCGGCCTCGTGCCCGACACGCCCAGCGCCACCCTGCGCCGCGACCTCGTCGAGCACCTGCGGGGCCGTGGTCACGTGCGGGACGAGCGCGTCGCCGCCGCGTTCGCCGCGGTGCCCCGCGAGCTGTTCCTGGCCGACCATGCCGAGAAGCACGGGCTGGCGGAGGTGTACCGCGACGACGCGATCGTCACCCGGCGCGACCGGGCGGGGACGCCGACGTCGTCCTCCTCGCAGCCGGCGATCATGGCGGAGATGTTGGAGATGCTCGGGCTGCGGGCCGGGCAACGGGTGCTCGAGGTCGGAGCCGGCACGGGGTACAACGCCGCCCTCCTCGCCCACCTGGTCGGGGAGCAGGGACGTGTCACCTCGGTCGAGCTCGACGCCGACACCGCCGTCGCCGCCCGCCGGGCCCTCGTCACCGGCGGGGTGCCCGTGCGCGTGGAGGTCGGCGACGGTGCCGCCGGCTGGCCGGACGCCGCACCGTTCGACGCCGTCATCGCCACCGCCAGCACCGACACGATCCCGCGCGCGTGGTTCGACCAGCTGCGTCCGGGCGGCACGCTGGTGCTGCCGCTCCGGCTCAGCCCGGTCGTGTTCTGGCTGCAGGCCGTCGCCGCGTTCCGCAAGGTGGCCCACGGCTTCGACCCTCTGGCGGTGACCGGGGGCGGGTTCATGGCGCTGCGCCCCGCCGAACGGGGCGATCCGCGCGACGCGCTGGTGGCGTCGTCCCGCGGGCTGCCCGCCCGCCTCGCCGTCGGTGAGGTCTCCGACGGTGGGCCCGACCGGGCTCTGCTCGACATGGCGGGCCCGGCCCTGGCGGGGCTCGACCGCCACGGCCGTCAGAGCCTGGCGCTCACCGCCCTGGGCTTCGCCCGGAGCCGGCGGGTGTCGGTCGGCCGAGGGGCGACGCTCGCCCTGCTCACGTACGTCGCCCTCGCGCTGCCGGAGGAGCGACTCGTGGAGGTCAGCCGCGCCGGGTCCCGCTCGACGACCGCCCGGCAGGCACTGGGGGTGGTCGATGCCGTCGACGGCAGCCTCGCCCTGCTCACCCCGGTGGCGACCGAGGCCGGCGCCGGGGGCGGCGCGAGCGAGTTGCGGATCGATGCCTACGGAGGACCGGGCGCCGAGCGGGCGATCCTGTCCGCCGTCGAGCGCTGGCACCTCGCCGGGCGTCCCCGCATGGCCGACGCCCGCATCGCCGTTCGCTACGGGGCGGTGCGCCCCCACGGCTGGCGCAGCGTCCGCCGCGGCGACCAGTGGATCGCCCTCGACTGGCAGAGCCGCCGTCAGCGGTAGCCGGCCCGTGCCGTACGCTCCCGCAATGGATCTGGCGGCGCTCCAGCAGGTCATAGCCGACACCTACGGCGAGCGCGACCGCGCCCGCGGCGTGCCCTCGACCGTGGCGTGGCTCACGGAGGAGCTCGGTGAGCTGGCCCAGGCGGTGCGCAAGGGCACCCGCGACCAGCAGGTCCACGAGCTGGGCGACGTCCTCGCCTGGCTCGCGTCGCTGGCGGGCCAGCTCGGCATCGACCTCGACGAGGCCATCGCCCGCTACGCCGACGGCTGCCCCCGCTGCGCCGCCCGGCCCTGCCGCTGCCCCTAGTGGTGCGCCAGGGGGCGCCAGAGGCAACACCCATCAGCCCGGGCGGTGCCATGGGCTGGCGCGTGGCCCTCTGACGCCGGACCTCGGGTCGTCCCGGGTTTCACATTGTTCCGAATCGGGTGGGACGGCCGCGCCAAATTCGGAACAAGGTGGAACGGCTGATGCCGTTCGAGGCCCTCGAGCCCGCCGCTACCTCACCCCGCCAGGCGCACCTCAGCCGGCCAGTGCCGTGTCAGGCACTAGCCCTGGCGCGCGACGACCAGCTCGGCGATCTGCACCGCGTTGAGTGCCGCGCCCTTGCGGAGGTTGTCGTTCGACACGAACAGCGTGAGCCCGCGGTCGACGGTGGGGTCGCGGCGGATGCGGCCCACGTAGGCCGGGTCGTTGCCCGCCGCCATCAGGGGGGTGGGCACGTCGGCGAGCGCCACGCCGGGCGCGGTCGACAGCACCTCGGTCGCCTGCTCCGGCGACAGGTCGCGGGCGAACTCGGCCGTGATCGACAGCGAGTGGCCCGTGAAGACCGGCACCCGCACGCACGTCCCGGCCACCCGCAGGTCGGGGATGCCGAGGATCTTGCGGCTCTCGTTGCGGAGCTTCTGCTCCTCGTCGGTCTCGCCGCTGCCGTCGTCGACGATCGACCCGGCGAGCGGCAGCACGTTGAAGGCGATCGGCGCAGCGAAGTTGTCCGGTGCCGGGAAGTCGACCGCGCCACCGTCGAAGGTCAGCGCGGCGGCGCCGTCGGCCGTCTTGCGCACCTGCTCGTCGAGCTCGGCCACGCCGGACAGGCCGGCACCCGAGGTGGCCTGGTAGGTGCTGATGATCAGCCGCTCCAGCCCGGCGGCGCGGTGCAGCGGAGCGAGCACCGGCATGGCGGCCATCGTCGTGCAGTTCGGGTTGGCGATGATCCCCTTGCGGGCCTCCCCGATGTCGTCGGGGTTGACCTCCGACACCACGAGCGGCACGTCGGGGTCCATGCGCCAGGCCGACGAGTTGTCGATGACCGTCACCCCGGCAGCGGCCACGACGGGGGCGAGGGTGCGGGAGGTGGCGCCCCCGGCGGAGAACAGCGCGATGTCCAGGTCGGACCAGTCGGCGGTCTCGGCGTCCTCGACCGTGATGTCGGCGCCCCGCCAGGGGAGGGTGCGGCCGGCAGATCGGGCCGACGCGAAGAACCGGATGTCGGACACCGGGAAGTCGCGCTCGGCGAGCACCTCGCGCATGACGCCGCCGACCTGACCGGTGGCGCCGACGACGCCCACTCGCACTGTTGACATGGGCAAAGGCTACGGCCGGCCGACGGCTGGACCCAACCGGGTTGCGGTCGTCCGGCCGTGACGGGTCAGGGGCGAGTCAGACGACGACCTCCGCGTTCGGTACGACGGAGGCGAGGCGGGCATCGGTCGTGATGAGCGGCAGGCCGCCGAGGCGATGGGCCAGCTCGACGTAGAGCGCATCGACCATGCGGACGTCGTCGCGTCGCTTCCACGCGCCGGCGAGGAGCGGTGCCACCGCGTGGCGCGTGATCGTGGCCGCGGCTGCGCTGTGGAGCCGTGCCCCCACTTGGTGGTCGGTCAGCTTCCCCGCACGATGCAACCGCGCCAACGCGGAGATGATCTCGGCGTCGAGATGGGCAGGTGCATGCAGCCGGTGGCCGCGAAGACGCTCCACGACCAGTGCGCCAGGTGGCGTGCCGGTCAGTGCATCCACCATCGCCGACGCGTCGACGACGATCGGCTCACGCGCCGGCACGCGCGCCGAGCTCAGCCGACCAGCCGTCCCGCCGGCCCGGCCCGTCAGACCGTGGTGTCGAGCC
>DASUQS010000077.1:0-5713 GCA_036280455.1 Acidimicrobiales bacterium
GTCCCAGGTGCGGCCGTTGAGGCTGCCGGCCAGCCAGACGATCGCCTGCTGGGCCTCGAAGATCTGTGCCCGGGTCAGCAGGTAGCTGACGCCTGCGCTCAGCATGGCGGTCAGGCCGATCCCCACCAGCACGAGCCGGTAGCCGCTGACCCCGTTGCGCCACGAGAGCGTGTAGACCGCGATCGACGCGGCGGCGGCGCCGCCCAGCGCCGCCAGGGTCAGGGTGGTCCCGCCCCTGTCGGCGACCACGATCGCGAACACGGCAGCCAGCGCGGCGCCGGCGTTCACGCCGATGATGTCGGGGCTGGCCAGCGGGTTGCGGGCGATGCGCTGGAAGATCGCGCCCGAGAGACCGAAGCCGGCGCCGACCATGAGCCCCACGAGGCCTCGGGGCAGGCGCAAGGTGTGGATGATGAACTCGACGTCCGAGCTGCCCTGGCCGAGGAGCGTGCGGACGACCTCGACGAGCGGCACGGGGTAGTCGCCGACCGCGAGCGACCAGGCGAACACCACCAGCGCCACGGCGAGGACGATCAGGGTGACGAGCACCGACCGCCGGTCCAACCGCGCAGAAACCGGCCGGCGGCCCCGCGTCCGCACGACCAGGTCGCCGTTGGGTGCCCGGGTGCATCGGCGGCGCGGCGCGGGCGCGTCGACCAATGCGGTCATCGGCGGGTGGCGTTCATCAGAGCTCGGTGAGCTTGCGCCGGCGGACGAGGGCGATGAAGAACGGCGCACCGATGAACGCGGTGAGGATGCCGACCTGCACCTCACCGGGCCGGGCGATGAGCCGGCCCGCCACATCGGCGGCGAGCAGCAGCAGGGGCGCCAGGACCGCCGACCACGGCAGGATCCAGCGGTAGTCGGGGCCGCAGATCGCCCGGGCCACGTGGGGCACCGTCAGGCCGACGAACGCGATCGGTCCGGCCGCCGCGGTGGCGCTGCCGCACAGCACGACGACCGCGAGGGCCGACAGCGCACGCGCCAGCGGCACCCGCATGCCGAGGGACCGGGCCACGTCGTCGCCGAGGGCGAGCGTGTTGAGCGAGCGGGCCGACAGCAGGGCGAGCACGACGCCGACGACCAGGAACGGCGCCACCTGGCCGATGATCTCGCCGTCCCGGCCGGCCAGGGAGCCGACGATCCAGAAGCGGTACTGGTCGAGGGTCTGCACGTCGAGGAGCAGCACCGTCGAGGTGAGCGATGTGAGCAGGGCCGAGAGGGCGGCCCCCGCGAGCGCGAGCTTCACGGGTGTGGCCCCGCCCCGCCCGAGCGAGCCCAGCAGGTAGACGACCACGCTGGCGATGCCGGCGCCGGCGAACGCGAACCAGACGTACTGGCTCAGCGAACCGACGTCGAACGTGTAGATGGCGATGACCACGGCGAGGGCCGCGCCCGCGTCGACGCCCAGGATGCCGGGGTCGGCGAGCGGGTTGCGCGTCACGCCCTGCATCACGCCGCCGGCCAGGCCGAGGGCGATGCCGACGCCCAGGCCGAGCAGCGTGCGGGGCACGCGCAGGCTGCGCACGATCAGGTGGTCGTTCGACCCGTCGGCCTCGAGGAGGGCTTGCCACACCGTGCCGAGCGAGATCGGCTTCGACCCGAACGCGATCGAGCAGACCACGACGACGGCGAGCACCACGACGGTGACGACCAGCCCGCCGGTCCTGGACCAGCCGCTCTCGAGGATTCCGCGGCGGACGCGCCGTCGCGTGACGGGTCGGGGGGACGGGACGGTGGCGGGCGGCGCCGGGGGAGCGCCCGGGGGCGCATCGACGACTGCCGTCATGGGTGGCCCTCTCCCCGCCGCTCTGGAGTCATCGGTGTTAGGTTGGCTGAACATCACGGATGCGGTCAAGCCTGCATCTTGCGATCAGCAACCCATCCCCGGGGGCCGATGTCATCGTCGCCGATGCTCGGCGCGCGAGGATGGCGGCGGTGCAGAGCACAGGTGCCATCGCGTCCGAGGGCGTGACGAGTGACGAGGTTGGCGTCGTGGCCGGTGTTCTCGTGTCCGTGACGCCTCGCCAACGCGTGCGGTCACAGGCGGACGTCGTGCGCCTGATCATCGCGCTCGCCCTCATCGGGGTGGGCGTCCTGATGGCCACCTGGCTGCGCAACACGCTCGGTGGCGCCGAGGCCGACCTGGTCGACGTCTACGAGCGCGTCCCCGACCGCTTCGCCGAGGCACTGACCGGCATGGCGGTCATCAGCGTCGTCGTCGTGCCCCTGCTCGCGCTCGGCGTCCTCATCAGCCGCCGCCACTTCCGCCAGGCGGGAACGCTTCTGTCGGGGGCGGTCGCCGCGGGCCTGGCGATGGCCTGGCTCACCGACTTCCTGGCCAGCCAGGGCGTGATCGCCGGCGTCGATCCCGACACCGACCGCGTCGTCGAGCTGAGCTCGCCGAGCTTCGCCACCTCGCCCCTCATCGCCGCCGCCGTGGCGCTGGTGATCATCTCGTCGCCGTGGCTGTCGCAGCAGTGGCGGCGCGTGCTGTGGGTGGGCGTGGGCCTGCTCGTGCTGTTCCGCGTGGTGTCGTCGAGCGAGCCCCCGCTCGACATCGTGATCGCGATCGCGGTGGGCATGGCGGTCGGCTCGCTGGCGCTGCTGGTGTTCGGCACCGAGAGCTCCGACCCCGAGGCGCCCGAGCTGGTGGCGATGCTCCGGTCGGTCGGCCGGCCCCGGCGGATCGAGCAGCGCGCCGGCAACAGCCCGCTCGTCTACGACGTCGAGATGTCCGCCAGCCCGCCGCTCGAGATGCGGGTGCGCACCGTGCACGACCGCTCGGAGAACATGCTCGACCAGCTCTGGCGGTCGGTGCGGCTGCGCACGTGGGTCAACGACCAGCCCTATGACAGCGTGCAGCGGCGCATCGAGCACGAAGCCCTCGCCCAGCGATCGGCGGGCGACGCCGGCGCCCGCGTGTCCGCCGTGCGGGGCATCGTCGCCTCGCAGCACGGCTCGGTGGGCCTGCTGGAGGACCGGGTCGACGGTGGCCCGGTGGGCGGCCTGGTGCCGGCCACCGCGGCGGGGGGTTCCGAGGCCGAGCCGGACGCCGAGCCGCAGGAAGGCCGGCTCGACCGCTCGCTCGTGCTCGACATGTGGCGCCAGGTCCAGGCCCTGCACGCCGACCGCATCGCCCACCGCAACCTCGACCTCGAATCGGTGTGGGTGACGCCGGACGGTCGGGCGGTGCTGCGCGGGTTCGACGGGGCCGCCATCGCGGCCAACGACCGCGACCTGGCGCTCGACCGGGCCCAGCTGCTCGTGTCGACCGCGCTCGTCATCGGGGCCGATGCCGCGGTCGACGTGGCGGCCGAGGCGCTGGGCGCCCATGCCCTCATGTCCGCCGTGCCCTACCTGCAGCCCTTGGCGCTGCCCGCGGCCACCCGGAAGGCGTGGCGGGCCAACAAGGAGGTGCTCGACGCGCTGCGGGCGGCCATCTCCCGGGCGACCGGGGTGGAGCCGGCACCGCTGGCCCGGCTCGACCGGATCCGGCCCCGCACCGCGATGTCGCTGGCGGCGTTCGCGTTCGGGTTCTACGTGCTGCTCCCGCAGCTCGGTGACTTCAGCGCCAGCGTCGAGGCGGCCGGTCAGGCCAACTGGTGGTGGCTGGCGCCGATGATCACGGGTGCGGCCCTGACGATCGCGTTCGCCGCGCTGGCGTTCGTCGCATCGGTCCCGGAGCCGATCCCGTACCTGCCCGCGCTGCGCATGCAGATCGCGTCGTCGTTCCTCAGCCGTCTGGCGCCGGCCAACACCGGATCGCTGGCGGTGGGCGTGCGGTTCCTGCAACGCTCGGGCCTCGACCCGGGGCCCGCCGCCGCCGCGGTCGGGCTCTGCGCTCTCGCCGGCTTCATGGTGCACCTGCTGCTGATGGGCGCGTTCCTCTTGTGGGTCGGGTCGAGTGGTGTGCAGTTCAAGATGCCGGACGCCGACGTGCTCATCGTGGTGACGGTCGTGATCTCCGTGGGCGGGCTGGTCGTCGGGCTCGTCCCGACCCTGCGTCGCCGGGTGCTCCCGCCGCTCGTGGAACAGGCTCGCAACGCGGCGTCGTCGCTGGCCGACGTGCTCACCGACCCGTCGCGGGTCATCGGGCTGATCGGTGGGTCGCTCGGCATCACGACGTCGTTCATCCTCACCCTGGCCGCCTCCGTGGCGGCGTTCGGCGGGGGTCTCAGCTTCCCGGAGATCGGCGCCGCGTACCTGGTCGCCGCGGCCATCGGCTCGGCGGCGCCGACGCCGGGCGGCCTCGGCGCGGTCGAGGCCGCCCTCGTGTTCGCCATGACGGGCTACGGGATGGACAGGGGCGCAGCCGTGCCGGCGGTGCTGACGTTCCGCCTGGTCACCTACTGGCTGCCGATGCTCCCCGGCTGGTTCACGTTCCAGCAGATGCAGCGCCGCGAGGAGCTGTAGCGGGTCCCTCCACTCGGCGGTCAGCCCCGGCGCAGCAGCGGGTCGGCGACGAACCGGCGCAGGAACGCGACCTGCTCCTCGCGCGACCGCCCCTGCGGCTCGGCGGCGTCGCCGGCCCCGTCGGCCTCGCCGGGGTCTCCGTCGCCCGGTACGTCTCCGGCGCCGACCGCCAGCAACCCGGTCGTGACGACGCACAGCCACTCGGTGGCGTCGGTGACGGTGATCCCGGGCCGCAGCAACCCCTCGGCGTCGAGGTGGTCGATGAACGGGGCGACGAGCGGGGCGGTGAGGGCGACGAAGGCCCGGGGCCCGCCGCCGAGGCCGGCGACCGCTGCCGTGGCCCCGTGGCGGGCCAGGGCCGCGTACCACCACTCGCCCCGGATGCCCTCGACGGTGCGCACGACGCCCTCGGCGATGCGGTCGGCCGGATCGTCGATGCGGGCCAGCCCCGGCGCCATCGCCGCCGCCCGTGCGCGGGCGAGCCGGATCAGCACCTCGCGCACCAGCTCGTCCTTGTCGGCGACGTACCGGTACAGCGTGGCCCGGGAGCAGCCGGCCAGGCGGGCCACCTCCTCGATGCGCACGTTCAGGGGGCCGTCGCGGCGCATCACGGCCTCGGCCGCGTCGACCAGGCGGTCGCGCAGGTCGCTCGCCCGCTCGGGAGCCCTTGTCGCGTCGATGGCCCGATGTTACGTTCGCCGTGAGACGAAATCGAGAAACGTCTCACGCCGTGCGCGAGGGGGCTTGCATTGACCGGCATCGACGCGCCGCCGTCCGACGGCGGCGACCGCTACACCGTGATCTCCGCCGACTGCCACGGGGGCGGCGACATCCCCGACTACCGGCCCTACCTCGACGCCTCGCTGCACGACGAGTTCGATGCCTGGCGGGCCAGCTACGCCAACCCCTACGGCGACCTGCGCGACGACGACGCCGGCCGCAACTGGGACCACGACCGCCGCCTCGCCGAGCTGGAGGCCGACGGCGTCGTCGCCGAAGTGGTCTTCCCCAACACCGTCCCGCCGTTCTTCCCCAAGCCGTCGCTGGTGCTGCAGCCGCCCGGCGCCACCGCGGGCGACCTCGACCTGCGCTGGGCGGGGCTGCACGCTCACAACCGCTGGCTGGCCGACTTCTGCGCCGCCGCGCCCGGCCGCCGGGCCGGCATCGCCCAGATCATGCTGCACGACGTCGACCGGGCCGTGACCGAGGTGCGGTGGGCGCACGAGGCCGGCCTCACCGGCGGCGTGCTGCTGCCCGGCGCCCCGCCGGGCTCCGGGGTGCCGCCCCTCTACGCCCC
>DASUQS010000078.1:0-12972 GCA_036280455.1 Acidimicrobiales bacterium
CGTCGGCCGCCCTCGACGAGGACGGCCGACGCCGGGCGGGCGAGGACCTTGTCGACGTCCTGGTGGGCCTGCACGAGGTCGACGTCGAGGCGGTCGGGCTCGGCGACCTCGGCCGTCACCACGGCTACGTCGAGCGCCAGCTGCGCCGCTGGTACGGCCAGTTCCAGCGGTCGCAGGACCAGGAGCGCGAGGCCGGGGTCCACCGTCCGGCACCGGTGGTCGACGAGGTGCACGCGCTGCTCGCCGCGAACGTGCCGGCCCAGCAGGGCGTGGCGATCGTGCACGGCGACTACCGCCTCGACAACACGATCATCGGCGACGACGCCCGTGTGCGAGCGGTGCTCGACTGGGAGCTGTGCACGCTCGGCGACCCGCTCGCGGACGTGGGGACCCTGCTCATCTACTGGTCCGACGGCTCGCGCCGGGCCCGGTCGATGCAGGCGACCGGCCTGCCGGGGTTCCCGTCACGGGAGGAGCTGGCCGCGTACTACGCAGCCAGGTCGAGCCTCGACCTGTCGATGCTGCCGTACTACGTGGCCTTCGGGCACTGGAAGCTCGCCTGCATCATGGAGGGCGTCTACGTCCGCTACGCGTCGGGCGCCATGGGCGACCAGGACGGCTCGACCGACCTGCTCGCCCAGCAGGTCATCCACCGGGCCGAGCAGGCGCGGGCGGTGCTCGCCGAGCTGTAGGCGGCCGGGGAGAGGCGGGTGCGCCGGTGGGCCCGGCCGGGCGTGCCGGCCGGGCCCACCGGGCCTCACGTCAACAGGTGCGTCGACGCGTCAGAGGTTGCTGTAGAGCAGCCGGTTGGGCGTCGACGGCGTGCACCAGAACCACCAGCACGACCCCGCCGTGCCGGAGACCACGTTGGCCGTTGCGGAGCTGTTCAGGGTGTTCGCCACCGAGGCCGGCGAGGCGCCGGGGTTCTGCTGCAGCACCTTGGCGGCAGCACCCGCGGCGTGCGGCGACGCCATCGACGTGCCGCTGATCGTGTTGGTCGCGGTGTTGCTCGTTGACCAGGCGCCGGGGATCTGGTTACCCGGGGCGATCACGTCGATGCAGCTCCCCCGGTTCGAGAACGACGCGAGTGCGTCACCGCTGGTGCTCGCGGCCACGGTGATGGCCGACGGCGCCCGCGCCGGGGACACGTTGCAGGCGTCGGCGCTGCTGTTGCCCGCGGCGACGGCCACGCTGACCCCGTCGGAGGTCATGCGGGCGATGGCGCTGTCGAGAGCGGTGCTGGCCCCACCCCCCAGGCTGAGGTTGGCGACGGCCGGCTGGCCGGCCTGGTGGTGGCCGACGACCCAGTCGATGCCGGCGATGATGCCCGAGGTCGAGCCGCTCCCCTGGCAGTTGAGCACCCGGACGGCGACGAGGGACGTGCGCTTGGCCACGCCGTAGGTGTTGCCCCCGATGGTCGATGCCACGTGGGTGCCGTGCCCGTTGCAGTCGTCGGCGGCCCCGCCGTCGACGACGTCGTAGCCCGACGTGGCCCGCCCACCGAAGTCGTTGTGGCTGGTGCGGATGCCGGTGTCGATCACGTACGCCGTGACCCCCTGGCCGGTCGCCGTCCACGTGTACGACTGCGACAGGGGCAGCGGCCGCTGGTCGATGCGGTCGAGGCCCCAGGGCGCGTTCGACTGGGTGTCGAACGTGTGCATGATCTGGTCGCGCTCGATGGCTGCCACCTGCGGGTCACGGGCGAGGGCACGAGCCTGCGCGGCGGTCAGCTGCGCGGTGTAGCCCTGGATGGCGGCCTCGAAGACCTGCTCCGGTTCGGCCGCCGCGGCCCCCTGCACGTCGAGCTGCGCCTCCGCCTTGGCCGTGACGTCGGCCGTGGTCGGCTTCAGCGTCACGATGTAGGTGGCTGTCTCCTGAGATGGTGCATCCGCCCGGTCGGGCGACGCCGACGCGGGTAGTGCGGAGGCCGCGAGGCCGCCGATCGCGAGTGCCGCGACGGCGAGCGTACGGCCCGGCCTGATGGTGATCATGGTTCCCCCCATAGGTGTGTGACGTCATCGACGCCGGTCCACCCGCCTCACTCGGCGTGCGTAGTCAAGCACAGTTCGCTCGCACCGTGGCGCATTCTCTCGCGAGACGTGAACGTCAACACACGGAACGCCCGGACAGGGACGTCTTCGTCGCGCACATGACCGAGAAGATGAGGCGCTCGCATCATCCGTGACCTTCGGCCCTATCGACCGGTCCGACCGTTCCGTACCGTGACCGACGCCCACCAGGAGGAGCCACGCGTGCTGCAGATGAACGTCCAACCGATCCCGACGGTGTCCGATCGCATCAACGAGGTCCGCGCTCTCACCGCCGAGATCGTCAACCGCGAGATCCTTCCCCACGAGAACATGCTCTGGGCCGAGCAGCGGGCGGGCGCCCGGCTCACCGACGACGACCGGGCCGAGTCCCGCGCGCTCCGCGCCGCGGTGCAGGACAAGGTGCGCCAGGCCGGCCTGTGGGCGCCCCATCTGCCGACCGAGTACGGCGGTGCCGGACTCGACTTCCTCGAACTGGCCTACATGTACGAGGTGCTGTCCTACGCGGTCGGGGCGGCGTCGCTGTTCGGCGTGGTGGCTCCCAACAGCGGCAACCAGTCGATCCTCGTCAAGTACGGCACCGACGAGCAGAAGCAGCGCTGGCTGCTCCCCCTCATCGATGGGACGATGCAGTCGGGCTTCTCGATGACCGAGCCCGACCAGCCCGGCTCCGACCCCCGGTCGCTCAGGACCACGGCCCGGCGCGACGGCGACGAGTGGGTGATCGACGGCCACAAGTGGTTCACCTCCAACGGCACGCGCGCCGACTTCTTCATCGTCATGTGCCGCACCGAGGAGGTCGAGGGCGGCGCCGACCGCAACGCGGCGATGACGCAGATCATCGTGCCCACCGACACGCCGGGGGTCGAGATCGTGCGGGGCATCGACGTGTGGGGTCGCGAGAGCGACCACTGCGAGATCATCTACGACGGCGTGCGCGTGCCGCTCGACAACGCGCTCGGCGCGCGGGGCTCGGGCCACCAGGCGGCCCAGGACCGCCTCGGTGCCGGGCGCGTCTACCACTGCATGAACTCGCTCGGCGCCATGTGGCGGGCGTTCGACCTGATGGTCGAACGGTCCCTCACCCGGGAGGTGCACGGCGGGCCGCTCGAGACGAAGCAGTTCATCCAGGGCTTCATCGCCGATTCGTACATGGACGTGCAATCCGCCCGGCTCATGACCATCAACTGCGCCGAGAAGATGGCGGCCGGCCAGGACGCCCGCACGGACATCTCGGCGATCAAGGTGTTCGTGCCGGCCGCGTTCCACCGGGTGGTCGACCGTGCCATCCAGGTGTGGGGGGCCGCCGGCGTGAGCGGCGACCTGCCGCTGGCGGCGATGTACCAGGGGGCGCGCACGCTCCGCCTGGCCGACGGACCGGACGAGGTGCACCGCATCCTCATGGCGAAGAACGTCCTCGCCCCCTACCGCACCCTCGAGAAGGGCTGGGACTTCGGGAGCTGACCGCCCTCCGCGTTGTCGCGACATGAATCGTGTGTCATCTGTCACCTTCTCCTCCGACAGTCAGCATCCGATTCGGGAGGGGAATGATGGAACGACGACGCAGAGGGGTGCTTGCCGCCGTGGGCGCGGTGGTGGCGTTGGCCGTCGCGGCACCGCCGGCGGGGGCAGCCACCGACTCGGCGACCGGAGGGGGCGTCGTGGCACAGGCCACGCCCGACCCGGTGGTCATCGTGAACGGCACGCTGAGCCCGGAGTTCGTCACCGAGCCACTGGCCGTGCGGTTGCGGGCGGACGGCTACACGGTGCGCACCTTCGTGCTGACGAACCTCGGCACGGGCGACATCCGCGACACGGCCCGCGACCTGGCGACCTTCGTCGCCCAGGTGCGAGCGGAGACCGGGGCCGCCCGTGTCGACCTCATCGGCCACTCCCAGGGCGGGCTGGTCGAGCGCCAGTTCGTCAAGACCGAGGGAGGCGCCGATCAGGTCGACAGCCTGATCATGCTCGGCTCCCCGAACCACGGCACCACCGTTGCAAGCCTGGTCGAGATGTTCGCCGGTGGCGACTGCCTCGGGTTCGTGGCCTGCCAGCAGATGGCGACGAACTCGCCGTACATCCAGGCGCTCAACGCGGGCGACGACACCATCGGGAACGTCCGCTACACGAGCATCTTCACCCGCTACGACGAGCTGGCAACGCCCTACGACACCGCCCGGCTCGATGACGGTGCCACCAACGTCTTCGTCCAGGGGCAGTGCCCGCTGCGGTTCGTGGGCCACCTCGGGCTGGTCCTCGACGGCGCGGTCTACGACGGCATCCGCGACGCGCTGCGCGGCGGGCCGGTGCGGCTCGCCTGCTGGGCCGCCTGACGGCCGACTCCACAAGCCACGTTCGGTCGGCGTGACGATCCGGTGCAGCCACCCTCGCGGAACCCGCAGGTGGCTCCACCGGGTCGGTCGGCGCAGCTAAGGGCGCGTGCGGGGCTCGCGGGCCACCGTCGCGGCGGCAGCGTCGACGCCCTCGGCCACCAGGTCGAGCGCCCGCTCGATCATCGGCAGGAGGGAGTCTGCATCGGCCCCCGCCGCGGTCCACTGGTTGACCGTCGTCCACATCGCCGAGGACACCATGCCGCTGATCACGTGGGCCGTCAGATCGTCCGGCGGGAGGCCGATCCGCTCGGCGATGGCGGCCACCATGCCCGCCTCCTCGTCCTCGAAGTGGTCTCGGGCGAGGTTGCGGAGGCTCGGCGTGGTGAGCATGACCTGGAACTCGCGCATCACCAACGGGTCGCTCATCCGCTCGCGCAGCTCGTCCGACATGACCTGACGGACGGCCTCGACCACGCTCTCCTCCGGCGGACGTGCCACGATCGCCGGCCCGATGTCGTCGTGCTTCGCAGTCGTCCGCGCCATGATCAGTGCGAGCTTCGACTCGAAGTAGCGGAAGAAGGTGCGCGGCGACACGTCGGCCGCCTCGGCGATGTCCTCGACCGTCGTGGCGTCGTAGCCCTTCTGCTCGAACAGGTCGAGAGCCGCGTCGATGATCGTCTCGCGCGTGCGCGCCTTCTTGCGCTCACGCAGCCCGTGTGCGGCGTCGACGACCTTCTTCACGCGGCCAGTATGCCCCGCGGTGCCAACTGTCAACCATCTGCCTGTTGGCAGTGTGATGCCTCATGTCACAGCACCCGTCTTTGGCAGGGCATTGACTTTTGGCAGTCTCATGCCACATTGTGCCGGCATGACCTCCTTCCTGTACCGCCTCGGGCGGGCGTGCGTGCGGCGTCGGCGCCTCGTCGTACTCGCCTGGGCCCTGCTCGCCATCGCCGCCGTCGGGTTGGGCCAGGCCAGCGGCGGCCGCACCTCCGACGCCTTCGAGATCCCCGGCGTCGAGTCCCAGCAGGCCTACGACGTGCTCGAACAGGACTTCCCCGCCGCCGCCGGCACGTCCGCCCAGCTCGTGTTCGCGGCGGAGGACGGCACGCTGTCCGACCCGGCTGCCACATCCGCGGTCGACGCCGCCGTCGCAGACGTCGCAGCACAGCCCCACGTGGAGCGGGTCGGCGAGCTGGAGACGTCCGAGAACGGGCGCATCGGCATCGTCGACGTCGCCTACGACCGGCCCTCCGAGGAGATCCGCGACGCCGCCTACGCCCGCCTGGAGGCCACGATGGCGGACGTCGACGCCTCCGGAGCGGTCCGCCTCGAGCTCGGCGGCGACCTCCCCACCGAGGCGGTCCAGGAGGAACCGGGCGGCCAGGAGGCCATCGGCATCCTCGTCGCCGTCGTGGTGCTGCTGGTGGCGTTCGGGTCGGTCATCGCCATGGGCCTGCCGATCGGCACCGCCCTCGTCGGCCTGGCCACCAGCATCGGGATCATCACCCTCATCGCCTCGCTGACCGACGTGATCTCCGTCGCGCCGATCCTGGCGGCGATGATCGGGCTCGGCGTCGGCATCGACTACGCCCTGTTCATCGTCACCCGGCACCGCGAGAACCTGCGGCTCGGCATGACGGTCGCCGACGCCGCCGGCCGGGCGATCGCCACCTCCGGCTCGGCGGTCGTGTTCGCCGGGGCCACGGTGGTCATCGCCATCGCCGGGCTCGCCATCGCCGACATCCCCGCGGTCACGATCATGGGCCTGCTCTCCGGTCTCACGGTCGCCGTCATGGTGGCCATCGCCCTGACGCTGCTGCCCGCGCTGCTCGGCTTCGCCGGCCACAACATCGACGCCATCCGCCTGCCGGGCATGCGCGCGGGTGCCGGCGCATCCGGGCGGGAGACCATGTGGCACCGGTGGGGCCGGCAGGTGTCGGCCCATCCGTGGCGGTACCTGGGCGCCGGCACCCTCGTGCTCGGCCTGCTCGCAGCTCCCGCGTTCGGCATGCGGCTGGGCATGACCGACAACGGGGCCAGCCCCGAGTCGCTGACCACCCGGCAGGCGTACGACCTCGTCGGCGACGGCTTCGGTCCCGGCTTCAACGGCCCGCTCGTGCTGTCGGCCCGGCTCGACGGCGCGGAGGCCGCAGACCTGGCGCCGCTCGAGGCGGCCCTCGACGCCGACCCCGGGGTGCAAGCCGTGATGCCCCTCCAGGTCAACGACGCGGGCACGGCCGCGGTCCTGCGGGTCATCCCCACCACCGCCCCGCAGGACGGGGCGACCAGCGATCTGGTGCACCGGCTGCGCGACGACGTCATCCCCCGGGCGTTGTCGGGCACGCCGGGCACCGAGGTCTACGTCGGCGGGCAGACCGCGTCGTTCATCGACCTGTCCGACAAGGTCACCGAGCGGCTGCCCTGGTTCGTCGGGGCCGTCATCGGGCTGTCGATCCTGTTGCTGACCGCGGTGTTCCGCTCGATCGCGGTACCGCTCAAGGCGGCCGCGATGAACCTGCTGTCGATCGGCGCGGCCTACGGGGTCGTCGTGGCGGTGTTCCAGTGGGGCTGGGGCAAGAGCCTGATCGGGCTGGAGGAGACCGTGCCGATCGTGTCCTTCATCCCGATGCTGCTCTTCGCGGTGCTGTTCGGCCTGTCGATGGACTACGAGGTGTTCCTGCTCTCCCGGGTCCGGGAGGAGTACCTCGAGCGCGGCGACAACGACGAGGCCGTGGTCGAGGGCCTGTCCGCCACCGCCCGGGTCATCACGTCGGCGGCGCTGATCATGATCAGCGTGTTCGCCGCCTTCGTGCTCGGCGACGACCCGGTCATCAAGATGTTCGGCGTCGGCCTCGCCACCGCGGTCGCCATCGACGCCACGCTCGTGCGGATGGTGCTGGTGCCGGCGACGATGCGCCTGCTCGGCGACCGCAACTGGTGGCTGCCGGGCTGGCTCGACCGCCTGCTGCCCGCCATCGACGTCGAGGGCAGCGCCGGCCTGCCCGAACCGGAGTACGAGCCCGTCGTCGACGTCGACCCCGCCCCACCCCGCGAGCGGGTGCTGGAGGACGCCTGACGACCGGTCGCCACGATTCTGCCCCCGGTTCTGGTCGCTGGAGCGACCAGAACCGCGCAGGAAACGCTCAGCGGCCGATGGCGACGAGGTCGAGCACCGCCCGGCCCTCATCGTCGGACGCCGCGAGGTCGACGCGGGCGTGGATCGCCCAGTCGCGATCGCCGGCGGGGTCGTCGAGGGCCTGGCGGGCGCGCCACTCCCCCTCCCCCGCCGTCTCGTCGAGCTGGAGCAGGGCGGCGCTGCGGGCATCCCCGCCGATGCCGACGGCGTCGTGGGCCTCCCAGTAGCCGGCCATCGCCTCGGCGATGGACTCGGCCGTCCACGCCCGGGTCGGCAGGCGCTCGGCGAGGTCCCCGTAGGCCCGGCGTGACAGCAGCTCCACCCAGTGGAACAGCTCGTTGCGCACCATCAGGCGGAACGCCCGCACGTTGGCGGTGACGCCGGCGGGGGTGTGCTCGGCCGGGTGCACCAGGTCGGGCTCGACCGCCACCGCGACGCCCAGCTCCGCGTACGGGTCGCCCTCGGCCTCGGGCTCGGGATGGCGGAGCTGCTCCCACTCGTCGAGCAGGCTGGAGTCGACCTGGCGCACCAGCTCGCCCAGCCACTCGGTCAGGTCCAGGAGCTCGTCGGTCTTGGCGTCCTCCGGCACGTTCTGGACGAGGCCCTTGTAGGCGTCGGTCAGGTAGCGCAGCACCAGGCCCTCGGACCGGGCCAGCCCGTAGAGCTGGACGTAGTCCGTGAAGGTCATGGCCCGCTCGAAGAGGTCGCGTGCCACCGACTTGGGCCGGATCGTGTGGTCCGCCACCCAGGGATGCCGCTCGGCGTAGGCGTTGAACAGCTCGTAGGTGAAGTCGCGCAGCGGCTTGGGGTGCTCGAGCTTGTCGAGCTCCGCCATGCGCTCCTCGTACTCGACGCCCTCGCGCTTGAGCCGCTCGATCGTCTCGGTGCGCAACCGGTCGAGCTGGGCACGGAGCACGGTACCGGGGTTCTCCAGCACCGACTCGACGACCGAGAGGACGTCGAGCGGGTAGGTCTCCGAGGCGCGGTCGAGGTGCTGGACCGCTTCGAGGACGAACGGCGACAGCGGCTGGTTGAGCGCGAAGTCGATCTGCAGGTCGACGGTGACGCGGACGAGGCGCCCGTCGGAGTCGGGTTCGTCGAGCCGCTCGATCACCCCACCGCCGAGGAGCGACCGGTACATGGCGATCGCCCGGCGGATGTGGCCCCGCTGGGCGGCGCGCGGATCGTGGTTGTCGAGCAGCAGGCGACGCATCCCCCCGCAGCCGTCACCGGGGCGGTCGAGGACGTTGAGCAACATGGCGTGGGAGACGCCGAAGCTCGACGTCAGCGGCTCCGGCGGGGCGACGGCCAGGCGCGTGAAGGTCTCCTCGTTCCAGGGGACGTAGCCGCGGGTCGGCGCCTTGCGCTTGACGATCTTGCGGCGCTTCTTCGCGTCGTCGCCCGCCTTGGCGACCGCCCGCTCGTTCTCGATGACGTGCTCCGGCGCCTGCGCCCACACGTGCCCCACGGTGTCGAACCCGGCCCGCCCGGCCCGCCCCGCGATCTGGTGGAACTCGCGGGCCGACAGCAGCCGCGAGGCGGTGCCGTCGAACTTGCAGAGCTGGGTGAACAGCACGGTGCGGATCGGCACGTTGATGCCCACCCCCAGCGTGTCGGTGCCGCAGATGACCTTGAGGTGGCCCTCCTGGGCGAGGCGCTCCACCAACCGGCGGTACTTCGGCAGCATGCCCGCGTGGTGGACGCCGATGCCGTGGCGCACGTAGCGGGCCAGCGACCGGCCGAACCCGGGGCCGAAGCGGAAGTCGCCGATGGCGGCGGCGATCGCGTCCTTCTCGGCCCGCGAGCACATGTTGACGCTCATCAGCGACTGGGCCCGCTCGACAGCCGACTGCTGCGTGAAGTGCACGACGTAGACCGGCGCCCGGTCGGTGGCGAGCAGCGTGTCGATCGTCTCGTGCAGCGCGGTGTTGCGGTACTCGAACTCGAGCGGCACGGGCCGGGTGGCGTGGCGGACCACCGCGGTGGGGCGGCCGGTGCGCTCGGTCAGCTCGGCCTCGAACCGGCGGGTGTCGCCGAGCGTCGCCGACATGAGCACGAACTGTGCCTGGGGCAGTGTCAGCAGCGGCACCTGCCACGCCCAGCCCCGGTCCGGGTCGGCGTAGTAGTGGAACTCGTCCATCACCACCTGGCCGACATCCGCGCGCTCGCCCCCGCGCAACGCCATGTTGGCCAGGATCTCGGCGGTGCACACGATCACCGGTGCCGACGCGTTGACCGCGGCGTCGCCGGTGAGCATGCCCACCCGGTCGGACCCGAGCTCGCGGCACAGGTCGAAGAACTTCTCCGACACGAGCGCCTTGATCGGGGCCGTGTAGAACGTGCGGCGGCCGTCGGCCAGCGCGGCGGCGTGCGCGGCCAGCGCCACCAGCGACTTCCCGGAGCCGGTGGGCGTGCCGAGGATGAGGTTGGCGCCGGAGCAGATCTCGAGCACCGCCTCCTCCTGTGCCGGGTACAGCGTGAGACCGCGCTCGGTCGCCCACGTCGTGAACGCATCGAGGACGTCGTCCGGGTCGGCTGCGCCGTCCGGTCCAGGGTGGGGCAGGTGGTCGGCGAGGGTCACGGGCATGGGGCTCCGATCATGCCCCGCCTGGCATCAATCGACGTAGGTCGGTGCGGGCGGGCCCTCGACGCCCGGCAGCAGGTCGGCCAGCCAGTCCTCGTAGTGCTGCATCCAGCGGCCCGAGGTGCGGACGTCGTCGAGCACGGCGTTCACGTAGCGCACCCACTCGTCGTGGCCCTGCGGGAGCCCGAGCGCCGTCGGCTCGGAGCTCAGGTTCGCGTCGAGGATCCGCAGGTTCGGGTCCTGCGCGTTGAACCCGGCCAGGATCGTGTCGTTGGTCGACATGCCGTCGACCTCGCCCTGTTGCAGCATCACCAGGCAGTCGGCCCGCTGGGCGGCCGGCACCGGGACCGGCGCTGGCTCGGGCAGCTCGGCGATGTTGGCCAGCGTCGTCGTCCCGGCCGAGGCGCAGATCCGGCGGCCGGCGAGGTCGGCGACCGTCTCGGCCTCGTCGTCGTCGCGCAGAAGCACGTCCTGGGTGGAGGTGTAGTAGTCGGTGGAGAACGCGATCTCCTCCCGCCGGCTGCACGTCGGCGTGAATGCCGAGGCCACGAGGTCGACCTGCCCCTCCACCAGTGCCTGCACCCGCTCGCTGCTGGGGATGCCGATGTAGGTGATGGCGTTGGGGTCGCCGAACAGGGCGATGGCCACCTCGCGGGCGATCTCGACGTCGAAGCCCTCGAAGTCGCCGGTGAGGGGATCGATGCTGGACAGGCGCAACGTCCCGGTGTCGACCCCGACGCGCAGGTGCTCGCGGGCCTTGATCTCGGCCATGTAGCTGCCCGCCGGGACGTCGGCGGTGGCCGGGCCGGTGGGCCGGAGGCTCGCGACGGGGTCGCCGCAGTCGGGCTCCGGCACGGGGGCCGGGGCTTCGGTGGTCTCCGTGGTGGGGCCGTCGAGCGCAGGAGGCACGTCAGCCTGGACGCAGCCCCCGATCGCCGCCGCACACACCACCCCCGCGAACCAGGCGACGGGGCGGGAGCTGCGACGAGCCGGCATGGCGCCATCTTTGCGCATCCGCCGGCGCGGACGAGGCGCGTCCGTCCCGCGAGGCGTGTCAGCCCCGCGGGACATGGCGGCGGACGAGGATGGGCAGCGCAGGCGGCGACTCAGCCCACGCCGACGAGGTCGACCACGAAGACGAGCGTCTCGTCCGGGCCGATCACCCCGCCGGCGCCGCGGGAGCCGTAGGCCAGGTGCGGCGGCAGCGTGAGTCGTCGCTGCCCCCCGACCTTCATGCCCTGGACGCCCTGGTCCCACCCGGAGATGACCTGCCCGGCGCCGAGACGGAAGCCGAAGGTGTCGCCGCGGTCCCACGAGGCGTCGAACTGCTGGCCGTTCGACCACGCCACGCCGACGTAGTGGACCTCCACGTTGTCGCCGGCGGACGCCTCGGCCCCGTCGCCGACGACGATGTCGTCGATGACGAGGTCGGCCGGCGGCGCGGTCGGGGGGATTGTCACGTCGGGCTTGGCCATGCCCGTCACCCTAACGGCGGGCGCCGCCCCGCCCGTCGCCCTGCCCGTCGCCGGAGTCGGTCGGCCGGTCGGCTCGGTCGACGGCGGTCAGTGCCGGGCGCGACGGCGTCGCCAAGCGCTCGCCACCGCCGGCGGCACGTAGCCGGCATCGGCCCAGCTGAAGTTCGTGCCGGGGTGCACGATCTCGTCGATGCGGTCGAGCACGTCGTCGCTCAGCACGACCTCGGTGGCGCCGAGCTGACCGTCGAGGTGCTCGGCCGTGCGGGGGCCGATGATGGCGGAGGTGACCGCCGGGTGGTTGACGGCGAAGGCCAGCGCCATGTGCACGAGGCTGATGCCGCTCTCCTCGGCGAGGACGGCCAGGGCCTCGGCGGCGTCGAGCTTGGCCTGGTTCTCGGGGATCGACAGGTCGTAGCGAGCCGGGATGCGCTCGGCCCGGCGGCTCGTGAGCTCGCCCGCGCCCTTGCGCCACCTGCCCGACAGCCAGCCGCCGGCGAGCGGGCTCCACACGATCGCTCCCATGCCGTAGCGCTCGCAGGTCGGCAGTAGCTCGGCCTCGATGCCCCGGGCCAGGATCGAGTACGGCGGCTGCTCGCACACGAACCGCTCGCGCTGGCGCTTCTCCGCCACCCATTGGGCCTCGACGACCGCCGAGGGCGGGAACGTCGAGCTGCCGATGTAGCGGACCTTGCCCTGCCGGACCAGATCGGTGAGGGCGCCGAGCGTCTCGTCGATGTCGGTGCGCGGCTCGGGACGATGGATCTGGTAGAGGTCGATGTAGTCGGTGCCGAGCCGCCGCAGGCTGTCCTCGACCGCCCGCATGATCCATCGGCGTGAGTTGCCGGACGTGTTCGGGCCCCGCCCCATCGCGCCGTGGACCTTGGTGGCGATCACCAGGTCGTCGCGGCGTCCTGCGATCGCCTTCCCGAGGATCTCCTCCGACTCGCCGGCCGAGTAGACGTCCGCGGTGTCGATGAAGTTCACGCCTGCGTCGATCGCCGACCGGATGACGGCGACCGAGTCGTCGTGGTCGGGGTTGCCCCACGAGCCGAACATCATCGTGCCCAGGCACAGCGGGCTGACCTCGAGGCCGGTGCGGCCGAGCGTGCGGTACTTCATGGGGAGATCCTCCGTGGCGGATGCGCCTCCGCATCGTGGTGGCGGGTGCGCCTCGCATCATGTCCGACGGGGAGCGGCCGCGTCACCGGTCTGCAGGGGCGCAGCCTGCGCTGGGCCCCTTGACATCTCGGCCAGGATGGCCGGGTCGCGACGAGGAGGCAGAGTTGACCGACTTCATGGCCGAGAACCAGCCCACGCCCAACGGACCGGCGCCCTTCGCACCGCGGGCGGACGGCGCCCACCTCGCCCCCGGCGAGTCCGGCCCGGCGGGCGT
>DASUQS010000079.1:0-24508 GCA_036280455.1 Acidimicrobiales bacterium
GCTGGCGGAGATCGAGATCCCGCCGGCGGCGCTCGCCGTCGGGTCGTCCGAGCTCATCGAAGAGGTGTCGACCGGCAAGATCACCGGTGAGGAGGACCGCTACTCGGGCACCGACCTGTGGGACTTCGCGGCCAACGTCGAGGGGTCCGAGGCCGCGTTCGGCTTCCTCGTCCCGGCGATCGAGGAGGAGGACCCCGAGCTGGTCGCCACGATCGAGGGGCTGTTCGCCGAGCTCGACGGCCAGCTCGCGGCGTACAGCGACGGCGCCGGGGGCTACAAGCCCTACGGCGAGCTGACCGAGGCCGACAAGACCGAGATGCAGACCACGCTGGCCGAGCTGTCCGAGAGCCTGGCCACGGTGGCCGGCGTCCTGGGGCTCGAGTGACGTCCGGGACCGCGCGCTGATGGGTGACGTCAGCCGGCGGCGGTTCCTGGCCGGTGGCCTGGCGTCGACCGCGGCCGCCGCCGGCATCACGGGCACGGTGGCCGCGTGCGGCGTCGACGAGGGCCTGGAATCGGGCTCGTCGGCTGCCTCCGGCGATGCGGACGGCGGCCTCCGCTACCTGGACTTCCGCGGACCGCACCAGACCGGCATCACGCACCCCGCCAACGAGCAGGGGCTGATGGCGGCGTTCACGGTCACGGCCGCCGACCGCGACGAGCTGCGCGACACCTTCGTCGCGCTGACCGACGAGATCGAGCGGCTCATGTCCGGCGAGCCCTACGAGGAGCGCGAGCCCGCCTACCCGCCCGTGCACACCGGCACGGTCGGCAACCCGGCGCCCCCGGCCGACCTGTCGGTGGTCGTCTCGGTGGGGGCATCCCTGTTCGACGACCGCTACGGCCTGGCCGACCTGCGGCCGCGGGCGCTCGAGAAGATGCCCTTCCTGGCCAACGACCGCCTGGACCCCGACCGGTCCCACGGCGACCTGCTGCTGTCCATCACGAGCGCCCACGAGGACATCAACCTGTTCGCGCTCCGCCAGCTGCACCGTGCGACGCGGGGCACCCTCGCCCTGCACTGGATGCTCGGGGGCTACAACCGGCGCACCCAGGCCGGTCCGGGCGAGGCCGGCAACCGGAACCTGATGGGCTTCATCGACGGCACCGCCAACCTCGATGCCGGCGACGCCGAGGTGATGGACCGCTACGTGTGGGTGCAGGGCGACGACGACGAGCCCGCGTGGGCGGCCGGCGGCACCTACCACGTCGTGCGGGTCATCCGGATGCTCGTCGAGTTCTGGGATCGCACCCGGCTGTCCGAGCAGGAAGCGCTCTTCGGGCGCCGCAAGGCGAACGGGGCGCCGTTCGACGGCGAGGTCGAGACCGACGTCCCCGACTACGAGGCCGACCCCGACGGCGAGGTCACCCCGCTCGACGCGCACATCCGCCTCGCCAACCCCCGCACGCCGGAGACCGAGGACGACCTGATCTTCCGGGCCGGACTCAACTACTCGCGGGGGTTCGACGGCAGCGGGCAGCTCGACCAGGGCCTGGCCTTCGTGTCCTTCCAGCGGCGGCTGGCGCAGTTCCTCAACGTCCAGGCTCGCCTCGACGGCGAGCCCCTCGAGGAGTACATCCGGCCGGAGGGCGGCGGCTTCTACTTCGCCCTGCCGGGGGTCGAGACGCCCGACGCCATCCTGGGTGAGGGCCTCTTCGCGTAGCCCGGTCGAAAAAGCGCGAGCGCGATCGGGGGAGTCGTTGGTATGTTGCCTCCACCAGAGAAGGGAGGTGGTCCAAGCATGAACGACGGTAAACCTGGGACCCTGGAGGTGGCTGGCCGCTGAGCGGTTAGTCGGGCCACTTGGTGGAGTCCAACCAGACCACCACCTGATCGGTTTGCTGGGGATTTGTCCCTCCCAGCGCGCGAGCGCGCAGACGACCGAGCAGGATCTTTCCGATGAACTGTGCGAAGGGAGGCCTCCGGGCCTCCCTTCGTCGCGCTAGAACCGGGCCATGAGGCTCGCAAACCACGCAGGACGGGCCGTCGTCGTCACCGGCGACGACCGCGCCGTCGACGTCGCCACCGCGTCCGACGGGGGGTTCGGGCCCGACGTGGCCGCCCTCTACGACGACTGGGACGCCTTCCGCGCGTGGGCGACGGACCTCGACCCTGCGGCGCACGAGCCGGTCACCCTCGACACGTCGCTGCTCGGGCCGCCGTCGCCCCGGCCCCGCCAGGTGTTCGGCATCGGGCTCAACTACCGGGAGCACGCGGCCGAGACCGGCCAGGAGGTGCCCCGCATCCCGGCCACCTTCACCAAGTTCCCCACCTGCATCACCGGCCCCTTCGCCGAGGTGAGCCTGCCCAGCACGTACGTCGACTGGGAGGTCGAGCTGGTGGTCGTCATCGGCCGGCGGGCCCACCTGGTCGGCGAGGACGACGCCTGGGCGCACGTCGCCGGGGTGACCGTCGGCCAGGACCTGTCCGAGCGGGTGGTGCAGCGGGCGGCCGGCGGCCAGTTCTCGCTCGGCAAGTCGTATCCCGGGTTCGGCCCCACCGGCCCGTGGCTGGTCACCGCCGACGAGCTGGACGATCCCGACGACCTGGCGCTCCGGTGCACGCTCGACGGCGAGGTCGTGCAGGACGCCCGCACCGGCGACATGATCGTGCCGGTGCCGGGCCTCGTCCGGGTGCTCTCCGAGGTCGTGGCGCTGCTACCGGGCGACGTCATCTTCACCGGTACCCCGTCGGGCGTCGGCGTGGCCCGCGATCCCCGCCGGTTCCTCGCCCCGGGGCAGCTGATCGAGAGCTGGATCGAGGGAATCGGCACGATGCAGACGCGCACGCTCGCCGGCTCAGCGGCCTGAGGACGTCGCGCGTGGCCGAACCGATCCGCTGGGGCATCGCCGCCACCGGCGCCATCGCCGGGGTGTTCGCCACCGGTCTGTCCCAGCTCGACGACGCCGAGATCGCGGCCGTCGGCTCCCGCGCCTCGGCGCGCGCCGAGGCGTTCGCCGCCGAGTACGGGGCCCTTCGCGCCCATGGCAGCTACGAGGACCTGGCCGCGGATCCCACCGTCGACGTCGTGTACGTCGCCTCGCCGCACGGTCGCCACGAGCGCGACGTGCTGCTGTTCCTCGAGGCGGGCAAGCACGTGCTGTGCGAGAAGCCGATGGCGCTCAACCGGGCCCAGTGCGAGCGCATGGTCGCCACCGCCCGCGCCCGGGGCCTGTTCCTGATGGAGGCGATGTGGAGCCGCTTCCTCCCGGCCTGGGCCATCGCCCGCGACCTGCTCGGTGAGGGCCGGCTGGGGGAACCGCTGGTGCTCGAGGCGGGACTCGGGTTCCGGCGACCGATCGACCCCGCCCACCGGCTGTTCGACCGTGCGCTCGGCGGGGGAGCGACGCTCGACCTCGGCGTCTACCCCGTGTCGCTCGCGTCGTTCCTGCTCGGAGCGCCGCATCGGGTGGTGGCCGACGGGCACGTCGGCGAGACCGGCGTCGACGAGCAGTTCGCAGCCGTGCTCCACCACGACGCGGGTGCGCTCGCGGTCGTGACCGGCGGCCTGCGGGCGGCGCTGCCGTCGACCGCGCGGCTGACGGCGTCGGAGCGGTGGCTGCGCCTGCCCGGCCCGATGCACTACTCGACGTACGTCGAGGTCGGCGATCCCGCCGGCGGGCGCGAGCGCATCGACGCCTCGTTCGACGGCGAGGGCCTGCGGTTCCAGGCTGTCGAGGTGCACCGCTGCCTGCGGGCCGGGCTCACCGAGAGCCCCGTCATGCCGCTCGACGAGACGTGCTCGATCGCGGGCACGCTCGACGCCGTCCGGGCGGGTGTCGGCATGACCTACCCCGGCGAGTGACCCGCCCGCCACCGCCGTTCCCGAAATCCCGACGGGGTCAGGCCGGCTCGAACTCGAACTCCACGTGCGCGGAGCGCAGGCCGTAGACGAAGGCGTTGGGCATCTCGACCGGCGCGGTGCCCGGCACCAGGCGCATCGAGCGCACGCGCCGCACGAGCTCGGTGAAGAACAGGCGGATCTCCATGCGGGCGAGCGCCGCCCCCAGGCAGAAGTGGGTGCCGAACCCGAAGGCGATGTGGTTGTTGGGCGAGCGGGTGACGTCGTAGCGCTCGGGGTCGGTGAAGTGGGCGGTGTCGCGGTTGGCCGAGCTGTACATGAGGACGAGCTGCTGGCCCGCCTCGATCGGCTGGCCGGCCACCTCGGTGTCGACCGCCGCCACCCGGCACATGTTGTGCACGGGGGTCACCCAGCGGATGAACTCCTCGACGGCGACCGCCATGTCGGCGCCGTCCTTGAGCTTGCGCCACTCGTCGGGGTGGGCGATCAGGTCGAGGATGGTGCGGGCGATGACCGTGCGGGTCGTCTCGGCGCCGCCGTCGAGCAGCAGCAGGCAGTCGGAGATCACCGTGTCGACCGACAGGGGCTCGCCGTCGACGGTCGCCTCGGTCCAGATCGACATGATGTCGTCGGCCGGGCAGCCCTGCTTCTCGGCGTGGAGGTCGCTCGCCGCCTGGGCGAACTCCATGGCGGCGATCATGCCGTCCTCGTTGAAGTACCGGGGGCCGCCCCCCATCTCGATCGTGCGCTCCGACCACACCTTCAGCTCGGGCCAGCGGTCCTCGGGGAAGCCGAGCAGCCAGGCGATCGTCATGGCCGGGAGGGGAGCGGCGAGCTCGTCGATGATCTCCGCCGTGCCGCCGTTGGCCTGCACGGCGTCGACGAGGGAGCGGACGGTGGCGCGGACGTGGTCCTCCCGGGCCGCGACGGCCCGCGGGGTGAACCGGCGCGACACCAGGTTGCGCCGCTTGTGGTGCAGCGGGTCGTCGAGGCCGATGATGGCGGGGTCGGCCGGGATGTTGGGCCGGTATCCGCCCTTCTCGCGGTCGGAGCTGATGAACACGTCCTTGCGCTTCTCGACGTCGACGATGTCGTCGTAGCGCGACACGCCCCACAGCTCGTTGGTGGCATCCCAGTAGACGGGGGCGTTCTCCCGCATCCAGCGGTACGTCGAGTACGGGTCGTCGACGTAGAACCCGCCGTCCAGCAGGTCGATCACCTTCACGTCCATGGTCCCTCCCAGCCGATGGCCCGTTGCTTCGGCCGAGACTAGAACGTCGTTCCAACTTCCGGCGACCGCGGCGCGTACGGTGGAGCCGCCGACCTGGTCGGCGCACGGCCGGCAGGCGAGCACGAGGGGGCAGCGATGAGCGATGCGGCGACGACCGTGGACACCGCAGAAGACGGAGAGCGACGGCCAGAGCCGGCCATCGTCGACGACCCCCAGCAGCTCACGCCGGCGTGGTTCGACGCCGTGCTGGGCACCGGTCCGGCCGTGCGTGACGTGCGCACCGAGCCGGTCGGCACCGGGCAGATGGCGTCCACCCTGCGCGCCCACCTCGCCCTCGCCGACGGCAGCACGCGCACCGTCGTGGTCAAGTACGCCCGCCCGGACGTCGAGTCGTCCATGGCCGGCATGGCCTACGCGAAGGAGGTGGCGTTCTACGTCGAGCTGGGCGACAGGGTGGCCGTGCGGACGCCGCGCTGCCACTACGCGGCCATCGACGACGGGCGGCCGCGCTTCGTGCTCGTGCTCGAGGACATGGCCGGCACCCAGCAGGGCGACCAGATCACCGGCTGCCCGGTCGACCACGCCGAGGCCGCGCTCGTGAACCTCGCGGGGCTCCACGGCACCACCTGGTGCGACGAGACCTTGGCCGCCGCCGACTGGCTCGGGGGCAACGCCGCCATCACCGCCGACGTGATGGTCCCGGTGCTGGGCATGGCGGCCGACGCCTTCGCCGAGCGGTTCGCGGCCGAGCTCGACCCGGCCGAGGCGGCCGTGCTCGACGCGTCCCGCGAGCTGCTCGCCACCTGGATGTTCGACCGCGGCGAGCGCTACTCGGTGGTGCACGGCGACTACCGCCTCGACAACCTGCTGTTCCCCACCGACGACCCCGCGGGCGTCGCCGCCGTCGACTGGCAGACGGCGTCGGTCGGGCCGCCGGCCCGCGACGTCGCGTTCTTCCTGTCGACGTGCCTCGAGGTCGACGACCGCCGCCGGCACGAGGACGATCTGGTGGCCGCTTACCACCGCAGCCTCGGCACCCACGGCGTCACCGGCTACGACCTGGAGGAGTGCCGGGCCGACTACCGGCTCGGCATGCTGCACGGGCCACTCATCATCCTCCTCGGCCGCCTCACCGCCGGCGTGACCGAGCGGGGCGACGAGATGTTCCGGGCCATGTGGCGCCGGAGCGCCGCCGCCATCGACGACCTCGACACGCTCGCGCTCGTGCGCGCCAGGATCGCCGCCACGTCCTGACGGACCCCGCACCCGACGCGGCCGGCACGTCCCGGCGTCTGGCGCCGTGGCCCGACGGGTAATCCGGAGGCGACCAGGCAAGGATGGGAACGATGTCCACGACCACGCAACCGCCCACCGACGACACCGCCGTCGCCCGCGACGTCCGCACGGTCGTGCAGACAGCCGTCGACGCCGCCGGCCGGGCGGGCACCGTCTCCGCAGCAGGCATCACCGACGCCGTCGAGAACGCCGGGCGCTCGCTGGCCCGACGAGTCGTCACGGGGGCCGCGACCGAGCGGCGCGAGCTCGTCGACCACGGCCGCCTGGCCGAGGCCCTGGCCGACAAGCCCGTCGTCACCGCGCTCGGCAGCGCCACCACCGCGGCGATGGTCATCCGGTTCGCCAGCCGGTTCAAGAAGCTGGGCTTCCTGGCCAAGCGCACGCCTGCGTTCCTGTTGGCCGCCGCCGTCCCCGCGTTGCTGGCGTCGGTCACCCGCGGCGCCGACGAGCTCGGCATGGTGTCGGCGCACCTCGTGCACCGGGCCCGCGCCGCGGGCGTGGAGCCCGACCTCGAGCGGGTGCGGCGGGCCGCGGTCCAGATCGTCGAGCGACAGCCGGTCGACCCGGAGGTCGAGCCGAGCCACGGCACCCTCGTCGTCTACTGGCTGAGGCGGGCGCTCCGGGCTGCGCTGCCCTTCACCGCCGGCGTGGCGACCGCCGATCCGGAGGGGTTGGCGGCGGCAGCCGCGGCGGTCGACGTCCGCGGCCTCGGCGCCGCCTGACCCCGGGCGCCGCGGTCGGGTCCGGCGGTGGCGTGGCCCCCGACGTGCCGCGCGACGACGAGCGCGACGTCGTCGAACGCCGCGTCGCGCGCCGGGCCGCTCGCCAGCAGGGCGTCGGCGAGCCCGTCGACCGTTCGGTTGACGGAGTTGCGCACCGTGTCGGCGAGCGCGGCGATCGACGTGTCGATGCCCGTGTCCCGGCTCTCGATGAGGCCATCGGTGTAGAGGATCAGCGTCGCTCCCGGGGGGAACGAGATGTAGCCCGGGGGCCGCTCCGTCAGCTCGATGCCGAGCACCGAGTGCCGGCCGCCGGTGAGGGTGTCGACGATGCCACCCGGCCGCCGGACCAGCGGCGGGGGATGGCCGGCCGTGACGTAGGTGAACGAGTTGTCCGCCGGGTCGATCACCCCGATGAGCACGGTCGCGTAGCCGAGGCCGTCGCGCTGCATCGCCAGGGAGGTGCGCGCCAGGATCTCCGGCAGCGCCATCCCGCCCGCCGCCAACGTGTGGACGATCGTGCGCACCTGCGTCATCTCTGCGACGGCGCCGACGCCGTGCCCGGTGATGTCGCCCACGACGAGGCACAGCCGCCCGGCGTCGAGCGCGATGGCGTCGTACCAGTCGCCGCCGAGGCCCACCGACTGGGCGGCGGGGAGGTAGCGCGTGGCGACCTCGACGCCCGGCACCGACGGGATCCGGGCCAGGACGGTGTGCTGCAGGTCGCGACGCACCCGGTGGTCGTCGTCGAACAGCCGGGCCCGCTCGGCGGACTGGGAGCACAGGTCGGCGACGGTCGAGATGCGGGTCCGGAGGGCGTCGTCGAACACCGGTGGCCGCGCCCAGAGCACCATGAAGACGCCGGTCGCCTCGTCGGCGCTGTTCAGCAGGGGCGCGCAGGCCCCGGCGTGCAGCCCGGCATCCGCCAGCCCGGCGGCGATCTCGGCGTCGGGCACGGCATCGACGTCGGAGAACGTCACGAGCTCCCGCCGGCGCATGGCGATGAGCGCGGGGAAGTCGTCGTCGACGTCGATGTCGCGGTAGCGGGCGAGCGGGGCCAGGGCCGGGGTGTCGGGCACCAGCAGGTGGAAGCTGTCGTCCTCGACCACCCCCACGAGCGTCAACTCGGCGCCGAGCGCGGCGGTGGCGTGGCCGGCGATCGTGGCGCCGACATCGTCGAAGCTCGTCGCGCCCGCGAGGTGGCTCGCCAGGGTGGCCAGTGCGGCGGCCTGGCCGTGGGCGCGGTCGGTGGTGCGGGCACGGTCGAGGCTGGAGCTGCACAGGTCGGCGACCGTGCGCAGGGTGTCGACCAGCTCGTCGTCGAACCGCTGTGGCTGCGGCCAGGTGAAGCCCAGGGCGCCGAAGGCCCGCCCGTCCTCCCCGGTCAGCGGCAGGCACGCGACCGCCGCCATGCCCGAGGAGCGCATGCGGTCGACGACCTCCGGGTAGCGCTCGGCCACCTGGTCCAGGTCGCCGAGCATCACCGTCTCGCGCCGACGGAAGGAGTCGGTGAGCGGCCACGTGTCGTCGAGCGGGCGGACGTCGATCCGGTCGTCCGGCGCGTCGAGGCCCCGTTGCACGACGACCAGCGAGCGTCCGTCGTCGGACAGCACCCCGATGTGGGACGAGCGCGTCCCGGGAAGCTCGAACGTGCCCTCGACGAGGGTGCGCGCCACCTGGTCGGTCGTCCGAGCGGTGGCAGCGGCCTCCGCCAGCCCGGCGAGCAGGCGGCTGCCGATCGCGTCGCGGCGGATGCGGTCGGCCAGGCGTTCGATCGTGTCCACGTGGCGGTCGACCTCGCGCTGGTGACGTACCGCCCGCCAGGACAGCAGGGCGATCAGCAACGCCAGAGCGGCGGTCGCTCCGAGGATCCACCACGGCGCGGCGTTGATGGTGGGCTGGAGGTCGTCGACGGTCACCCGCCATTCCCGGCCGCCGGCCGTGATCACGCTGACGGCGCCCTCGGCAGGGGCGTCATCCGTCTCCGCCAGGGCCTCCGGAGCGGCCTCCCCGGCAGCCGGCGCGTCCTCGATGCGGACGGCAGGCGGATCGGGAAGGTTGCCGACGACCGCCTCGAGGATGTCCGACCCCGGGATGCCGCTGGTCACGAACGCCGTGATCGCCTCGCGGCGCTGGGCCACCGATGCATCCTCGGGCAGGCCCGGGCTGTAGATCGGCTGCACCACGAAGACGGCGGGCTGCCCGGTGGGCTGGGCCGCCACCGTTTGGGTGATCACGCGCGTGCCGATGTCGCGCGCCCGGCGGAGCGCGGCGCCGCGCACCGGGTCCGCGAGCAGGTCGAACCCCGGGAGGCTGCCGGTGTTGCTCGTCGCCGGTGTCACCCGCCAGACCGGGGCGTACTCGGGCCTCGCCGCAGCCGCTGTGCCGCCCGGCTCGTCGACGATCGGCGATCCGATGGTGCTCTCGAAGGCGGGCCGCTCCTCGTCGGACACGACGAGCACGATCGCCATCGTCTCGAACGGCGACGCGTCGGCCGCGCCGGCCGCGAAGGCGTCGAACGCCGCGGGATCGACACGACCCTCCGCGTCGGTCAGGCCCTGGACCCCGCCGAGCGCCGCCTCCAGCTGCTGCACCGTGGAGGCGACGACGCTCGCGGTCTGGTCGGCCACGAGCTCCTCACGGTGTTCGGCATTGCGCCGCACCTCGGCAGCGTTCACCAGCGCGACCGCGCAGCCCGTCACGATCACGGCGACGACCGCGACGGCGCGCGGCCAGGCGCGGCGCGCCGCGGGCGCGGCCGGCGTCCCTCCGCTGCCGCCGGCGCGGCCGGACGGGACGTCGGCCGTCATTCGCGTTGCAGCCATCCGTCGACATCGGTCAGGTCGAGGATGCGGGCGACGGGTCGCGGCACGTTGCGCAGCACCATCTCGACGCCGGCGTCACCGGCGGCCCGTCGGATGTCGAGCAGGCCCCCGAGCCCGCTCGAGTCGCAGAACGTGACGGCCCCCATGTCGAGGGTCACGCCGGCGAGGTCGGTGGTGACGCGGGCCACGACGCGCTCGGTGAGCGCGGGTCGGGCTGTCAGATCGAGGTCGCCGGAGAGGCGGACGACGAGTCGACCATCTTCCGTCGTCTCCTCCATCTGGAACGTGTGGGGCATCGATGGTCTCCTGGGTGCCTGTCCGGCGCGCCGTGATTCTGCCCCACAGGTGACGGCTCGGCCACAGACCAGGGGCACAGCGAGGTCGTGCCGTCGCTGTCATACCGGACCCGTACACTTGTTCGTACTGCGCGGGCATCCGCCCGCGTGCGGGGGACACGAGAGAGGATCACCACATGCGACAGCGCGCACGCACCCGGTCGTCCCGGCGCACGGGCTCCGTCGACGCCACGGTCGAGGCCGCGATCGCCGCGGCGGCGGTGGGCGACGAGGTGCGGGCCCGACCGCTGGTCGAGAGGCTGGCCCGCTGGCCCGCGTCGGAGGACCCGCCGGGCGAGGGCGCCGCGGACGGCAGTGCCGACCCGGTCGCCCGGGCGTTGGCCGGCGCCCTGGTCGCGGCGATGGCGGCAGCGTGGCAGAACGGTTGGCAGCCGGCCGACGTGCACCGTGTCGTCGAGCGCCGCCACGGGCGGGCCCACGCCCGGCTGGCCGCCCGCGCGATCGGGCGCGAGGCCCGCCGGCACGGCGAGCACGAACTGCCGTCCCGCTGGCGGCTGCAGCTCGACGCCATCGGGGCCGCCGAGGTGCTGCGCGACGGCGCCGGCGAGGACGACGCCGGCTGGGCCGTGCCGTGGCCGCCGGGGCTGGGTCGTGACGGCAGCCCCGGCATGGCACGGGTGCAGGCGATCGAGGTGGCGGTGGCGACGGTCGGGCTCGTGCGGTCGCTGCCCCGCCTCGCCCGGCTGGGGCCGCTCCCCGGCGAGGCCGAACCCGCGCCGGGTCCGCGCTCGCGCCCGGGTCGCCGGGCGGGCTCGGGCCCGGGGGCCGACCCCCGGGTGCTGCACAAGGTGACGTCCCTTCTGGCCAAGGCCGAGTCGACCAACTTCCCGGAGGAGGCCGAGGCGCTCACGGCCAAGGCGCAGGAGCTCATGACGCGTCATGCGATCGACCGCGCCCACGTCGAGGCCCGGCACGGCGACGTCCCCCAGGTGGCCGGGCGGCGCATCGGCGTCGACGACCCGTACGCGGGCGCCCGCTACCTGCTGCTGTCCGCCGTGGCCGACGCGAACCGCTGTCGGGCGGTGTGGACGCGGCAGTGGTGGTTCTCGACGGTGTTCGGCGACGAGGGCGATCTCGACGCGGTCGAGCTGCTCTACACGTCGTTGCTCGTGCAGGCGACGCGCTCCATGGTCGCCGAGCCGCGTCCGTCGGCGGCCCGGTCGTCGTCCGGGAGCACCCGGTCGTTCCGGCAGTCGTTCCTGGTCGCGTTCGCCCGGCGCATCGGCGAGCGCCTGGCCGAGGCCGCCGACGCGGTCACCGCCGAGGAGGCCACGCGCAGCACCGCGCTGGTGCCCCTGTTCGCGGCCCGGCGCGAGGCCGCCGACGCGGCGCTGGCCGCCGCGTTCCCCGATCTGCGCACGACCCGCATGTCGGCCCGCAGCGCCGAGGGTTGGCATGCCGGCGTGCGGGCGGCCGACCGGGCCCAGCTCGACGTGCAGCGCACGGTGCCGCGCCGCGCCCAGCGCTCGCTGTCATGAGGTCTCGCCGGTCGCCACCTTCTTGGCCCAGGGGTAGTCGGCCTTGCCGCTCGGCGAGCGCTGCATCAGCTGCACCACGTGCAGCTCACGGGGCACCTTGTAGCCGGCGATCTTCGTGCGGCAGTGGTCTTGCAGCGAGGCCAGGTCGGGCGTCACGCCTGCGCGCGGCTGCACGATCGCGGCGACCCGCTGGCCCCACCGTTCGTCGGGCACGCCCACCACCACGGCGTCGTACACGGCGGGGTGCGACTTCACCGCGGCCTCGACCTCCTCGGGGAAGATCTTCTCGCCCCCCGAGTTGATCGACTGCGAGCCGCGGCCGAGCAGCGTGATCGATCCATCGGCCTCCAGCATGGCCATGTCGCCGGGGATCACGTAACGGGTGCCGTCGACCTCGACGAAGGTCTCGGCGGTCTTGACCGGGTCGTTGTAGTAGCCGACCGGGATGTCGCCGGAGCGGGCCACCCGTCCCACGACGCCGGAGCCGGGTGCGACCGGGCGCAGGTCGTCGCCGAGCACCACGGTGCCCGACACGGGGCTGACGGTGGGGCCGCCCTTCATGGCGGTCTTGCCCTTCTCGATGATGACGACGCCGTTGCCGCCGCCCTCCGACGACCCGATGGCGTCGATCAGCACGATGTTCGGGAACCGCTCGAGGTACTGCTCCTTCAGCGAGGGGGAGAACACGGCCGCGGTCGACGACAGCGAGAGCAGCGACGACAGGTCGCGGGTCTTGCTGGGCTCCTCCTCCAGGGCCTCGATCAGCGGTCGGGCCATGGCGTCGCCGGTCATCATCAGGGAGTTGACCTTCTCGGCCTCGACGAGCCGCCACACCTCGTGGGCGTCGAACTGGCCCATGAGCACGACCCTGTGCCCCATGAAGCTCTGCCCCATGACCGCCCACTGCGTGGCGCCGTGCATGAGGGGGGCGATGGGCAGGAAGGTGAGGGCGAAGCCCATCTTCCGGCCGCGTTCGGCGAGGTCCTCGGGCTTGGTCGCGCGATCGCCGCTCAGGATGTCGATGCCGCCGCCGAGGGCGAACAGCACGTCCTCGTGGCGCCACACCACGCCCTTGGGCATGCCGGTGGTGCCGCCGGTGTAGAGGATGTAGCGGTCGTCGCCCGAGCGAGGGGCGAAGTCGCGCTCGGGCGAACTCCCCGCCAGCGCGTCCTCGAAGTCGTCGCCGATGACGAGACGGTGGCGGAGGTCGGGCATGTGGGCGGCCACGCCGGCCACGCGGTCGGTGAAGGCGGCGTCGTGGATGAGCGCCTTGAGGTCGGCGTTGGCGAACAGGTAGGCGAGCTCGTCGGCGACGTAGCGGTAGTTGATGTTGATCCACACGGCGCGGAGCTTGAAGATCGCCCACAGGCTCTCGATCCACTCGACCGAGTTCACGCCGTAGATGCCGACGTGGTCGCCGGGGCCGATGCCCTGGTCGGCCAGGTGGTGGGCGAGCCGGTTGGCGCGCTCCTCCATCTGGGCGTAGGTGCGGCGCTCGCCATCGGCGACGAGGTACTCGCGCTCGCCCCACGTGTCGACGGCGTGCTCGAACAGGTCGGCCAGGTTGAACTGCATCGTGTCCCCTCGTCCCGGTGCGGCGTGGGCCGACGCCGCCACCGATTTGTAGCGCACGTTACGGTTCGTGTCTATGCTCGCCGGCCATGGCCCGGCCCCGGCAGGCACGCAGCGTCGAGACCCGGTCACGCCTGCTGTCCGCGGCCGCCGCGATCATCGCCGAGCACGGCATCGAAGGCGCCTCGGTCGATGCCATCGCCGAGCGCGCCGAGCGCACCTCCGGCTCGCTCTACGGCCAGTTCGGGAGCAAGGACGGGTTGATCGTCGAGCTGCTCGACCGGTCGAAGGACCTGGTGGCGCAGAGCATGTTCGTCGACATCGAGGCCGCCGCGTCGCTCGACGAGCGCCTCGCCGCGATGTGGCGCAACTTCGCCGAGCCCCCTCCCGCCGCCCGCGACTGGGTCCGCTTCGAGCACGAGGTGTGGGTGTGGGCCAACCGCCCCGGCAACGACGAGGCCAAGGCCCGCCTCGCCACCCGCTACCGCACCGAGTTCGCGGCCCTCGCCGCGGCGCTGGCGGAGTGGACGGCCGAGGGCCTCATCGCTCCGCCCGACCCGGTCGACCGGGTCGCCACCGTCGTCGTGAGCACCCTCCTCGGGCTCGAGATGACCTATCGACTCGACCCGTCGGCCATCGACGAGCCGTCGGTCCTCTCGGCGCTGCGCGGCATCCTGCGCGCCTGCGACGACACCGACACCCCCGTCCTCACCGCCTCCAGCCGTTCCGCCGAAGGGGAGACCTGATGCAACTCGACGACATCGACCTGCTCGCCGACACCTGGGAACACGGGGTGCCGCACGACCAGTTCGACCTCCTGCGACGCGAGGCACCCGTGTTCCGCCACGCCGAGCCCGACGGGCCCGGGTTCTGGGCCGTCACCCGCCACGCGGACGTGGTGACGGTGAGCCGCGACTCGGCCACGTGGTCGTCGGAGCTGGGGAGCACGTTCATCGACGACCAGACCGACGAGGCGCTGGCCCAGCTGCGGCTCACGATCCTCAACATGGACCCGCCCAAGCACCACCGCTATCGCCGGCTCGTCAGCCGGGGCTTCACCCCGCGCATGGTGGCCCAGCTCGTCGAGACCATCGACAAGCGGGCCGAGCGCATCGTCGACCAGGTGATCGACCGGGGATCCTGCGACTTCGTCGAGGACGTGGCGGTCAAGCTGCCGCTCGAGATGATCTGCGAGATGATCGGCCTGCCGGAGGCCGACTGGCCCCGCATGTTCGAGCTGTCGAACCTGCTGGTCGGCTTCGACGACCCGGAGTACCGGGCCGACCCCGAGGCCGGCACCGTGGCCGCGGCGGAGATCTACGCCTACTGCGACGCCGTCGCCGCGGACCGGCGGGCCAACCCTCGCGACGACCTGATGACCGCGCTCGTCCAGGCCGAGGTCGACGGCGAGCGGCTGGACGACCTCGAGCTCAACCTCTTCTTCGTCACGCTCGTGGTGGCCGGCAACGAGACGACCCGCAACCTGATCACCCACTCGATGCAGGCGCTGATCGACCATCCCGACCAGGCACAGCGCCTCCGCGACGATCCGGGCCTGTGGCCCACGGCGATCGACGAGATGCTGCGCTGGGGCTGCTCGATCCACAACTTCCGGCGCACCGCCACCCGCGACGCCGAGCTGGCCGGCCAGCCCATCGCCGCCGGCGACAAGGTGGTCATGTACTACATGGCGGCCAACCGCGACCCCGACGTGTTCGCCGACCCGTACCGCTTCGACGTCGGCCGCACGCCGAACGACCACGTCGCCTTCGGCGGGGGCGGGGAGCACTACTGCCTCGGCGCCAACCTGGCGCGGGCCGAGATCAAGGCGGTCATGCGCCAGGTCGTGGACCGGCTCGACGCGGTCGAGCCAGCGGGCGAGGTGCGCCGCCTGCGGTCGAGCTTCGTCAACGGCGTGAAGGAGATGCCGATCTCGTACCGGGCGCGATGACTTCGGCGATCCCTCGCGGTCGTAGCGAGTGGGGCCGGACGCTCCGGCCTCGCCGCGACCGCGGAGGATGTGCAGATGAGCTTGCCGAGGATCGCATCTCGTGAGGAGTGGCTGGCCGCCCGCACGGCGCTGCTGGCCGAGGAGAAGGAGCTGACCCGCCGGCGCGACGCGCTCAACGTCACGCGGCGCGAGCTGCCGATGGTCGAGATCGACAAGGACTACGCCTTCGAGGGCCCCCAGGGCACCGTCGGCCTGCCCGACCTGTTCGACGGGCGGCGGCAGCTCATCCTCTACCACTTCATGTACGACCCGGAGTGGGACGAGGGCTGCTCGAGCTGCTCGGCGGGCACCGACGAGCTCTCACCCGGGTTCTTCGAGCACCTGCACGCCCGGGACACGAGCTACGCGATGGTGTCGCGGGCGCCGCTCGCCAAGCTCGAGGCCTGGAAGGCGAAGAAGGGCTGGGACGTGCCCTGGTACTCGTCGTTCGGCAGCGACTTCAACTACGACTTCGGCGTCACGCTCGACGAGTCGGTGGCGCCGATCGTCTACAACTTCCGCACCCGGGCCGAGTTCGAGGCCCGTGGGGAGGACTGGTTCGCCGAGCAGCCGATGGAGCTGCCGGGCCGCAGCTGCTTCCTGCAGGTCGACGGTCGGGTGTTCCACACCTACTCGCAGTACGCCCGGGGCCTGGAGATGACCGGCGGGTCGTACTACTTCCTCGACCTCACGGCGCTGGGCCGCCAGGAGGAGTGGGAGGAGCCCAAGGGCCGCAGCGACTCCGCGCGCGCTGGCCGCCCGGACTTCACCAGCTGAGGCGCCGACGCGCCGCCGCCCCAACCGCGCGCGGGAACCGCTCGCGTGGCTGTTAGCCGCGCTCCGTAGTGGGTAGCCGTGTCCCATGACGGACATGCAGCACCCTCGCGTTGAGCAGACACTCAGCGACGAGTCTGTCGGCGAGCTCGTGAAACGGGCGGCGAGCCAGACCGCGGAACTCGTGCGCAAGGAGATCCAGCTCGGCCAGCTCGAGATCAAGGACAAGGGCCGTCGAGCCGGCAAGGGGGTGGGACTGCTCGGCGGTGCCGGACTCGTCGCCTTCTACGGCGGGGCGGCACTCATCGCCGCGGCCGTGCTCGGTCTCGCCGAGGCGGTGGATCCCTGGCTCTCCGCGCTGATCGTCGGCCTGATCCTGCTGGTGATCGCCGCCGTCGTCGGCCTCGTCGGCAAGAAGACCACCACCGCGGCCCTGCCCCCGAAGCCGGAGCAGACGATGGCCAGCGTCCACGACGACATCGAACACGTGAAGGAGCAGACGAGCCGATGAGCCCCTCCGACCCCCGAGCTGGCACCACCCCGGTCACGCCGTCGAACGGTGAGACCGACGATCCCGAAGCCCTGCGCCAGGAGATCGCACAGACCCGTGAGGAACTGGGCGACACCGTGGCCGCACTGACCGACAAGTCGGACGTCAAGGCGCAGGCCTCCGCCAAGGCCGAGGAGCTCAAGGCCAAGGCGCAGGAGGTCACGGAGAACACGCGGGCGCAGGCCCAGGAGAACCCGAAGCCCTTCGTGCTCGGGGCGGCCGGTCTGCTGGTGATGCTCCTCGTCCTGCGCCGGAGGCGCCGTCGTCGCCGCACTGCCAAGCTCGATCGCCTCGCTGCCGAGCTGGCCCCCCGCACGCTCCTGGTGGCGGCCGCGCCCCACGCCACCGACGCCACCTGACCGCGGCGCTCCCCGCGCCGGCCGGGCCGCCCGGCCGCCCGGCCGGCGCTTTCCGACAGGCCATCACCGGGTGTCGACCTGGCCGGGCGGTCGAGCATCGCGGGCGGTCCTCGCCGAGCCAGTCGGCGCGTGACGGTCATCGCTGTGCCCCGGCGTCGATCCTGGCGCGGAAATCCGGCGGTGCCCGCTGCTGTGACCTGCGACGATCGCTCTCGTGAACGAGCGAGACGCCAGCCGCCTGGTCGACGACTTCGAGCACCTGCGCCTTCCCAAGCCGCAGTGGACTCACGAGGCACACCTCGTCGTGTGTCGGGCCACCCTCCAGCGCCTCGGCCCGGCTGACGCGCTCGATCACCTCCGGGCCGCCATCCGCGCCTACAACGAGTCGACCGGCGTCGCCAACACCGACTCCGGCGGCTACCACGAGACGCTCACCTCCTACTACGTCGGTGCGGTCGGCGCGCTGGGTCCCGTGACGCTCGACGAGCTGGTCGCCCACCCGGCCTGCTCGCGCACGGCGCCGCTCGGGCACTGGTCGCGGGCGCGCCTGTTCTCCGTCGAGGCCCGGCGGGCGTGGGTGCCGCCGGATCTCGACCCGCTCGATCGGTGGACGCCGGACGCGGTGCAGCCCGCGCCGGGCTGAGCCGACGGGAGGCGTCGCCCGCGCTTCCGGCGTCGATCTGTCGCGCATGCTGCAACGGAGCAGCGCCGGTTCGCTCGGGTGACCGTCGCGCTGACGGGCGAGGGGTGGCGGTGGCGAGTGATGAAGGCCTACCGGGTGGCCGGCCCGCCGCGCGCCGCGCAGGTGACGCATCGCGTGGCGCCGGGTAGCGCCTCCAGGCGTTCGATGCCGATCGGTCCGCCGCACAGCTCGCACGTCCCGTAGCCGCCGCCGCCGTCGATCGCGGCGAGCGCCCGCTCGAGCTCGTCGCGCCGGGCGCGCGTGGCGGCGGCGAGGGACGTGACCTGCGCCCGCTCGTACGCCGTCGTGCCGTCGGGGTCGTGCTCGTCGTCGGGTGGTTCCAGGTCGGCGGCCGCGACCAGCTCGTCGAACGTGCGCTCCAGCTCGGCCAGCCGTCGTTCGGCCGTCGCCCGCTCGGCGAGCAGGCGTGCCCGCAGCGCGGCGCGCTGGTCGTCCGTCGGCGGCGTGGCCATCCCTCAGCGATCGAGGCGGTGCTCGAGGCGGACCTGGACCGTGTCGCCGGCCTCCTTGGCGATGGCCTTGCGCAGGTCTGCCTTGATCGGCAGCTTGTGGGTGCCGTCGCCGAGCGCCATGAACGAGCTGCGGAACGGCTGGCCGTCGACGGTGCCCTCCACCTTCACCAGGCCCCGGGTGCCGAAGTACTCGGCCGATCCGGGCATGACGACGTAGGTCCAGCCACCCGTGCTCTCGCTCTTCTGCAAGGTGGCCGTGAACTGCTTGTCGAGCTGGGTCATGGCGCGTCCTCCTCGTGGGCGTCGCGGTGTCGACCGAGGCTCGCCCCCGAACTCATCGCGCCGCTCACCGGCGCCCCCTCCGGGTTCCGCGGTGTGACCCGCATCGGCGCCCCGCCCGAGGGCCGGTTGACGACCATGCCCACCGGTCGCGGCGTCACGGACGCGGTGGCCTCGACGTCGAGACGCTGGGCGAGGCGGGCGACGATGAGCGTCAGCTCCATCTGCGCCAGCGCGAAGCCGATGCAGTTGCGGGCGCCGCGGCTGAAGGGCACCCAGGCGGTGTCGGCCAGCGCGCGGTGCTCCGGCGACATGTCGACGAACCGGTCCGGGTCGAACGTCAGCGGGTCCACCCACGCGTCCGGGTCACGCCCGGCGAGGTGGGGCGAGGCCAGCACGAGCGTCCCGGCGGGGACGAGGTACCCGCCGACCGTCAGGTCGACGGCCGCCTCGCGCGGTGCGATCACGCCTGCGGGGTGCAGCCGCGTCGTCTCGCGCATCACGCGCCCGGCTAGGTCGAGCGCGGCGAGGGTCGACGCATCGTGCACCACGTCCGAGTCGGGCGCGCCGAGCACGGCGTCGGCCTCGGCGCGCAGCCGGTCCCACACGCCCGGGCGCAAGGAGGTGCACCACGCCATCCACGCCAGGGTGGCCGAGGTCGTGTCGAACCCGGCGCCCATGAGCGTCACCACCTGGTCGCGGATCTCGTCGTCGGTGAGGGTGCCGTCGACCACGAGCGCTTCCAGGACGTCGAACGGATCGCCGGACGGTTCCCGGCGGATCGCGGCGATCTCCGCGTCGAGCAGGCGGTCGAGCGCGGCGCGGTCGGCCCGGACGCGCGCCCGCGCGGTGAACGGCAGGGGATGGGGCAACTGCCGGATGGCGGGCCCCTCCAGGTAGCGCTGCGGGCGCTGGAACAGCGCGGCGATCTCGTCGCGCCGAGCGGCCAGCCGCCGGCCGAACAGCGACCGCACGACGACGTCGAGCACGATGTCCCGGCCGACCGGGTACAGGTCGACCGTCGCGCCGCCCGCGGGCAGTGAGGCGATCAGGCTGTCGAGCGCCGCATCGGTGCGCTGCACGATCATCGGGATCCACCCGTTGAGGCGACGCCGGCTGAACGCCGCCTGCACCGCGCCGCGGCGCCGCTTGTGGTCGGCGCCGTCCGACACGATCATCGACTCGTCGCCGACGACGAACCCCAACACGTTGAACTTGTGGCCCCAGCGGAACCTGTCGGTCGGGGAGGTGAAGATCTCCTGCAGCGCCGCCGGATCGCCGACGATCGCCAGCCGCGCCGGACCCGCGCCGAGGCCGACGATCGGGCCGTAGCGCGCCCGCAGCTCGTCGAGCACCGGCTGGGGATCGGCGAAGATGCGCCGCAGGTAGCCCGGCTGCTCGCGCAGCGGCGGATGCGGGAGCGGACGGACATCGGCCACGGTCTGCGCCACGGGCGCCTCCCTCGTCGAGCCCGACCCGACGTGCCGGGCGTGATCCGGCGGTCGCGCCGGGCGCCCGCCAGGATGGTGGCGACGCTACCTCGGATAGCGGCCGCCGAAGCCACCCGGCGGTGGCGGGCGGTGCCACCCGCCGTCGGGACTGGCGGGGCCCGGCACCGTCCGCACGTCGGGCCCCCGGCCGACGCCACGGAGCACGAGGGCGACCAGCATCCCGAAGGCGAATCCGCCGACGTGTGCCATCCAGGCCACGCCGTCGTTCGGGTCGGTGAAGAACTGCAGGACGAACCAGAAGCCGAGCAGCCACTTGGCCCGGACGTCCATGATCGTGATGAAGAAGAAGATGACGATCGTCCGTACAGGCGCGTCGGGGTACCACACGAGGTACGCGCCCATGACGGCGGCGATGGCGCCCGACGCGCCCACCACCGGCACCGTCGACGACGGGTCGACCAGCACGTGTGCGGCCGTGGCCACGAGACCGCCTGCCAGGTAGAACAGCGCGAAGCCGACCCGTCCCAGCCGGTCCTCGATGTTGTTGCCGAAGACCCAGAGGAACAGCATGTTCCCGGCGATGTGCATCACGCTGCCATGCAGGAACATCGACACGACCGCGGCGAGCCACACGTTCTTGCCGGAGGCGAGCGGTGGCGAGGCAGGGTCGCCCACGCCGCAGGCCTGCTCGTCGCCCAGCTGGACGGTGGCGACGATCTCGTCGCTGGTCAGTGGCTCACCGGTCACGAGCTCGCACGGGATGGCTGCGTTGCGCAGGTTGAACTCGAGGTCCGCGGTCGTGCTTGAGAACGGGTCGGGCTGCCAGAGCAGGTAGGCGACGATGCACGCGGCGACGATGGCCCAGGTGACGACGGGCGTCGTCCGCACGGGGTTCTCGTCGCGCAGCGGGAGCACGGTCAGGCACGCTACCGACGCTCGGGGCCCGGCCGACGACGCGGCCGCCGGTGCTGGCCGGCACCGCGGTCAGGCGGACGCGCGTCCGTAGTCGTCGTCGAGGCGCTCGATGTCGTCCTCGCCGAAGTACGTGCCGGTCTGCACCTCGATGAACACCAGCGGACGGTCGCCGGTGTTCTCGATGCGGTGGGAGGCGTGCATCGGGATGTCGACGGCGACGCCGGCGGACACCGGTACGGGCGCGTCGTCGAGCGTCACGACACCCTCGCCGGCCACCACGAACCAGTGCTCCGCGCGACGTGCGTGCCGCTGGTAGCTCAGCCGGCTGCGCGGCGCCACCGTGATGCGCTTGACCTTGTGGTCGCCCTCGTCGGCGAGGACGGTGTAGGCGCCCCACGGACGCTCGGCGGTCTCGGGCGTGGGTGTCTCCATCGGCCGATGATGGCGCACTTGGCGCCACCCTTGCCTTCGAGCGCGCTCGAAGGTCTACAACGGTCCTCATGACCGAACGACTCGACAACACCGTTGCCCTCGTGACCGGCGCCAGCAGCGGGATCGGCGAGGCCACCGCTCGTTCGCTGGCCGCGCAGGGCGCGGCAGTGGCGGTGGTGGCACGGCGCAAGGACCGGCTCGACACGCTGGCGAAGGAGATCGCGGAGGTGGGCGGCCGGGCGTTGGCCATCGAAGCCGACGTCACCGACCGGGAGCAGGCGATCGCGGCGGTGGAGCGCACGGTCGAGGACCTGGGCCGCCTGGACACCGTCGTCAACAACGCCGGCGTCATGCTGCTCGGCCCGATCGTGGACGCCCCCGTCGAGGAGTGGGACCGCATGGTCACGCTCAACGTCCAGGGATTGCTGTACGTGGCGCACGCGGCGCTGCCCCACCTGCTGGAGGCGGCGGAGAGCGGCGAGCGCCGGGTCGCCGACCTGGTCAACATCAGCTCGGTGGCCGGTCGGGTCGCTCGCCGCGGGTCGGGGGTCTACAACCTGACCAAGCACGGGGTCGGCGCGTTCAGCGAGTCGCTCCGCCAGGAGGTCACCAGCCGCCACGTGCGCGTGTCGCTGGTCGAGCCGGGCGCCACCGCCACCGAGCTCGCCAGCCATCTCGGGCCTGCCGGGGTCGAGGTCCTGCGGAGTCGGTTTACCGCCATCGAGATCCTCGAGGCCACCGACATCGCCGACGCGGTCGAGTACATCGTCACCCGTCCCCGTCACGTCGCCGTCAACGAGCTGCTCATCCGACCGACCGAGCAGGAGGGATAGGCCCAGCGGCGGGTCGGGACCTTCGGCCCTGGCGCTGCCTACCTACCGGTAGGTAGGCAGATGCGCATGGCTGCCGCCGCGACGCCCGTCCGCCCGACCGCATCCCGCCACCGCGCCCGCCCGCCGGGCGAGACGGCGAGGCCCAAGCTCGGCGATCTGCGGGCGGCGGTCCCCGATCGCCTCCGGGAGCGCAGCACCGGGCGGGCGATCGCCGGACTCGTCCGCGACCTCGTCCTCTACGGGCTGACCGTGGCGGGCGCGCTCCTCGCACCTCACCTGGTGCTGCAGCTCGCCTGCGGTGTGGCCGCCGGGCTGGTCGTCGCCGCCATGTTCGTCTGGGCGCACGACGCTGCGCACGGTGCGCTGTTCGCCAGCGACCGCACCAGCGAGGTGCTCGGCACGGCGATGATGCTGCCGTCGCTGCAGATGTACCGGCTGTGGCAGTTCGGCCACAACCGTGTCCACCACGGCTTCACCGGTCTCACGATCATCGACTGGATCTGGCGGCCGTGGAGTCCCGCCGAGTACCGGGCCGCGTCGCCCGCCGCCCGGTTCGGCTACCGGATCGAGCGCAGCGCGCTCGGCTGCGGCTGGCACTACCTGCGTCGCGTGTGGTGGGAGGGGATGGTGCGCTTCCGTCCGACGACCGACCGCCAGCGCCGTGCCGCGCGCCGGGGCCGCACCCTCGCCACCGGCTGGGTGGTGACGGCGACGGCCGGGGCCTGGCTGGTCGGGGGCGCCGGGTCGGTGCTCGCCGCGGTGGTCGTGCCGTGGCTGGTCTTCACCTGGGTGATCGCCGCGGTCGTCTACCTGCACCACACGCACCCGTCTCGGCGGTTCACCGCCGATCGTTCCCGGTGGGATCCGGTGACGGGCCAGGTCACCGGGTCGATCGTGATCCACACGCCGGCGCCGGTGGACCGGTTCTTCCACCACATCCTCGTGCACACCCCGCACCACCTCGACAGTCGCATCCCCTACTACCACCTGCCGGCGGCCTGGCAGGCGCTGCGTCCTGCGGTGGCCGGGCTCGACGTGCTCGAGTACCGGCTCGACGTCGCGACGGTCCGCCGGACCTTCGCCGCCTGCAAGCTCTACGACGACGAGACCCAGACCTGGTCGAGCTTTCGCGACATGCCCGTCGACTGAGCGGGTACCGCTCGGACCGTACCGGCGCCGCCCCGCCGCTTCGGCGGGGTGCGGTCGGTATGCCACACTCGGCGGCGGGAGAGGTTCAGTGATGACGTGCCGTCACATCCACCAACGTGAGCGCCCGAGGTCGTCGTGGGGCGTTGCCAGCCTGGCGAGACGCGGGACGTCGGCACCGTGAGGTCGGACGTCGCCGCCGGCCGCTCGGGACTCGTCCACGAGGCGGCTCTGTACGGCTCCGACGATGAGCTGCTCGACATGGTCGTTCCGTTCGTGTCCGCCGGGGCAGACGCCGGCGAACCCACGATCGTGGTCCTCGACGACCGTCGGGCCGACCTCGTCCATGCCGCCGTCGGCGGTGACGCGAGGGTCACCTTCCTGCCGCAGGACGTCTACTACGAGCGCCCGGCGCGGACCATCCGGGCCTATCGCACCGTCGTCGAGCAGCAGGTCGCCGCAGGCGCGGCGCAGGTGCGGGCGGTCGGCGGCGTCGGCCTGGCGAACATGACGTCCTCGTGGGACCGGTGGAGCCGCTACGAGGCCGCCATCGATCGGGCGCTCGCCGACCTGCCCCTGTGGGCCATGTGCACGTACGACACGCGCGAGACGCCCGACCACGTGCTCGCCGACGTCGACCAGATGCACGTGCACTTCACCACCCCCGACGGGCGCCACGTCGAGTCGTCTGCCGGCGTCAGCGCCGAGACCGTGGTCGCCGGTCGTCCTCCCCGCCCGCCGGATCCCGTCGAGGCCCGGCGTCCCGACATCGAGATGGACGACCCGACGCCCGCGGGGGCGCGCCGCGGCGTCCTGGCCCTCGGCCGAGCCGCCGGCATCGGCGACGACGCGCTCGACGACCTGCGCATCACCGTCAGCGAGGTGGTGTCGAACGCCTGGTTGCACGGCCGGCCGCCGGTCCGCATGCGCGCCTGGGCGGGCGCGGATCGCCTGGTCGTCACCGTGACCGACCACGGGGCCGGGCCGGACGATCCGCTGGTCGGCCTCGTGCCTGCCAGCGGGCTCGAGCCGGGCGGCTGGGGGCTGTGGATCGCGCACCAGCTGTGCCGCGACATCGACCTCGTGCCCACGGACGACGCCTTCACCGTGCGGCTGACGGTCCCGGTTCCGTAGCCCTCGACAGCACCGAGCCGAGCCGGCCTCGGGCGGAGCGTCAGCGAGTCTCGTCCTCGCGGGCTCGACCCGTCATCCTCCAAGCCGTCCATGGGCAGCCTGCCCTTCTCCTTTGGGCCGGCCCGTAGATTGTCGTACCCCCTGGATAGTGTCTCCGGCATGTCGATGGTTCTTGACCCACCGCAGGAGCCGCCGGGGCGTTCGCCACAA
>DASUQS010000080.1:0-15099 GCA_036280455.1 Acidimicrobiales bacterium
CGCCTCGCCCCACCGGCGCGGGGCCCGCACCGCCATCGCCATCGCCGCGACCGCCACGGCCGCCATCCCTGTCCACCAGGCCGCGTCCGCGACGACGATGGACAGAGCCAGACCGATCGCGGTCAGGGCCACGCCCGTGCCGGTGCCGGTCGCGAGCGGCCGGACGGTGTCGTCGTCCGCCCACAGGGCTGCCGCCAGCGCGACCACCGCGGCGGCGAGTGCCACGACGAGAGCAGCGATCCCCCGGTCGGCGGCCTCGCTGTCCACCCCGACCACGAACGCTGCGACCGTCGCCGTCGCCCACAGCAGTCCGGCACCAGCCAGGGAGACGGCGCCCACGGCGCGCGTGGACGGGTCCGGGTCGCCGGCACGGCGGACGACCAGGAGCGTCACCGCCGCCTGGGCGAGGATCAGCACCTGCCCGACGGGACCCTCCACGGGCCAGCCGATCACGAAGAGCGGCACCGGTACCTGGGCGGCGACGACGGCGGCCAGGAGCGGCGCACGCGTGGCGCTGAAGCGACCGAACCACCAGCTCACGCCGGACATCACGGCGATGGCCACGCACCAGAAGATCAGCGTGACCTCCGGACTGATCGTCACCCCCGGGGCCTGGGCCGCCTCGCGCACGGCTTCCGCGTCGACCGGCAGCAGCGCGAGCGTGGCGACGGCGATGGCCTCGGCCGTCGCGGTGAGCCCCCGTCGGCGCAACGACCGGGTGCCCCACATCCCGGTTGCGGTCAGGACGACCAGCACGAGGCCCTGGGCGGCGGCGGTGAGGTGCGCCCACGACACCGCCACGAAGACGATGGCGGCGAGCACCACGAGGGCGCTGCCCAGGCCGAGCAGCAGGTTCGGGAGGCTGACTCCCGCGAGCGGGGCCGGCGATCCCTCGGCGACCCGGGCCGGGCCAACCGGCCACGGTGCCGGAGGCGGCGTCGGCAGGACCGGTAGGTCCGTGGCCCCGACATCGGTGCGTCCGGACGGGCGCCGCGTGGCGATTCCGGCCGCACGGCGGGCCGCGGACTGGGCCCTCAGCCGTCCGAGCACCTCGTAGCGCTGCACCGCGAGGGGGTGGATCTGGTGGTCGATCCGCCAGAGGGCCTCGGCGTCGGGCCCGACGGGCACGAGCCCGCAGGCCGGGCAGCGGAGACCGACGAGGTCGGTCCCGCAATCAGGGCAGTGGTGGCGAGACGGTGGCCTTGGCGGTGCGTACCTCACGGGCGGAACGTACGGGCGCCGCGGCAGGCGGGGAATCCGGGGCGCCCCCCAGGGTGGCCTGGGGAGCCCCTGTCCCGGCTCCCGGCGCCGTCACCGTGTCCGCGGCGTCGTCCAGGGTGGCGACCGGCTCCGCCGCGGCGGGAGCGGTGCGCAGGATGAGGTAGCCGAGCCCGCCCGACAGCAGGCTTCCGGCCAGGATGCCCACCTTGGCCGCATCGGCGACGGCCGGGTCGTCGAACGCGAGGCTGGTGACGAACAGGGCGACCGTGAATCCCACGCCGGCGGTGACCGCCAGGCCGAGGACGTGCCGCCAGGTCACCCCGGTCGGGAGGCGCCCGATGCCGAGCCGCACACCGAGGGCGGTGGCCCCGAGCACGCCGGCGGTCTTGCCGACGACGAGTCCGAGGATCACGCCGGTGGTGACCGGCTCTGAGACCACCCCGCCCACGGCGTCGCCCGTCAACGCCACGCCGGCGTTGGCGAGCGCGAACACCGGCACCACCACGTAGGCGACCCACGGCGACAGCGCCCGCTCGAGGCGTTCCAGCGGGCTCGTGCTGAACATGGCGAGCCGGGCAACCTCGGCGATGCGCTGCTCGTTCTCGGCGAACTCGCCCGGAGTGAGCACCCGGTCGTAGTACGCCGCCTCCACCCGGTTGGCGACGCGCCGGGCCTCCGGGGGGAACAGGCGCGGCGAGCGCAGGGGCCACGCCGGGGTCAGCAGCCCGAGCGCCACGCCGGCCAGGGTGGCGTGTACGCCCGACTCCAGCAGTGCGAGCCAGATGAAGGCCCCGACGGTCAGGTACGGGGCCAGGCTCTGCACGTCACCGCGGCGCAGGGCGAAGATGGCGGCGAGCCCCACGCCGGCGCAGGCCAGCCAGCCCCACGACAGCGCCCCGGCGTAGAAGACGGCGATCACCACGATGGCGCCGATGTCGTCGGCGACGGCGAGGGTGAGCAGGAACACCTTGGCCGCGATCGGCACGCGCGAGCCGGCGAGCGTGACGATGCCGACGGCGAAGGCGATGTCGGTGGCCATCGGGACGGCCCAGCCGTCGGCGCCCGCGCCGCCGGCGTTGAGCACCGTGTACACGGCGGCGGGCACGATCATCCCGCCGAGGGCAGCGAGCACCGGCAGCACCACGGCGCGGGGATCCCGGAGGTCGCCGTGCACGAGCTCGCGCTTGATCTCGACGCCCACGAGCAGGAAGAACACGGTCATGACGGCGTCGTTCACCCACGCCTGCAGCGACAGGTGGTCGAGGTGGATCAGCCCGCCGAGCTCGACGACGAGCGGCGTGTCCCACACCTGCGCGTAGGTGTGGCCCCACGGTGAGTTGGCCCAGGCGATGGCGACCGCAGCGGCGGCGAGCATCACGACGCTGCCGGCGGCTTCGTGGGCGAGGACCCGCTGGAGCGGCTGGACCACGGTGCGGGGCACGTAGCGGTCGGATTCGCTCCAGGGGTCTTTCAGGGGCATGCCGGGCACGATGTCGTTCACTACGTGGCGCACCCGCCTGGGGCAAGAGGTACCGAGGTCGCTTCACGAAGCGTTCACGTCGATCGGTCACACCTGGATCGCTCGGCGCCGGGGAAGATCGCCCCGGCGACAGGATGGCGTCAGGTTCCTGTGCTCGGGCCGTAACGGACGGGGAATCGACGCGAAACGAGCCGTCCTTACTGTCCCTCCCAGGGTGAGGTCGACTCCCGACCTCACGGACCATCGACGGTGCGGACCAGGGGAGGTGGAGGAGATGCGCAAGCTGTCGCTCGTCGGCGTGTGCCTGCTCCTCGGCCTCCTCGTCGGTCTCACGCTGCGCCCCGACGACGGCACCCAGGTGAGCATCAGCCATCCGGCCGAGACCGGTGCAGCGCTCTCCGGCGCCAACCACGCCAAGCCGCTGCCGGGCACGATCCACGTCGAAGACCTGGTCCGCCAGGTCACCGCGATCGCGGGTCTCGTGGCCGTCGCGCTGGTGCTCGCTCCGTCGGGCGTCGCCATCGTGGTCGGCGACGCCGAACGCCGACCCAGCGACCCGGCCGCCCGGCCGCGGGCTGTCACGCGGCGCGGCCCTCCCGCCCTGGTCTGACGGCTCGCGCCGCCGGCTCCCCACAGCCGTTGCCGTCCCTCAGGGTCGGTCTGCGGTGTGGCCCGCCCCGCGGTCGCGAACCCGCTCCCGCACCTGATCGCGGCAGTCGTCCCCTTCCCGAGGGCGGACGGCGACCGCACGGCGATCAGGGCGAACACTGCGCCCTCAGCCGAGCGCGCAGGTCCCAGCCGGACACGGACGCAGCAGCCCGACGACGTGCGCTCGCCCGGGGCCCGGCCACCCACACAAGGAGACAGGCATCCCATGAACGCCCCACCCATCACCTCCAGAGCGTCGTCGTGGCGCAGCCGGGTCCTCATCGGCTCCGGCATCGCGATGGCCGCTGTCGTGGCGCTCGCCTCGCCGGCGGGAGCCCAGGAGCTCGAACCGGTCGAGCTGGTCCAGAAGAACCTCGACAACGTGTTCGTGCTCATCTGCGCGGCACTGGTCATCTTCATGCAGGCCGGCTTCGCGCTGGTCGAGGCCGGGTTCACCCGGGCCAAGAGCGTGAGCAACATCATGCTCAAGAACCTGATCGACTTCTGCGCGGGCGCCATCGCCTTCGTGGCGGTCGGCTACGCCATCGCCTTCGGCGGCAGCATGGACGGCAGCGGCAGCTTCTTCGGTGCCGACGGGTTCTTCCTCGGTGACGGCGTCTTCACCTACGGCACGCTCGAACCGGGCGTGTTCTTCATGTTCCAGGTGGCCTTCGCGGCCACCGCGGCGACGATCGTCTCGGGCGCCATGGCCGAGCGCACGCAGTTCAAGGCGTATCTCGTCTACAGCTTCGTCATCAGCCTGGTCATCTACCCGGTGGTCGTCCGCTGGCAGTGGGGCGGCGGCTGGCTGTTCCAGATGGACACGCCGTTCTACGACTTCGCCGGCTCGACGCTGGTGCACATGACCGGCGGCGTCGCCGCCTTCTGGGGTGCCAAGGTGCTCGGTCCCCGCATCGGCAAGTACGGCCCGGACGGCAAGGCCCGGGTCATCCTCGGCCACAACGTGCCCTTCGCCATGCTGGGCGTGTTCATCCTCCTGGTGGGCTGGTACGGGTTCAACCCCGGCTCGGAGCTGGCGGCCGACTCGGCGATCGGCCCGATCGCCGTCACGACCACCCTGGCGGCCGCCGCCGGTGCGATCGCCGCCATGGCCACCATCTGGATCAGGAGCGGCAAGCCCGACGTGGGCATGGTCGGCAACGGCCTGCTCGCCGGCCTGGTGGGCATCACCGCCGGTGCATCGGCGGTGACACCGCAGAGCGCGATCGTCATCGGTCTCGTCGCCGGTGTCCTCGTCGTGTTCGCCGTGTCGTTCATCGAGAACGTGCTCAAGGTCGACGACCCGGTCGGCGCGGTCGCCGTGCACGGCGTCTGTGGCATCTGGGGCACGCTGGCCGTCGGCCTGTTCGCCCGTGAAGAGGTCGCCGGGTTCTGGAAGCAGGGCCTCCTCTTCGGCGGTGGCGCCGACCAGCTCGTCAGCCAGGTCATCGGCGTCGTGTCGGTGGCCGCCTGGGTCTCGGTGACGTCGTTCCTGCTGTTCACCGTCCTCAAGCACACGATCGGGCTGCGGGTGTCCGAAGAGGTGGAGCTGGCCGGGCTCGACATCCACGAGCACGGCTCGCACGGCTACGGCGAGGGGTTCGGCGGCATCGCGTTCGCCGACGCGCCGATGACGGTCGGCACCGGCATGGTCACCGAGTTCGACGTGGACGAGGGGGCGGCGACGACGACGGAGCCCCAGAAGGAGGAGCCGACGAAGGTCTGAGCTGCGTGGGGCGCCCCGGCGGCCGGTTCACGGTCCGCCGGGGCACGCTCCGCCCGCTCCGCCCACGGCCGCTCACGTCCGCTCACGTCTGCGGAGGACCCCGCCATGGCCGAGATCACCCGATCCGACATCCCCGCCGTCGTGTGGATCGTCGACAGCCACGACGTCACCCCCGCGGCACCGGTGCTCGACGACGACGGGTTGCTCCGCCATGCGGGCCGCTGGGTGTCGATCCCCGATCCGCAGATCCCCCTGGTCGAGCTGTTGGTGCGCGACGTCGGCCGGCTGGTGAGCAGCGCCGAGATCCGTGCGGCCTACGTGGCTGCGGGTGGCAGCGGGTCGCCGACGTCCCTGCGCTCGGTCGTCCACCGGCTGGGTCGTCGGGTGGCCGAGGTGGGCCTGTGCCTGCACGTGGTGCGCGGGCGGGGCGTGATCCTGGACGTCGCCGGGGGCTGACCCGCTGCTCAGGGCGACAGCCGCGTCGCCAGCCAGCTGAGCGCCAGTGGGTAGCGGTAGTCGATGCCACCGTGCGCCGCCGGGAAGAGCTCGAAGCGGATGCGCTCGCCGGGCAGCCCCGCCGCCAGCAATGCGTCGCGGAAGGCGGTCGCGCCGAGGTCGAGGTACCACTCGTCCCGGGTGCCGGCGTCGATCCACACGGCGCGCAGGCCGCGGGCGGCATCGGGGCGGGCCGCGGCGATGGTGACCGGGTCGCGCTCCTGCCAGCGTGCCCACACCTCGGGGCGCCGGGCGCCGGTGGCGGTGTCGAACGGCAGGACCACCGAGCCGTCGTCGTCGCCCGAGTAGGCGGCGGCGTACGCCCAGACCTCGAGGAGGTCGCCGTCGGACTCGTCGGCCAGCGGCACACGCTGGTGCAGGTCGTGCCAGAACCGGTCGTAGGAGCCCTGGTACTCGTCGCGCAGCGTGCGCACCACCTTCGGGAAGCTGTCGGGGTAGCAGACCTCGAACAGCGCGTCGCCCGCGTGCGTGGCGAGGCCGCCGAACAGGTCGGGCCGCCACAGCGCGCTGACCATCGCGCCGTAGCCGCCGCTCGACTTGCCGCTCACGCCGCGGTGCGCGGGCTCGGCCACGGTGCGGTAGCGGGCGTCGACCCAGGGCACGATCTCGTCGCACAGGTACGTGTGGTAGCGGCCGGTGGCGGGCGAGTCGACGAACTGACTGCCGCCCAGCGCCGTCCACGCGTCGACGTAGACGACGATGACCGGCGGGCACGTGCCGGCCGCCATGGCCGCATCGGCGGTCTCGGGGAACGGCTGGCGGAACGGGGAGCGGTTGCGCCACATCGCGAGGTGACCGGTGAACCCCTGCAGCACGTACACGCTGGGATACCGCCGGTGGGGCGCGTCGTCGTAGCCGGGAGGCACGTACACCCACAGGGGGCGGACGTGCGGGTCGCCGAGCGGGTTGTCCCGCAGCGCAACGCTGGTGACGGCGTGCTCGTCGAGGCGCCCCGCGAGCGGCGACGCCCACGGCAGACCGATCGCGGGCGCAACCTCGTGCGGTGCCTCGTCCATCCGGCCGAGGCTACGGGTCGACGTGGGGGTCCTAGGACGAGTTTCGCCCGCGCCTCGGCCCGGCTGCAGGCCTCCGCTGCACCGCAGCCGACGCCTCTGGTCCGCCCGTGCATCGCACCCGTGCGGGATCCCGCTGTGGTGCGGGATCCCCAGGTGCCCGTCAGCCGGTCGACCGCTCCATGGCGGCCTTCGCCCGCCGCTCGGCGGTGCGCCGCTTCCACATCTTCAGCTTCCAGTGGCGGCGACGCCGCTTGGACGGCTGAGCCTTCGACGGGTCGTGATGGCGTTCGGCCCGGAAGCCGACGCTCGGCTCGATCACGTCGTCGGGCTCGGTGCCGCCCTGGATCTGGCCGGTGACATCGGCCAGGGCGGTGTTGACCCGGTGGCGCTCAGAACGAGCCTGGGTCCGCCGCTCCTCGTGGTGCGGCAGGACGACCTCGGTCGTGCGGTGACGGTTGCTCATCGATGCCCTCTCTCGAAAGAGTCGACAACTCTCTGCTCCGTTCGACTGACCGTAGCCCGGCATCCGCCGACTGTCTCGGGGTGGGAAGAATCGGTTGCTGACCTGCCCGGACGCACGCTCCTACCGCTCGACCGGGGCCTCAGAGGGCGTCGAAGTCGACCTCGCCGGTGCGGATGCGCACGACCCGCACGGCCTCGGTGACCCAGATCTTCCCGTCGCCGATCTTGCCCGTGCGGGCCGACTCGACGATGACGTCGAGAATCGCCGAGACATCCGTCTCCGGGGCGAGCACCTCGATCTTCACCTTGGGTACGAAATCGACCGTGTACTCGGCGCCCCGGTACACCTCGGTGTGCCCCGCCTGCCGGCCGAAGCCCTGCACCTCGCTGGCGGTCATGCCGGCCGCGCCGGCCTGCTTGAGGGCGTTCTTGACCTCGTCGAGCTTGTACGGCTTCACGATGGCGGTGATCAGCTTCACGGTTGCGGCCTCCTCGGGGGCGGGGCGTGGCCGCCCAGCCTCCCACCTCGTGCCTCGCCCGCGAGTGACGCTGACATCAGTGACATTGACAGTGCAACCGCGAGGGTGTCACCCTGCCGGTGGTGCACGGTGCGGCCGTGCCGGCACAGCACGTGTCTGGGGAAGGCGCGGCTCGCCCGGTGGGCGACCGGCGTGCGGGGAGAAGCGATGCTATGACCGTGACGACGCAGCCCTCGACCACCGCCGCCGACACCTCCGTGGGGGAGGCGGCCGAGGCCGACGGCGACACCGGGCGCCTCGACGACCGCACGGTCGGCCGCGTGGCCCTCGGGCTCACGCTCGTACCGTTCGTCGTCGGCGTGCTCGCCCTGTTCTTCGCCGTGGGCAACCAGTACCACTCATGGTCCGACCATGCGCTGATCGAGCTGCAGACGCGCAGCGTCGGCCACGACGAGGTGCTGGTCGGCCTCTACTCGCGCGGCACCTGGAACCACCCCGGGCCGGCTCTGTTCTACGTCCTCGCTCCCTTCTACTGGCTGACCGGCGGCATGTCGGTGAGCATCAGCATCGGGGCGCTCGTCATCAACGGCGCCTCGGTGGCCGGCATGGCGCTGGTGGCCCGCCGGCTCGGCGGCACACCGCTCATGCTGGTCACCCTCCTGGCGAACGCACTGCTGATGCGCGCCCTCAGCGGCGAGTTCCTCCAGGATCCGTGGAACTGCTTCGTCACCACGCTGCCCTTCGGCCTGCTCGTGTTCCTCAGCTGGGCGATGTGGCGGGGCGAGTTCTGGGCGTTGCCGGTCGGCGCCGGTGTCTTCACCTTCCTGGCGCAGACGCACGTCGGGTTCGTCGCGTTGGCGTCGCCGTTGCTGGCCTGGGGGGTCGTCGGCCTGGTCGCGTCCGTCGTGACCAGCCGGCGGGCCACGGCGGCGAACGCGGTGACGGCCGCGGACGCCGACGCGGCCGACCGCGACCCGGTTGAACCGGCGGGCGGAGACGGAGACTCCGGCGCGGCCCCGTCGTCCGTCGGCGTCCCGGGAACGGATCGGGTCGACACGGATCGGGTCGACGGGGACCCCCTCACGTGGCGGCGGCTGGTGCGCGCCGGCGTCATCGGCGCGGTGGTGCTCCTGGTGGGCTGGCTCCCCGTGACCTACGACGCGCTGACCCACGATCCCAGCAACCTGGGCGAGGTGATCGACTACTTCCGCCACCCCGGCGAGAAGGCACACACCCTGGTGGAGGGGTGGCGCGTGATGGCAGGCCAGTTCGGAGGCTCGCCCGAGTGGTTGGTGTCCAAGCAGGCGCCGGCGTTCGCGGGCCAGTCGCCGTTCGTCAACGACAGCCCGTTCCCCTGGGTGCTCCTGCTGCTCGTCATCGCCGGCGTCGTGTTGTGGCGGCGCCGGGTCACCGGCTCCGTGGCGCTGCTCAACACCCTGGGCCTCACGTTCGTGGTGGGTGTCGTGGCGGTGCACCGCACCGTCGGGCTGGCCTTCGACTACCGGCTGCGGTGGACGTACATCCCCGGCCTGATCGCCCTGGTCGTCATCGGCTGGGCGGGCTGGACGCTCGCCGACGCCCGTTGGCCGCGGGCCGCGGCGCGGCTCCTCACCCCGGTCGCGCTCGCCGGCCTCGCCCTGCTCGGCGGGATCAACGTCTACACCGCCGCCACCGCCGGCACCCCGCAGAACGACGACAGCGCGTCGATCGCGTCGCTCACCGACCAGGTGCTGGACCACCTGTCCGGCTACGACGGACTCGTGCTCGTCAGCGACCAGTCGCACTCCGGTGCCTGGCATGCCCGCGGCCTGGTGCTGCAACTCGAGCGCGAGGGCTACGACGTCGGGGTCCCCGACGAGGTCGGCGACGAGTACGGCCGGCACCGGGTGCTCGACGTGACGGGAGCCACCGGCGAGGGCGAGGGCGACGGCGAGCGGACCGACGCCGGCCAGGAGGTCATCGTGCTGCACGTCTCGCGGGACGAATACATCCCGGTCGTCGCCGCCCGCCCCGGCATGCGGATGATCGCCGAGTGGTACGCGGGGCCCGAGGACGAGATCGCGGCCCTGATCGACGAGCGGATCACCCTCGGGGAGGACGTGGCGGCCGGCCGGATCTCGGAAGAGGAAGGCATGGAACGGGGTCGGGAGATCACGACCGCGCTGGCCGACGGCCACCAGGCCACTGCGTTCCACGCCGCCGTGTTCCTCGAGGTTCCCGCCGTCGCCGCATCGTCAGCCCCTGCTCCGACGGGGTGACTTGGGCCGAAACCGGCGGCGCGGCGTAGCCTCGTGACCGTGCAGAACGTGGCCACCGCCCCCCGACCGGCCGCCGATGTCGCCATGCGCCGCCTGCTCCGGATCCCCGACGGGCGCACCGCGACCGAAGGTGCCGCCCAACGCGCCTTCTCGACATCGGTGCTGGTGTCGGCCGTCCGGTGCACCCTCACCTACCTGGTGCTGCCGTTCGTGGCACCCGCTCTCGGCCTGGCCGCGGGCGTCGGGCCGGCGATCGGCATCCCGGTCGGGATCATCGCCATCGCCTTCAACGTCATGACCATCCGTCGCTTCTGGGCGGCCGACCACCGCTGGCGCTGGGGCTACACCGCGCTGGCGCTCACGGTCATCGCGCTGCTGCTCGTGCTCATGGTCCGGGACGTCGCCACGCTGGTGGGGTGATGTCGGGCACCCTGCGCCGCGCCGGGCTCTTCGCCTGCGGGTGGATGGCCGTCGGTCTCGGATCGCTCGGCATCGTGGTGCCGGGCCTGCCGACCACAGGGTTCTTCGTGCTGGCCGCGGCGTGCTTCGCCAAGTCCAGCCCCCGCTTCGAGCGCTGGGTCCTCGAGCTGCCGGGTGTCGGCCCCATGGTGCGCGACCATCGGGCCGGGCTGGGCATGCCGCGCCGGGCCAAGGTGGTGGCGATCACGATGATGCTCGTCGCCTGTGCGCTCAGCTCGCTCGCGCTCGGCGCCCCGATCCTCGCCGCGGTGATCCTCGGTGCCGGCGCGGTCGGCACGTGGTACATCGCGCGGCGGGTGCCGACCCGGGAGGTCGAGCTGGCCCGCCGGGCGGCGATGGCCGATCAGCCCACGTAGCTCTCGGTCGGCGGCCCGATCCGGGCCGATCCGGGCGGCGCACTCGGCCGGCGGCCCACGTGTCCGGGTGGCTGATCAGCTCACGTAGCTCTCGGACTGCGCCGCCACCAGATCGACGATGTCGCCCATGGCGACGTTGGCGTCGATCAGGTGCATGCCCCACTGCTCGTTGAGGTCGCCGCCGATGTCGTCGGTGCGGGGATCGGCCGGGTCGCCCTTCACGGACAGCGCGAGGTAGGTGTAGCCGCCCTCCTCCGCGCAGGTGCCCTCGACGAAGTCGGGGTAGGTGACCCACGGGGTCTCGATCTCGGCCGTGCGGGCCGGATCGGCGAAGGGGTGGGCGCCGTCGCCGCCGAGCAGGCCGCCCTCGGGCCGGGTGACCAGGAAGTAGGGCTGCAGCGGTGCCGGGCCGCCCGCGAGGTCGGCGGGGTTGACGCACGCGGCTCGCGTGCCGTCGCCGCCGCGGCCGAACAGGCTGGCCGGGGTCGGCGGGGCGGTGTCGCGGTAGGACACGTAGGACACGACGCACCCGGTCTGGTCGGTCTCCTCGCAGAGCGGCACGTTGGCGAAGGTGCCGCCGACGACCTCGCCGTCCGGGACCTGCACCGACGAGCCGAGGATGTACGCCGCCACCAGGCGGTCGCGCAGCAGCGGCTCGTCGTCGATCTCGTCCTCGATGAGCCGGGACAGCATCCCCGCCCCCTGGGAGTGGCCGATCAGGACGAAGCCGCGGCCCTCGCTCGCGTTGACGACGTAGTCCTTGAAGGCGTCGAGGACGTCGTCGTAGGCGACGGCCCAGGGCTCGACGCCGTCCTCGCGGGCGCCGCCGCCGATGGCGGACAGGGTGGCCTGCCGGTAGACCGGCGCGAAGACGCGGCACGTCGACGTCAGCCGGGCCGCCTGGTTGTAGACGGTGTGGATCTCCTCGGCCTCGGCGGGCTCCCAGTCGCTGTTGGGCCCCTCGTCGAAGCTGGTGGTCGGGTACACGTAGAAGCAGTCGACCGGCGGGTCGTCCGCCACCTGGTGCTCGACGATCTCGGTCGTGCCGTCGGCGGCCACCGCCGTCGCGTCGAGGTCGCGGCTGCACACGTCGTCCGCGATGCCGGGCTTGCACAGCCAGTGGGCGTCGTCGGCGTAGCTCTCGCTCGTGTAGCCCTCGTAGCCCTCGGGCAGCTCGACGTCGGCCGCGCCCGCGTCGCCGTCGCCGGCGGCCTCGGCATCCGCGGCCGGTGCGGCGTCGTCGGCGTCGTCGTCGGACGAGCAGGCTGCGCCGAGCGTCCCCAGCGTGACCGCCAGGGCGATGGCCGTGAGCCGGCGTCCTGCCGTCTGGTTGCGCATGCGTTCCCCTCGTGGCCCGGGGTTCGCCCCTTGCTTACCCCCGCGTCGGTGGCAACATAGCCCCGCTCGTCGCGGGGGCGCCCATCCGTCCGGGCACCCGGTGTGACGGGCAAAGGTGCGACGCTGGCCGCATGCGATTCGTGATCTACGGAGCCGGTGCGGTCGGCGGGACCATCGGGGGTCGGCTGTACGAGGCCGGCCACGACGTCACCCTGGTGGCTCGGGGCAACCACCTCGCGGCGCTGCAGCGAGACGGCCTCACCCTCGCCGCACCGGCGGGCACGGTGACGCTGCCGGTGCCCGCGGTCGCCTCACCGGCCGAGGCGGAGCTCCAGGCGGGCGACGTGGTGGTGCTGGCCATGAAGACCCACCACACCGCGGCGGCCCTCGCCGAGCTGGCGCTGGTGGCGCCGCCCGGCGTCAGCGTGGTGTGCGCCCAGAACGGCGTCGAGAACGAGCGGCTCGCGCTCCGCTCGTTCGCCGACGTCTACGGCATGGTGATCATGATGCCGGCGACCCACCTCGAACCGGGGGTCGTCGAGGTGTGGTCGACCCCCGTCAGCGGCCTGCTCGACCTCGGCCGTCATCCCGCGGGGGTCGACGACACCGCCCGCTCGATCGCCGCCGCGCTGTCCGGGGCGACCTTCAGCGCCCGGGCGATGCCCGACATCCTGCGCTGGAAGTACCGCAAGCTCCTGCTGAACCTCGGCAACGCGATCGAGGTCGTCGCCGGCGAGGTCGACCGGAACGATCCGGCGCGCGCCCGGGTCGCCGCCCGCCTCGTCGCCGAGGGAGAGGCGGCGCTGGCCGCGGCGGGCATCGATGTCGCGAGCACGGAGGAGGAGGCCGAGCGTCGGGGCGACCTGCTGCGCATACGGCCCATCGACGGGAGACGCCGCCAGGGCGGGTCGTCCTGGCAGAGCGTGGCCCGCGGGCTGGGTACGGTCGAGACCGACTACCTGAACGGCGAGATCGCGCTGCTCGGCCGGTTGCACGGCGTGCCGACGCCGACGAACGACCTGCTCCAGCGGCTGGCCCGCCAGCTCGCCGCGGAGGGCCGCCCGCCGGGCGCGTACGGCATCGACGAGGTGGTCGCCCAGCTGGCGCCCTGAGCGACGAGCGGTGCGGGCGGGCCGGTCGTCACGCCGCCGGGCAAAGATCCCACCGGGCCCTCGGCCCATGGCGGGTCCGACCCGGGCACGCACCGACCCGCACGGGTCAGGCGGAGGGCGGTGCGGGCAGCTGTGGACCGGCGGTCCGGCCGCGCTTGAGCTCGAAGAACCCGTCGACGGCCGATGCCTCGAGCACCAGGTCGAGCAGCCGCGCCGCCGCCTCGCCGCGCGGGCCCGGGTTGACGATCGGCCCGAACATGCCGACGCGGGGCGATCCGTGGGCGAGCACGGGAGAGCCGACGTCGGGGCCGGCGAGGTCGATGGCCTGCTTGGTCGACACCTCGACCGCCGTGTCCCATCCGTCCTCGTCCAGCGCCGAGAGCCACTCGTCCGCGCCGGCGGCACGGGCGGCGGATCGGACGATGTCGAGCGTGAGCGGCTCGTCGCCATCGTGGGAGCGCTGCCCGATCTCCGTGTACACGTCGCCCACGAGATCGTTGCGTCCCGCGGCGTCGAGCGCGGCGAACAGACGGTGCGCACGGGCGCTCGCGTGGACCCGGTCCGCGTACTTCTCGGGCGGGTTGCCGTCGTTGAGCACCAGCAGGCTGAGTGAGCGCCAGGTGACGGCGATGCCGCGCTGCCGGGCGGCGTCGACCAGCCAGCGGGAGGTCAGCCACGTCCACGGGCAGGCGGGGTCGAAGTAGTAGTCGACCGTGTCGGTGGCGGCGCCGGCGGGTGCGCCGGAGTCGCGAGGGGTGCTGGCGGCGGAGGTCATCAGCTCTCTCAACGGGCACGCCGTCCGGGTTCTTCCCCGGCGCCGATAGCTTTCGTCCCGCCCGGGTGTGTGCGGCGCCACCCGGCGATGCGAGGCGAGGTGGTCGGAATGGTTGTTCCCCTTCCCAGGCCGGGCGACGAGCTGCTCGAGCGGCCGGATGCGGCCGAGGCGCGCGCCATCGGCATCGGCACCGCGTCGGCCGCGGCGCCGGCCGGTGGGCTGACCGACGTGCAGCGGGTGCTCATCGAGGCCATCTGCGTGGCGATGACCGACCACGAGGTCATCCTCGGCGACTACGAGCCGATGACGGCCGACGAGTACGCCGAGGCGCTGCGGCCCCGCAACCTGGCGTTCCGCACCCGAGGCGTCCAGATCGCACTGCTGTGCGCCCTGGTCCTGCGGCCGCTGCCGCCGGAGGTGGCGGCGCGCATCGAGGAGCTCGCCCGGGCGCTGGCGGTCGACGAGGGCATGGTGCAGGTGGCCCGCCGGTTCGCCGAGGGATCGCTCGGTCTCGCGGCCATCGACTTCGAGCGGAACGGCTACACCGCCGACTGGGGACGGCAGGCCCGCGACGAGCTGCACACCTCGCAGTCGCTCGCCAAGGCGTGGGACCTGGCGGTGGCCGACCCGCATCTGGCCGAGCGGTGGGCGTCGCTCGAGTCGTTGCCCGACGGCTCGCTCGGACGGGGCGTCTGGCAGCTCTACCGGGCGCGCGGGTTCGCCTTTCCCGGGTCGGTGGGATCGGCCCCGCCGCTGCTGGCGCAGCACGACTGGGTGCACGTCCTCGCCGACTACGGCACCACGGTCGAGTCCGAGCTCGAGGTGTTCGCGCTGATCGCCCGCGCCAACGACGACATGCGGGCGTTCTCCCTTCTGGCCATGGTCGTGTCGCTGTTCGAGACCGGTTACCTGCGCACCGGCGCGGGCCTGTTCGAGTACGACATGGGCCACTTCACGGGTACATCGACGGGCCGGGACATGGCCACGCGGGTGGCCGACGCGATGCGGCGTGGTGCGTGGTGCCGCGACACGCTCGTGAACGAGGACAGCATCGACTTCCTACGGATCGACTGGTTCGCGCTGGCACCCCTGCCTGTCGAGGAGGTCCGGGCGCGCTTCAGCCTCCGCGAGAAGTCGCCTGCCGCGCTGCGCGCCGGCTCGGTCGGGCCGTGGGAGGACGGGGGCATCAGCCCGTTCCAGCTGGCCTCCGGACGGGCGGCGGCCGAGCGCGA
>DASUQS010000081.1:0-16497 GCA_036280455.1 Acidimicrobiales bacterium
GGCGACTGGCGTGACTGGGTGGCGGGAGCCCGTCCCCGCACCCTGCCCGCCGCCGTCGTGCCCGTGCTGGTCGGTACCGCGTGCGCGGCCGGGCGCACCGACGTCGTCGCCTGGCGGGCCCTCGCCGCCGGCGTGGTGGCCCTCGCCCTGCAGGTGGGCACCAACTACGCCAACGACTACAGCGACGGGGTGCGCGGCACCGACAGCGACGAGCGGCGCGTCGGCCCGGTCCGCCTGGTGGGCTCGGGACGCCGGCGGCCCGGTGCGGTGAAGCGGGCCGCGCTGCTGTCGTTCCTCGTCGCGGGCGTGGCCGGTCTGGCCCTCGCGGTGGCGGTCGGGCCCGAGCTGGTGGTGGTGGGTGCGGCGGCGATCGCGGCGGGCTGGTTCTACACGGGCGGCTCGCATCCCTACGGGTACCTCGGTCTGGGGGAGCTGTTCGTGTTCGTCTTCTTCGGGGTGGTGGCGACGGCCGGGTCCGCCTACGTGCAGGAGGAGTCGCTGTCGTGGCTGGCGTTCGGGGCCAGCGTGCCGGTCGGCCTCCTCGCCACCGCCCTGCTCGTGGTGAACAACCTGCGGGACATCCCGGGCGACACGGCCTCGGGCAAGCGCACCCTGGCGGTGCGCCTGGGCGAGAGCGGCACCCGCGGGCTCTACGTCGCCCTGCTGGTCGGCGCGGCGGTGATGGTGCCCGTCGTCGCGGGGCTGGGCGACCGGCCGGCCGCGGCCGCGGCGTTGGCCGCGGTGCCGCTGGCCCGGCGGCCGGTCATCGAGGTGCTGAGCGGCGCCCGGGGCGCCGCTCTCGTCCCCGTCCTCGGGGCGACCGGTCAGGTGCAGCTGCTGTTCGGCGCCCTGCTGGCCGGCGGTCTCTGGCTCTCGGCCTGACCGCCCCTCACGCCGCACCCGCGCTGTCGCGCAGCCAGCCACCCAGCAGGTCGATGAACCGCTGCGGCTGCTCGAGGTGGGCGCTGTGGCCGGCACCGGGGACGAGCGCAGCGCGGGCGTTGGGCCCGATCGCGGCCGCCGTGCGCCCGGCGATCGCTGCGTAGCGGCTGTCCTCCTCGCCGGCCACGACGAGCACGGGCACCTCGATGTCGCCGAGCGCCCCCCACAGCGGCTCCTGCGAGCCCGTGCCGGCCAGCTCCAGGCTCGCGGCCAGGCCCTCGGCGGTGTTGCGCCGGCGCTCGTCCTCGAAGCGGCCCTCAGGCGGCAGCCCGGCGAACATCGGCATGTCGAGCCACCGTGCGACGAAGGCATCGACGCCGTCGGTGCGGATCGTGCCCGCCAGCGCCCGGTCGGCTGCGCGGCGCTCGGCCCGCTCGGCGTCGTCCTCGATCCCCGGGGTGCCGCCCAACAGCACCAGCGCATGCACCACCTCCGGCGCCTCGGTCGCCACGTGCAGCGCCATGCGGGCGCCCATCGAGTAGCCGACGTACACCGCCGGCCCGCCGGCGTCGGCGATCAGCCGGCCGGTCGTGGGCAGGTCGGCCACGGTGGCGGTCGACCCGGCGTGGCCGGGCGCGTCGAGCCGCAGCACCTCGTGGTCACGGGCGAGAGCCGGGGCGAGCGGGCCCCAGCACCGGCAGGTCTGGCCGAAGCCGTGCAGCAGCACGATCCGGCGGCCGGAGCCTTCGCGTTCGCCGTGGAGCGCCACGGCGAGGGATTCTTGTCGCTGCCATGCCGCCTCCGCCTACCGAACCCGTGCCGCCCGCAGATGCGCCGGCGCCCGCCGACGTCCAGGCGACCTTCGCCGCCACGCTCGTCGACGAGTGGGTGCGCGACGGGCTCACCGACGCGGTCGTCTGCCCCGGGTCGCGCTCCACCCCGCTCGCCCTGGCGCTCGCCGCGCACGATGGCGTGCGGGTGCACGTGCACCACGACGAGCGGTCCGGCGCCTTCCTCGCCCTCGGCCTCGGCCTCGCCGCGCGCCGTCCCGCCGTGGTGCTCACCACGAGCGGCACCGCCGCCGCCGAGCTGCACCCCGCGGTCGTGGAGGCGGGGCTGGGCGCCGTGCCGCTGCTCGTCTGCACCGCCGACCGCCCGCCCGAGCTGCGCGACGTCGGCGCCCCCCAGGCCATCGACCAGGTGCACCTGTACGGCCGGTCGGTGCGCTGGTACGGCGATCCCGGCGTCCCGGACGCAGCGGGGGGCGGCCGGTGGCGGGCGCTCGCCGCCCGCGCCTACGCCACGACGGTCGGCGACCCGCCCGGCCCCGTGCACCTCAACCTGCCCTTCCGTGAGCCGCTCGTCGGCACCGCAGGCCCCCTGCCGCCACCGCGCCGCGAGGGGCCGTGGGCCTCGCTCGTCTCCGTCGACGCCGCCGGGGGAGGTGCGCCCGCCCTCGACGAGGTGGCCGGCGACCTCGTCGGGCGGCGGGGCGTGCTGGTCGCGGGTCTGGCGGAGGTCGACGGCGCAGCCGTCCACGCGGCCGCGGAGGTGCTCGGCTGGCCCGTCGTCGCCGAGCCGCGCTCGCCCGCGTGGATCAGCGCCCCGACCCTCGTCGGCCACGTCGACGCCGTGCTCCGCTCGCCGCGGGCGGCGGCTTCCCTGCATCCGGAGGTGGTCGTGCGCCTCGGGCCCCCGGGGTCGTCGCGGATCGTCAACGAATGGCTCGCCGGGGCGTCGGCCCACGAGGTCGTGGTGGATGCACCCGGATGGTCCGACCCCGCGGCGACCGCCGCGCACGTGGTCGATGGTCCGGCCGGTGCGTTCGTGGCCGCCCTCGCGGCCCGCGCCCGGCGAGGAGATCAGCCGACCGCCGACAGTTGGTCGTCCTGCTGGCGGGCGGCGGCGGCCGCGGCGGCGGAGGCGGTCGCCTCCACCGTTCCGTCCGCCTCCGAACCGGCCGTCGCCCGCGCCGTGGTCGGCGCGCTGCCGCCCGGCGCCCACCTGGTGGTGTCGTCGTCGATGCCGATCCGCGACGTCGAGCGCTACGCCGACGCGCCGCCGGCGCTGCCGGGGTCGGGGCGGGCCGCCCTGACCGTGCACGCCAACCGGGGGGCCAACGGCATCGACGGGGTGGTGTCGACCGCCGTGGGCGTGGCGCTGGCGACCGGTGCGCCGACCGGGCTGCTCATCGGCGACGTCGCCTTCCTGCACGACAGCAACGGTCTGCTCGGTGCGGCCGACCGCGGCGCCGACCTCGTGTGCGTCGTCGTCGACAACGACGGGGGCGGCATCTTCTCCTTCCTGCCCCAGTCGGGCGCGCTCGACGGAGAGCGCTTCGAGTGCCTGTTCGGGACGCCCCACGGCCTCGACCTGGTGGCGCTGGCGGCCGCCTACGGCGTCGACGCCCGCCGGCTCGACCCTGAGGCCGATGTCGGGGCCGCGGTGGCGGAGGCCGCGGCGGCGGGTGGCGTGCGGGTGCTGGTGGTGCCGACCGATCGCGCCGCCAACGTCGAGACGCATCGCCGCGTGGACGACGCGGTGGCCGCCGCGGTCGAGGCCGCCCTGGCCGACCGCCCGTCTTAGCGTCGCGGCGTCACGGCCGCACCAGGGCCGACATCAGCGCCTGGAACTTGATGCGGGTCTCGGCCAGCTCGGTGGCGGGGTCGCTGCCGGCCACGATGCCGTTGCCGGCGAACACGCGGGCCGTGGCTCCGTCGATCTCGGCGCAGCGCACCGACACGGCCCAGGCGCCGTTGCCGGCCGCGTCCACCCACCCGGCGGTGCCCGCGTAGCGCCCCCGGTCGATGCCCTCGTGCTCGGCGATCCAGGCCACGGCCCGGTCGAGCGGTCGGCCGGCCACGGCCGGGGTGGGGTGCAGCGCGGCGACGAGCTCCAGCACGGAGGGCGCCGGGTGGGACAGGCGGCCCTCGACGAGGGTGGCGAGGTGCTGCAGGTTGGCGACCGCCACCACCGATGGCTCGGCCTCGTAGTCGACGTAGGAGCACCAGCCGAGCAGCGTGTCGTGCACGGCGTCGATCGTGACCTGGTGCTCGTGGCGGTAGACGGCCGAGGCGAGCAGCGAGGCGGCGAGCCGCTGGTCGGTGGCGGGGTCGCCGCCGCGCGGGGCGGTGCCCGCCATCGGATGCGACCGCACGATGTCGCCGGCGACCGAGACCAGCAGCTCGGGGCTGGCGGCCACGAAGCCGTCGATGCCGACGATGTGGCAGCCCGGATAGGCCGTGCGCAGCCGGTCGAGCACCGCGTGGCGGTCGAACGGCGCGTCGGCCGTCACGTCGAGCCGGCGGGCGAGCACGACCTTGTCGAGGGCGCCGCCGGCCATCGCCTTGGTGGCCTCCTCGACCAGGCCGCACCACCATTCGGGGGCGTGGGCGGCGTCGACCTCGTAGCGCTGAGGTTGACGGTGGGTGGCCCGCGGGCCGATCAGGTCGTCCGGCCGGGGAGCATCCGGATCGATCCCGACCCCGCTGGTGGGCTCGGCGTCGTCGGCCACGACCGTGATCCACCGGGTGCCGTCCGTCGCACGCCCCACGATGACCCGCGGAACGACGAGGCGCGCCGGAGCGCCGGGCACGAACGGCAGCGCGCCGAACGCCACCGGCCCCGTGCCCGGCACCCGCACCTCGTCGTCGGTCGCGATGGCGGCCAGCGCCTCGGCGGCCTGCCGGGCGGCGGTTGCAGCGTCGCCCGCAGGCCAGTCGACGACGAGCGCCTGCCCGCGGCCCGCGAGCCCGGCGCGACCCTTGTCGAACACGTCGCCGTCGTCGCCGGCGAAGGCGAGCAGGTCGACGTCCGCGTCGAGCCGGCGGGTGCGGGCGACGAGCGTCACGGTCGCCGGGTGGCGGTGATCAGCTGGGCGATGCCGCCGGAGAGCAGCCGGCGGTCGATGTCGACGAAGCCGGCCTCGACGATCATCGTGTGCATCGCCTCGGCGTCGGGGAGGTAGGCGACCGAGCGGGGCAGGTAGCGGTAGGCCGACGCGTCCGAGATCAGCCCCCCGATGACCGGTACGACCTTGCCGAAGTACACGCCGTGGCCCCAGCGCATCACCCGGTTGGGCGGCGTGGCCACCTCCAGCAGGGCGATGCGGCCCCCGGGGCGCAGCACGCGGGCCAGCTCCGCGAAGAACGGCGGCAGCTCGACCAGGTTGCGCAGGGCGAACCCGCAGGTCACGCCGTCGACGGCACCGGGGCGGACGGGCAGGTGCAGCGCGTCGCCCTGCGCGAGCGGGGCGTCGGTGCGGGCGTTCGCGAGCATGCCGTAGGACAGGTCGACGCCGATCGGCGAGAGCCCCGCGGCATCGACCTCGCGGCACAGGTCGCCGGTGCCGCACGCGAGGTCGAGCACGACCGAGCCGCGGCGCAGCGCCAGCGAGCGCACCGCCAGCTTGCGCCACCGCACGTCGAGGCGGAACGTCATGATGCGGTTGACCACGTCGTAGCGCGGCGCGATGGCGTCGAACATGCCGCGGACGGCCGTGACCTTCTCGTCGCCCTGGGGAAGCGACTCCGGCATCGTGAACCTTGCCATCGCACGCATGGTACGGGTGACGTGGTCGGGTCCCGAAAATGCGGCGGGCGACGGCGCGGGGATCGTCGGGGCGGCACCGGGCGCGCCTACGCTGCGGTCCGTGGCCAAGGCCCACTTCCGCATCTTCGGCATCCCGATCCGGGTCGAGCCGCTGTTCGTCGTCGTCGCCGCGCTGTTCAGCATCCGGATGGAACCCCTCTGGATGGTGCTCGGCTTCATGGTCATCGTCTTCGTGTCGGTGCTCGTGCACGAGCTCGGCCACGCGGTGACGTACCGGTTCCTCGGGCAGCGCTCCGCGATCGTGCTCCACGGCTTCGGGGGGTTCACCGTCCCCGCCGGTGGCGGGCGGCGCATCCTGTCCAAGCCGAAGTCCGTCTTCGTCAGCATCTCGGGCGCCCTCGCGCAGCTGCTGTTCCTCGGCCTGCCGACCTACCTGCTGTACAAGAGCCAGTGGTACACCGACGCGGGGTGGGACTGGGCGATGAGCGGCGCGGACGGCTTCAGCTGGGTGCCGATCGTCTACTACACGCAGTTCGTCAGCATCTGGTGGGCGGTGTTCAACCTGCTGCCGATCCGACCGCTCGACGGCGGGCACGTGGCCGAGACGCTGTTCGGGTTCGAGACGGCCTGCAAGCTCTCGATCGGCGCCGCCATCGTCGCCGCGCTCATCACCCTCCGGTCGGGGAAGTTCGGCCTGTTCGGCCTCATCTTCTTCGCCATGTTCGCCTACATGAACTGGCGCGACCTCAAGGCCGAGCGCAGCGAGTCGTTCGACGTCGAGGCACCGGACCCGGGGGGCGCCACCGCGGGCTCCGGTCGCGGCGGCAAGCGGTCGCGGCGTCGTGGGCGTCCCGACCTGCAGGTCGTCCGCCCCACCGACCCGATGCCGGACCTCACGCCCCGCCTGCCCCGGGCCGAGGCCGAGACCCGCGCCTGGAACGCGCTGCGCTCCGGCGACGGGTCGCGGGCGGGCTCGATCATGCGCCAGGCGGGCGACGGCGGGAACCCGTTCCTCCTGGCGGGCATCGCCCTGCTCACCGGTCCGGTCGAGATGGCCGACGACCTCTACGAGGCCGCCTACCGGTCGGAGCCCGGCGGCCCACCGAACCTCGTGTCCGCCACCCTGCTGGCCGACGCCGGCCGGGCCGTCCCGGTGGCCGCCCGGCTCGTCGCGGCGGGCCGCCCCGGCATCGAAGCCGCCAGCGGGTTGCAGACCCACCTGCACTACGCCGAGCGGTTCGATGCCGCGGCCGAGGTCGGCGAGCAGGTGTTCGCCGCCGGCCCGCAGAGCCCGGCCCAGACCGCGTTCGAGGTGGCGTGCTCGTGGGCCCGGGCCGGTTCGGCGGAGGAGGCCCTGCGCTGGGTCGAGGCCGCGGTCGACGCCGGGTTCCGGGCCCCCGGCCTGCTCGACGGCGAGCCCGACCTCGCCGCGGTGCGGGACCTGCCGGGCTGGCCCGCGGTGCGGGCCCGCCTCAGCGCGTGATCGTCGGCCCTCCGTGGGCCGTCAGCCGTAGTAGCGGAACAGGTTGTCGGCGACGCAGGCCGGCTTGTCGGCACCCTCGACCTCGAACGTGAAGCGCATCGTGACCTGCACGCCGCCCTTGACGTCGTCGACGTTCACCAGCTCGACGCCGACGCGCACCTTCGAGCCGACGGGCACGGGGGAGGGGAAGCGCACCTTGTCGCAGCCGTAGTTCACCGCCATGGTGATGCCGTCGACGCGGACGACCTGGGGCACGAGGCGGGGGCCCATCGACAGCGTGAGGTAGCCGTGGGCGATCGGCCCGCCGAAGGGGCTCTCCTTCTTCGCGCGCTCGACGTCGACGTGGATCCACTGGTGGTCGCCCGTCGCCTCGGCGAACTGGTTGACCTGCTCCTGGGTGACCTCGACGTAGTCGCTGTAGCCGAGGTGCTGGCCCACGATGTCGCGGAGCCCCTGGATTCCCTGCACGATGGTCGTCATGCCGGCGATCATGCCCCAGGCCAGCGAACCGCTCCCAACCGACGTGTGTGCTGTCGTCCTGGCCGCGGGGGAGGGGCGACGGCTGCGCCCGCTGACCCTCGTGCGCCCCAAGCCGCTGTGCCCGGTCGGATCAGTGCCGCTGCTCGACCTGGCGATCGAGCGGGCCCGCACGGCCGTCGCCGAGGTGGCGGTGAACGTCCACCACGGGCGTGACGCCATCGAGTCCCACCTGGACGGGAGCCCCGTCCACGTGTCGGTCGAGGAGCGCGAAGCACTCGGGACGGCGGGCGCCCTCGCCCACCTGCGGCCGTGGATCGACGGGCGCGGCGTGCTCGTGCTCAACGGCGACACGTGGGCACCGGGCGAGCTGGCGACCGTGACGGCGAGCTGGGATCGCGAGCGGGTGCGCCTGCTCGTGGTCGGCGACGACCGCCTCCGCCCGCCGGACCGCCCGACCAGCAAGCTCGCCGGCGCCCTCATGCCGTGGTCGGAGGTCGCCCGGCTCGAACCCGTGCCGTCGGGGCTGTGGGAGGTGTCGTGGCGGGCCGCGCACGCCGCGGGCCGCATCGACGTCGTCCGCTGGGACGGCCCGTGCATCGACTGCGGCACGCCCGCTCGCTACCTGGCCGCCAACCTGGCGGTCAGCGGCGGTGCGCCGGTGGTGGGTGACGGCGCGGTCGTCGAGGGGACGGTCGAGCGCTCGGTGGTGTGGGCGGGTGCCCGGGTGGAGGCCCGCGAGGTGCTGGCCGACGCGATCCGCACCGACGCCGGCGTCACCGTCCTCGTGCGCTGACGCGTGCGCCCTTGTCGCGCAGTTCGACCCGGGCGGCGAGCTGGCCGCAGGCCGCGTCGATGTCGGTGCCCCGGTTGCGCCGAACGGTGGCGTTGACGCCCAGGTCGGCCAGCCGCTGGCGGAACAGCGCCACGCCCTCGCGGGGAGTCCCCCGGGTGGGGTACCCGGGCGTGGGGTTCAGCGGGATCAGGTTCACGTGTGCGGCCAACGGCAGCGTGCGGGCGAGCTCGGCCAGCTCCCGGGCGTCGCTCAGCCGGTCGTTCGTGCCGTCGATCAGCGCCCACTCGAACGACAGGCGCCGGCCCTTCGCGCGCAGGTAGTCGGCGCAGGCGCCCATCAGCACCGACAGGGGATAGCGCTTGTTGATCGGTACCAACTCGTTGCGCAGCTCGTCGTTGGCGGCGTGCAGCGACACCGCCAGGTTGACCGGCAGGTCCTCGGCCGCCAGCTTGCGGATGCCGGGCACCAGCCCGACGGTCGACACGGTGACGTGGCGGGCCGACAGCCCCAGGTCGCCGTGGAGGCGCTCGATCGCCGGCCACACGCGCTCGTAGTTGGCCATCGGCTCGCCCATGCCCATGAACACGACGTTGCCGAGCCGCCGGCCGCTGTCGCGGGAGCGACGGGCGGCGCGCACGACCTGCTCGACGATCTCGCCGGTGGTCATCTGGCGCTGGAACCCGGCCTGGCCGGTGGCGCAGAACCCGCACCCCATGGCGCAGCCCGCCTGGCTGGACACGCACACGGTGGTGCGGTCCTTGTAGTGCATGAGCACGGTCTCGACCCGGGCGCCACCGTCGAGCTCGAACAGCCACTTGACGGTGTCGCCGTGCCGGTCGGTCGACTCGGCGACAGGCGTGAGGGCGGCCGGCAGCTCGGCGTCGAGGCGGGCGCGCAGCGCCTTGGGCAGCGTGGTGAGCTCCGCCGGCTCGGCGAGCTGGCGGTGGAGCCCGTCCCACACCTGGTCGACGCGATAGCGCGGCTCGCCGTCGAGCAGTTCGGCGAGCGCGTCGCGATCGAGGTCGTAGCGGCTGGGCACGGTGCTCAAGCCTACGGCCGGGACCCGCCTGATGGGCGCGGTCGTCGACGGCCCGGGGATAGCGTCAGGGCGTGATCCCCCACGTGCCGTCGGCCCACCCGGAGTTCGAGCACCGCGACGTCCAGGGCGGCGCCGCCCGGGCCGCGGTGTTCGGGGTGAGCGACGGGCTGGTGAGCAACATGGGCCTCATCCTGGGCGTGGCGGGGGCGGACCCCGCTCCGGCGGTGGTGCGCCTGGCCGGCCTGGCCGGTCTCGTGTCGGGGGCGATCTCGATGGCTGCGGGCGAGTACAACTCGATGAAGGTGCAGTCCGAGCTCCTCGAGCGGGAGCTGACGATCGAGGCCCGCGAGCTGCGTCACCGCCCCGAGGCCGAGACCGCCGAGCTGGCGGCGCTCTACGAGCGGCGCGGCCTCGACGCCGAGGAGGCCTCGATGGTCGCCGAGGCGATGATGAGCGACCCGGAGACCGCCCTCGAGACCCACGCCCGGGAGGAGCTGGGCATCAACCCGCAGCAGCTCGGCTCGCCGCTGGCCGCCGGCAGCTGGTCGTTCGTGGCCTTCTCGCTGGGCGCCATCGTGCCCCTCCTCCCGTGGTTCGTCTCCTCGGGAACCGCCGCGATCGTGGCCTCGCTGGTGCTCGGTGTGGTCGCCGCTTGCGTGGTGGGCGTGCTCATCGGGCGGTCGACGGACCGGCCTCCCCTCCGTGCGATCGTCCGCCAGCTGCTGTTCACCCTCGTCCCGGCCGCCATCACGTTCGTGATCGGCAACGCGCTCGGCGTCGGCACGAGCTGACCTCGCCGCCCCGCACCCGGGCGCAGGTCGTGCACCGGCCGCGTCCGATCGCCGGGTCCGGGTGAGTCGTTCAGTCCGCGGGCGTCGCCGCGGTGCCCTCGGCGGCGACGTCGCCCACGAAGGCCCGGTCGACGTGATCCACCCGGAAGCCCAGGTCCAGGTACAGCCGCGTGGCGCGCTCGTTGTCGGCGTCGACGTAGAGCATGCCGACGGTGAGGCCGCGCTCCGCCAGGTGGTCGAGGCCGGCCAGCACCAGGGCCCGGCCGAGGCCCCGGGCGTGGAGGTCGGGGTCGACGGCGATGACGTAGATCTCGCCGAGGGGCGGCTCGTGGTCGGCGTGCACCTTGGTCCAGCAGAAGCCGGCGAGCCGGCCGTCGACCTCGTGCAGCAGGAAGCCCTCGGGGTCGAACCAGGGCTCGGCCTCCCGCGCCCGGACGTCCGCCACGGTCCAGCCGCCCTGCTCGGGGTGCCAGTCGAAGGCCCGGTTGTTGACCTCGAGCCACGCCTCCTCGTCCTGCCCGACCACGAACGGGCGGGTGTCGAGCTGCCAGTCCTCGCCGACGGGCAGGGGTCGGCGGAGCTGCCACAGGTCGCGTCCGGGCGCCAGGCCGACGGCGGCGGCCAGTCGGTGGTGGTCGTCGGTGGGACGGGTGATCCAGAGGTGGACGTGGCCGCCGCCTTCGCGCCCCACCGTCTCCACCGCCTCGGTGAGCACCTCCCGGGCGGCCAGGAGCGCATCGTCGATGCGGGCCGGGTCGTGGTCGTAGACGAGTTCGAGCTCCCAGCGCCGCTCGCCCTTGATGACCTGCGCGTACGCCGATGGCCTGCGATCGGGGCCCCACGCGACCAGTCCGGCGAAGTCGCCGCCACCGCCGAAGGCGCCGTCGTGGAAGCGATGCTCGGTCACCAGCTCGTGGCCGACGGCGGCCTCCGCGGAGCGGATCAGCTCGCCGACGGCGGCGACGTCTTCGGGCGAGCGCTGGCGGGAGATCTCGAACCGGTTCACGCCCCGAAGGCTACGGAGTGTCCGCCGGGGGCGGAGCAGACCCCGGGAGCGGACGCAGGCCGAAGGTGCTCGCGCCGCGCCTGTCGACCGTCCCCGTGGTGCGCTCCCAGGCCAGTTGCAGGCGCGCTCGCAGGGCCCCGTCGACAGGTCCTGCAGGACCGGTCCCGGTCGCCAGCGCGGCACCGACGTCGACGACACGGATCGGGGGGCCGGGCAGCACGACGAGCAGCGCCGCGAACTCGGCCCGGGTGACCCGCCACCCCTGCGGCCCCTCCGTGAAGGTGAACCGCACGAGCAGGCCCTCCTGGTTGGGGGCCCCGGGGGTGCCGTGGCGGGCGACCATGTTGCCCATGCCGTAGACCACCCACTCGCCGTCGACCACCTCGATGGGCTGGACGACGTGGGCGTGGTGGCCGAGAACGAGGTCGATGTCCGGTGAGCGCACCAGCGCGGGCCCGAGCGCCTGCTGCTGGGCGTTCGGCTCGGGGTCGTACTCGTCACCCCAGTGCATGGCCACGACGACGACCGACGCGCCCTCGGCACGGGCCCGGGCGGCGTCGGCGAGGATGCGGGCCTCGTCGATCGGGTTTGACCGCCAGGTCTGGCCGTCGGGCGGAGGGACGCCGTTGAAGCCGAACGTGTAGGAGAGCAGCGCCACGGTCGCCCCGGCCACCGAAATCTCCGTCGTCGTGGCGGCCTCGTCCGGGTGGCGGGCCGAGCCTGCGTGGCGGATGCCGGCGGCGTCGAGGGCGTCCAGGGTGCGGTCGACGCCGGCCGCGCCCCGGTCGTAGGTGTGGTTCGAGGCAGTGGTGCAGGCGTCGTAGCCCGTGTCGGCGAGGGCGGGCACGATCTCGGGCGGGACGTTGAACGCCGGATAGCCCGCGGTCGGGCCGCCCGGCTCGGCGACCGGGGTCTCCAGATGGCAGATCGCGAGGTCGGCACCGGCCACGTGCGGGGCGACGCCGGCCAGGAGCGGCCGGAAGTCGTGTCCGGCGCCGCCGGCCGCCGCCGCGTCGGCGAGAGCCTGCTCCCAGAGCGGCTGGTGGAGGAGGACGTCGCCCGTGGCGACGAGGGTGAACTCCCGCGGGAGGGTCGTGGTGGTGGCGGACGGCGCGACGGTGGGCGACGTGGAGCCCTGCGCGGACGGTTCGGCGGACACCGTGACGTCGGGGGAGCGGCCTGGCACGTTCCGCCCGTCGCCCGGCGCGACGGCGATCGCCCCCAGCGCGACGGCCGCTGCCGCCGCCGCGATGCCCCGGGGGATCCGGCGTCCCGGTCGACGACGATCGGTGGCACCCACGACACCTGGTGTAGCACCACCGGGTTCACCGTCGTGGGCAAGGTCGGGCCGACGGAGGCGGACCGGCCGGTAGTGTCCGCCGAATGGCTCCCGGACGTCCCCGCAGCCCCAAGGGTCGAGCGCGCGTCGTCGCCGATCGCCTGGCGATCGAGTACCCCGGCACCCCCACCGAGCTCTGCGCTCTGCGCCACACCAACGCCTACGAGCTGCTCACCGCGACGATCCTGTCGGCCCAGACGACCGACGACCGGGTCAACCTCGTCACCCCGGCGCTGTTCGCGCGGTACCCCACGCCGCACGACCTGGCGACCGCCCAGCCCGCCGAGGTCGAGGAGCTCGTCCGCACCACCGGCTTCTACCGCAACAAGACCAAGAGCATCATGGGCATGGCTGCGGCGGTCGTCGAGCGGTTCGGCGGCGAGGTGCCCGGCAAGATGTCCGATCTCGTGACGATTCCCGGCGTCGGACGCAAGACGGCGAACGTGGTGCGCAGCGTCGCTCTGGGCGAGCCGGGGCTCCCGGTCGACACCCACGTGCAACGCCTGTCGTCCCGCCTCGGCCTCACCAGCCAGACCGACCCGGTGAAGATCGAGATGGAGCTGAACCCGATGGTGCGGGCGGGCGAGCGTGGGTCCTTCGGCCTGCGGCTCATCCTCCACGGGCGAGCGGTGTGCACCGCCCGCAAGCCGAGCTGCGACACCTGTGTGCTGGCCGACATCTGTCCGTCGGCGTTCTCCTTCTGAGCGCACGTCGTCGACGACACGCGGGTCAATGGATCGTGAACGAACCGCAACGAACTTCTTCGCTCAGCGCGCAACCCCCACTACGCCGTAAGCGATAACGTGGGCGACAACCAGGTTCCCGCCACCTGGTTCAGAGCGACGTCGGGATCCGCCGCCCGACGTCGCCGCGACGGCGCCCCATCGGGGCGCCGTCGTCGTATCCGGGGACAGGTTGCGGTCATGTCGTCGCACGATGATCGATGCCCCGGTCCTGGGGCGTGCACGGTTCGTGTCCACGACCCCCTAGCGCATCGTGCGGAGGACGCGCTCCAGCTTGCGGCTCGCGGTCACGAGCGACCGCTCGACCTCGTACAGGCCGTCGGCGATGTCGTCCCGCGGCGAGCCCTGATAGCGCCCGGCGGTGGCTGCGAGCCGGGCCGTCAGGTCGTCCAGTGATGTCGCCAGCGCCGACAGCTCGGCCCGATCGCTCTCCATGGCACAGGTTCTACCCGTCCCGGCTCCCGAACCCGCCCGGACCTCCCCGCCGGGATCACATGGGGCCGGTGACCTGGAGCGCCGGTAGCGTTGCCTGTCGTGCTCCGCCGACTCGACCTGCGTGGGACGGGCACCGACGACCTCCGTCGCCGGCTGCCCCGCCCCGCGGCCCAGACCGAACCGCCCATCGACGAGGTCCGCGCCCTGCTGGCCGAGGTGCGCGAGCACGGCGACGACGCGCTCCGCGCCTTCGCCGCCCGCTTCGACGGGGTGGAGCTCGACGAGCTGCGCGTCCCGCCCGCCGAGGTGGCGGCCGCCATCCACGAGATCCCCCGCGACCTGCGCGAGGCGCTCGAGGCGGCGCACGACAACATCGCCGACTACCACTCCGCCCAGCGGGGCGAGGAGGTCGTCCACCACAACGGCGCCCTCGAGATCCGCGAGCTGGTGCGGCCGGTCGACCGCGTGGGCTGCTACGTGCCCAACGCCCTCGCCCCCCTGGTGTCGACGGCGCTGATGACCCTCGTCCCCGCCAAGGTGGCGGGCGTGCCCGAGGTCGTGCTGGTCAGCCCCGCCCGGCCCGACGGGAAGGTGCCGGCGGGCATCCTGGCCGCGGCCGCCCTCGCCGGTGCGGACGAGGTGTACCGGATCGGCGGCCCCGCCGCGATCGGGGCGCTGGCGTACGGCACGGAGTCGATCCGCCCGGTCGACGTCATCGTCGGTCCCGGCTCGGCGCGGGTCGCCCAGGCCAAGCGCGAAGTGGCGGGCATGGGCCTCGTGGGCGTGCCGTCCTCGTTCGCCGGCCCGTCCGAGGTGGTCGTCGTCGCCGACGCCACGACGCCGCCGGAGCTCGCCGCCATCGACGTCATGCTCCAGGCCGAGCACGGCCCCGACGGGCTCGCGTGGCTGATCACGTGGGACGAGGCGGTCGCCGATGCCGTCGCCGCCGAGGTCGCCCGCCTGGTGCCGCAGTCGCCGCGGCGGGAGCACCTCGAGGCCACCCTCGCCGAGGGCGGGTACGCGGTCGTCTGCGACGACGCGGCGCAGGCGCTCGCGGTGTCCAACGCCATCGCCCCCGAGCACCTCGAGCTGCTGGTCGACGACGCAGCCGACCTCCTGCCGCTGGTCCGCCACGCCGGGGCGGTGTTCTGCGGGCCGTTGGCCCCGGCCTCGATCGGCGACTACCTGGCCGGCCCCAACCACGTCCTGCCCACCTACGGCTCCGCCCGGTTCTCGGGAGCGCTGCGGGTCGACGACTTCCGCAAGCACGTCCACGTCGTGACCGTCGACGACAAGGGCCTCGCCCAGGTGGCCGAGCACGTGATCGCGCTGGCCACCTACGAGGGCCTCCCCGCCCACGCCGACTCGATCCGCCTGCGTCAGGAGCTGGCGTGACCGCCGCCGCGGATGCCGCCGCCGGCGATCCCGTCGAGCCTCGGGCCGACGTCGCCCTCATGGAGGGCTACCACTCCCCGCAGATCGACGTCGACGTGCGCCTCAACACCAACGAGGCGCCCGGCCCCCCGCCGGCCGAGTTCTCCGCACGGCTGGGCCAGGCGCTGGCCGAGGTCGAGTGGCACCGCTACCCGGACCGCTCGTACCGCGCCCTGCGCACCGCCATCGCGAAGCTGCACGGCGTCGCCCCGGAGCAGGTGTTCGCCGCCAACGGCTCCAACGAGGTGCTCCAGACGCTGTGCCTGACCTACGGCGGCCCCGGCCGCACCGCGGCGGTCTTCGAGCCGACGTACGCGCTGCACAGCCACATCGCCCGCATCACCGGCACCACGGTGGCGGTGGGGGAGCGGGGCGCCGACTTCACGCTCGACATCGCCGAGGTGCGCAGCGTCCTGGCGGACACCGCTCCCGCCATCACCTTCCTGTGCTCGCCGAACAACCCGACCGGCATGGTCGAGCCGGAGGACCTGGTGCGCACGGTGGTCGACGAGGCCCCCGGCCTCGTGGTGGTCGACGAGGCCTACGGTCAGTTCGCCCCGTGGTCGGCGCTCGAGCTGGTGGACGGCGACCGCCCGCTCGTGGTGACCCGCACGTTCTCGAAGACGTGGTCGATGGCGGCCGCCCGACTCGGCTACCTCATCGGCCCGGCCTGGCTCGTCGCCCAACTCGACAAGGTCGTCCTGCCCTACCACCTCGACGCCTTCAAGCAGGCTGCTGGCACCGTCGCCCTCGAGTTCCACGACGCGATGGCCACCCGCGTGTCCCACATCGTCGAGGAGCGCGGCCGCGTCACCGCCGCGCTCGCCGAACTGCCGGTCGACGTGTGGCCGTCCGGCGCCAACTTCGTCCTCTTCCGCCCCCGCGACCGCGGCGGTGACCAGGTCTGGAAGGACCTGGTCGAGCGGTCGGTGCTCGTGCGCAACTGCGCCTCCTGGCCTCGCCTGGAGGGCTGCCTGCGTGTCACGATCGGCACGAGGGACGAGGACGACGCCTTCCTCTCCGGCCTCCGCGAGGTGCTCTCATGACCCGTTCCGCCAGTCGCCAGCGCACGACGAAGGAGACCTCGGTCTCGGTCGCGATCGACCTCGACGGCCCCGAGGGCAAGGTGCACGCCGCCACGGGGCTGCCGTTCTTCGACCACATGCTCGACCAGCTCGGGCGCCACGGGGGCTTCGACCTCACGGTCGAGGCGCAGGGCGACCTGCACGTCGACGGCCACCACACGGTGGAGGACGTGGCGATCGTGATCGGCGAGGCCTTCCGGGAGGCGCTGGGCGACAAAGCCGGCGTGCGCCGGTTCGCCAGTGGGTCGTTCCCGCTCGACGAGGCGCTGGTGGAGGTGGCGCTCGACCTGTCGGGGCGGCCGTACGTCGCCTACGACGTGCCCTTCGGCGACGTGCTGCCCCTCGGCGACCCCCCGTTCAACCCCGAGATGGCCGAGCACTTCTGGCAGTCGTTCGCCACGCAGGCCGGCATCACGCTGCACGTGACCCTGCGGGC